>DAOTTD010000216.1:0-40439 GCA_034438015.1 Ktedonobacteraceae bacterium | reverse complement strand
GCAACAAGCCTCATAGACCCTTGAGACCCTGATGGACGGGGAGCCGTCTTGAGAAGGTGGTCACTCTTCATCTTACGCTGAACAGGCCACAAGCCAATACTCAGGCTCTCCCGCTGCTTCCATTACTAGACCCCATACGGGGTCATACCTCTGCGCTGCTCCTACCAAATTATTATATGAGTCTAATCAGAAGGAATGGAGAAGCTGAGATAAAAAGAAGAAGAGTAAGTACTATCACAATATTGCGGATAGTTTCTCTTCGCCTGGCGGCAAAACAATGCTTGACGACAGTGATGAGATCGACATCGATAACATGGCTGATGGCCTTGTGCTCTTCATAGACAATTTCATTAAAGACGTAGTCTCTAAATTCTCTATCCCAGTGAGCGGCAGCACACAAATATCGGGTCATATCCGAATATTTTACATTTTGATGTGGTTTATTGATGTGATTATTAGGAGCTTGATATTGGTGGTCCATAATGGTACCCTCGATTTAACTGAAGTTCAGCTATCAGGATGGTACTACCTGCCTGGACGTTCAAATGCATCACAATGCACGTTTTTGTATGTTGTTTAGTATATCATTATTTTTCAAAGCGTGTCAATATTTAGATAGCTGAGGCTTAGTCATAATCGATCATGTAGATTTGAGAAGGGTCCGTGCCCGAAGTGTACCACCAAAAACTAGCCAGTAATACGTTTATCTAGCGAGACTTAACATAGTCTATAATAGACATGAAGTTCTCTTTTGCCATCAACGTATATTTTTGTGAGTATACCCATCCAGTAGTTCTGCCCTTTCCAGTTTTGGATGAGAGGTCCTCACGTATGGCTGACTATGTGGGACAACAACTTGGCAACTACCGCCTGCTCCGTTTGCTTGGGCAAGGAAGCTTTGCAGCAGTCTACCTGGGTGAACATCTGTATCTAGAGCGACTCGCTGCCATCAAAATTTTGCATATGCAAATAGAGCCAGAGACCCATGAAGCCTTTCTGCGCGAGGCGCGCACGATTGCCCATTTGCAGCATCCTCATATCATCGGTGTGCATGACTTTGGGATAGAGGGCCAGACGCCGTACCTGGTGATGGATTACGTCCCTAATGGCACCTTGCGCACATCGTATCCGGTTGGGACACGTCTCCCTGTGGAGCAGATCATCCACTACGTCAAGCAGATCGCCGCAGCCTTAGACTATGCGCACGAACAGTATGTCATCCATCGCGATGTCAAGCCTGAGAATCTCTTGCTCAACGCCAGGAACGAGGTCGTGCTCAGTGACTTTGGCATTGCAGTAGTGCAGCGAACCCTCAGCTCGCTTTCGGAGTACCACATGGCGGGCACGCCACTCTATATGGCCCCCGAGCAGATCCTGGGCAAACCGTGTGCCGCCAGTGACCAATACGCGCTCGGCGTGATGGTCTATGAATGGTTGTGTGGTGAGCCGCCATTTCGCGGCGGGCTCTACGAGATATTCAACTACCACCTGCACGAACCCCCTCCCGGCCTGTGTGCGCGCCTGCCTCAACTTTCTCCAGCCGTGGAAGATGCCATCTTTGGGGCGCTGGCGAAGGACCCGCGGCATCGGTTTGTCACTGTGCAGGACTTCACAACTGTGTTAGAGGAAGCCTTCCTGGCCACCCAGCCGTTCTTGCTGAGTGTGTCTACTAAGCACGAGGTGCAAGAGGTGACCACGCGTCCTCTTGCTCGTGTGAGGCCCCTGCCAGTTCCAGCGCCGGGCGGGCAAGACCACTCCGCCATACAACCGCAGCCCAGGACAATGCAGCGCAGCGGAGAGGAACGAGTAGCGAGCGTTTCCCCTCAACCTGCAAAGCACGGCCAGAGCGTCTCGAAGCGTGCCAGGCCCACGCTCGCTCAAACGAACCGGCAACGGCTGCTGCGTCGCGTGCGCGCGTTCTGGGTTACAGGCGTGCTAGAACATTCCCTGCATGGAGCTACCCTCGTGACCCTGGGATTACAGGCGCAACCCGATGCCGTTGCCAATCCCTGGCACCTGGTGCTCCGACACCGCGATACCGCGCCACGTTCGTTGCCCGCGGAGACTCGCATTACCCAGGTCTACGACGCTGCCAACGGGGAACTGCTCATTCTGGGCGCTCCTGGATCTGGCAAGACTACCCTCTTGCTAGAACTGGCCCGTGATCTGCTGGACCGGGCCGAGCGCGATGAGCAGCATCCCATGCCGGTCGTATTCAACCTGTCCTCGTGGGCCACGAAGCAGCCGCCGCTGGTGGACTGGCTCGTCGAAGAACTCACCACCAGGTACCAGGTACCCCCCAGACTGGCACGTACCCTGGTGGAGACCGACCAGATTCTTCCTTTGCTCGACGGTCTCGATGAAATGGACGCCAGGGTGCGTACGGCATGTATCGACGCTATCAATACTTATCGATCTATGCATGGCTTGCTACCCCTGGTGGTGTGCAGTCGGAGCGCGGACTACCTGGAGCAGGCGGCGCGCATACAGCTTGACAGTGCGGTGATCTTGCAACCTCTTTCCTCAGAGCAGATCGAGGCATATTTAGAGCAGGTGGGAGAACCGGCAGATGCGCTGCGTGTCGCCTTATACCAGGATGCAGAGCTGCGAGAGATGGCATCAACCCCCTTGATGTTGAGCATCCTGACCGCCACTTTTCAGGGCAGAAAGATCGATACCCTTATCCTGAAAGGCGTTGCGCCAACGCGCCAGCAGGTTTTTGAACAGTATATCGAGCGTATGCTGGCATGGCGAGGGGGTAATGCTCCTTATAGCCCGGAGCAGGTACGAACCTGGTTGACCTGGCTGGCGAGACAGTTACTGCAACACAGGCAGGCGGTATTTTATATCGAACATTTACAGCCTGATTGGCTCTCTGATCAACATCGCCGCCGCGTGTATGACTGGCTAGCAATTCGGTTGCCGGGTACGCTCATGGGTTTGCTCGTGAGTTTCGCCCTTTCCTTTATCACTCTTGATCCGTCTTCACGAGTGGCGGTGACCCTTCTGAGCGGATTGCTCGGGTGGCTCTTGAGTGGAGGAAGTGCATCGCAACAGCCTCTCGTCAGAAACGAAGGGAAGCCCATAGCCCGGCTGCTAAAACAACTGGGGGTAGCCGTTGTTCTCGGCCTTGGCGTGTGGCTGAGCTCCGGGCCGGACGGCGAACCACTTAGTAGATTGCTGACCGGGCTGAGCTTCGGGATCTGTTGCTTCCTACTCATGGTGGTTCTCCCTGGAAGAAGCAACACGATAGAGGTCCCAGCGGCGCCACATCCGCCCGAGGGGACGAAGCCACGACATCCCGTGAGAAGGATGGTGATTCGCAATGGGCTTCTCGTCGGGTTGCTCCTGGGGCTGAGCGGCGCGCTGAGCGCCAGTATAAGTGACGGGTTGATCGCAAGGTTATCATTAGGGCTGATCTTCGCGCTGCTTGGTGGACTGATTGGCGGCCTCGTCAGTGCGCTGCTGGTTGGCAAGAGCACGGCTGTCCAACTGACCGACAGGCTCGTCTGGACGTGGAAGAGCCTTGGAAGGAGTTTTTTCTCGAAGCGACATGTAAGGCCAGCCTTGCAGGTAGCTGCTATTGGCGGCCTATCTGTCGGCATAATAGTCTGGCTGCGCGATACCAGGACAACCGCGCTGATCTTTGGTCTGAGCTTTGGGTTGATCTTTGGGCTGAGTTACTGGCTTCTGCTTGGCATCTTTCAAGGGGTAGCGAGTAAAACCATCGAGGATCAGCAGCGCGTAGTTCCCAATCAAGGTATCCGTCATTCGGCCCTCAATAGTCTTACCTTTGGACTCGGCGTCACCGTATGCGTGGGGGTGAGCAGTGGGTTGGTCTTTGGAGGGATGAACTGGCCAATGGTTGCGGGCGTTGGGCTAACGATAGGCCTGAATGTAGGATTGCTGGCAGGACTGCAAAAGGGTGGATTGGCCTGTCTGCGTCACTACATCTTGCGTGTCCTCCTCTGGCGTAGCGGAGTGATGCCGTGGAACTACGCGCGCTTTTTAGACTATGCTGCCGAACGTATCCTTCTGCGCAAAGTTGGAGGTGGCTACATCTTCCTCCACCGGCTCCTTCTCGATTACTTCGCCCATCTTAACATTGAAGCGGGCTCTGATGGGTCCTCGGCAGAAAGCAAGCCGCTGTCTAATACGCTGCTTCCTGCATTGGGAACGTCCACCAGAGCCTATGAGTACATAGATGTGCCGACGCTAACTCTCGCTCCCACGCCTTCTGATAGGTCTCGTCTCTTGCCCTGTGGACATGAGCGAAGGAGCGCCCATGCACGCTTTTGTAGTGTCTGTGGCGCCCCTGTTTCGTCTTGATCTCTTATGACTGAATATCACTCAGGCGGCAACTATTCAGGGAGAGAGACGACCGGGAAGTCGAAACAGACCCTGTGGCCGCCGAGCAAGATGCATACTTCAAAGAACTGGGGTGAACCATCAGTTATGCCTGCTGGTGTCGTTCTATCCCCAACAGGACTTAGAATTGATTCACCGAGCTTCCCGATATTGTATATACTAATGCCCGTTTCTGGAGGGATCGGGATGCCTCTTGCCGCTAACGCTTGAACTGTCAATTGTGTAGAGGCCGCATCCAGACGTTGATCTTCGGGTAAACTCAGGACCTCTTCAAATGCCTTTTGAAATTCTGGGTGGGTTACGACATCCTTGAATGCCTGGAACAAGACATCAAGTTCCTCGGCAGATGGCACATTTGACATGAGAAAACCTCCTGTTTTTATACTAGAAATGCGGTAGTAAAAATGCGAAGGTGTATTAGCTGATCCGCATATATGATACACTAAAAATTACTTAGAATCAATTCTCAATAAGGGTTGTTTTTCCTCGCAAAATTGCATATCATTGAATGAAGATCTATTTGCTTTTAAGAGTATGACGGCTTTTTCACGTTCAACAATTCGAAAATACATACCTCCCAGGATACAGGACATTTCATGCGTCTCCCAACAGCAAAGAGCGGTGCTCTCATGGTCAAACAGAAGTTTTCAGGTCTTATGGCGCGATTTGACAGGAGTCTATGGACTCCGCGCTTTCTGCTCCTTGTGGGCCTGATAGTAGCGGGACAAATCATTATTGGGACTCTTGTCTATGTGGGCTCTGGACACTCGTACACGCATGCTGAGCTGATATTGATGGCCTTCCTTTTATTATGTGGTATCGAAGTCCTCGCGTCCCTTCAGGAACCAGCTCCCCGTAAACTTGTTCTAGAAGCAGGCTGTTTTGTCGTGCTTGCGTTGCTCTTTCTCATCGTGTCACCTGACTTCGAGAGAGAAAGCGCCGGAAGCCCGCTGGCCAATCCGCTCTGGCAGTTTCTCTCCTATGGAGTACTTGTTATTGCACTGCTCGCCTTCCTGGGAAAAATCCTGGACAAAATCGTCCCGCGTCCCGTCCCACTGGCCGCCCGTCAGTACATGGTACAGCCGGACCAGCCGGTCAACTGGTTTGCTCGTTTAAGTCACCTGGCGCTGGCGGGGATAGCTGGAACCGAACTCTTCTTACAAATCTCTTTTGGCAACAGACTCCTGCTCCTTCCTTTCAACAGTGACCTTTATTATGGCGTGACTCTCAATGGTGTCGTCATTACGCTTCTCGGAGCCATACTGCTCATCTCGTTGCTACGGCTCAATAGTCCATCAACGTCGTTTGATGGCTGGATGGCGCTTATCCTGAGCGCAGCCTGTTTTTTGTTCCAGTACACGTTTGGGAGTGGAGAATTGATCCGTCTGCACCTTGCTCTGAGTCTATCAGCAGTGGTAGGCGTCAATCTTCTCCTCTCGATAGCACCTCTGGTACCGGGTATTTTCGCGCTCTTCTCAGAATGGGGACGCTATCTGACCAGCCTCTGGCTTGCCATTCAACTCCTGATCTTTCAGCAACTGCTGCAAGAACCAACTGTGCGAACGGCGGGCGCTTCGCAGCCCGATCTCTACAGGCAGGTGATTCTGTACGCCTTGATTATCGGTCTCTGCATGCTTGTGCTTCGCCTTCTGTTTTCCGGCGAACATCGCCAGATGAACGTGATTGACGCTATAGCCATAGTGTTGATAGTACTGGTGATAGGCCTGACGGTGTGGTCTTCTGGACAGGGCTATTACCAGCAGGCGCAATCATTGCTCCCCGCCCAACAGGGCGTTACCCTGCTTTCCTTATCGTATAGTCTTATCGTGATCGTCTATCTGATGGGGATATGCGCCGTTCTCACGGTTGGACTCCTGGGTGCGCATGAGCTTTTCCTCCGCCGCTCTCGCTGGTCGGGACGCATAGAGAGCCTGGCTGGCTCTCTGTTGGTGCTCAGTACCACCATAGGTGTACTTATATTGATAAACGCCGTCGCGAAGCAGAGCGATTATCTTACTGCTGCTGTGCTCAACACACAGGTATTGAATGGCGCCCTCCCGGCTTTCTCCATAAGCAATCAGTACGTGCTCGACGGATTGTTCGTACTGATGTTGCTGCTCTATATCCCCAGGCTTGCAACGCAACACTGGAACCGTACATTTGCGCACATAGAGCGCGTACTGCTGATCTTGAGCGGTGGTGCCTGCCTGCTCATTCTGGTCAGCACGGGGAGACGTGCAGTTCTGCCATTAGTCGCATCTTACCTGCAGCAGATAGTGACACACAACCCGCTGGCGTTTACCACCGGACGTATCGTCACAACCTGTATCCTGGTCGCCGCTCTCGTTTCACTCTCCTGGCTTCCTCGCAGCCGAAACAGGACAGATCGTACTCTGACCGGGACGATCTTTGGAGTGGCTGCCTTCTTTGCCCTGATAGACGACTTCTTCCTTTTGCCAGTACTGTTGTTCATCTCGCTCATCCTCCTGCTAGTGGGTACATTGATCGCAGCAAGGATCGAGCATGTGCAGACTACTACTAGAATGCAACCTACGGATCATGAAAATAGCGAGACAGCCAGCAGCCCGGTCTCCTGATCCTTAGCGCTGAATTGCCCGCTTTGCTGGACAATCCGGCGCAGCCGGCGTCGATGGGCGCCAGATAATCCCCGCATTTATGGTGATCCAACTTGAAGCTTGCTCACGTATAGAGAGGGAAAAGGAGGGTACAGGATCACCATGACAAGTCTCAAACAGCATCTAAATCATGACGCCTCGTTGATGAGTATATTCACCAGCCGCTTCTCGCGCCACCCCGAGCGTTACATCGAGATATTTGGCGTTCTGCGTAAGTATGAACTACACCACATCATCGCCAGATTTATGCTGAGCCATCGCCACGAGGAAGACGACGACGAGACCGTTCTGCTCGCCGATCACCACGACCATGACGACCACGACGACCATGCAAAGGGGCTGGCAAGCGCTCTTGAAGAACTGGGGCCGTGTTTTATAAAACTGGGACAATTGTTGAGTACAAGGCCGGATCTGCTACCGGCGGATTATATCGCAGCGCTTTCGCGTCTCCAGAACACCGTAACGCCCGTTCCAGGTGAGAAAATTACCGCCATTATCGAAAGCGAACTGGGCGCACCCATCACCGAGCTCTTTCAATCATTCGACGCCACGCCGCTCGCCACCGCTTCGATGGCGCAGGTCCACCGCGCCACATTGTGGAATGGGGACGAAGTCGCCGTCAAAGTCCAGCGTCCCGGCGTGCGCCAGCGCATCGAGATCGACATCGAGATTCTGCAAGAGGTTACGCGCTTTGCCACCAGATACACCTCGTTTGGTCGGCGTTATGGCTTCTCACAGGTCGTACGCGAGCTGGAACGCAGCCTGAGCCAGGAGCTTGACTTCCGTCTTGAGGCTGACAGCACGCGCATTATCGGCAAGCAGATCGCCGATTTCCAACGCCTCACCACTCCCACTGTCTATGATGAGTACACTACACGACGGGTATTGACCCTCAGTTTTATCCATGGGCGTCACCTTGAGTCAATAAGTCGCGCAGAGCTGGACGAACTTGACTCAGCCTCTATTGCGACGGAACTGCTCTCAGCGTACCTCAAGCAGATTGTGATTGATGGCGTTTTCCATTGCGACCCTCATCCAGGCAATATCTTCCTCACCGATGATGGTCGTGTAGCGCTGATGGATTTTGGCATGGTCGGGCGCTTCGACTCCGGCCAGAAGGACCGGATCATCCTGCTGCTGCTTGCCTTCTCTGATCGCCTGGGAGAACGCGTCGCCGACACCTACCTGGACATGATCGAGCTGCCCGGAGACGTTGACCGTCGCGCGTTTATCCAGGATGTCTGTGGACTGGTGAGCCGTTATCACGACATGAGTGGTGGACGCATGGCGATAGGTACCGCGTTGCTGGACCTGACCAGGCTGGCGCAATCGCATAATACGCCGGTTCCCACCGCAATGACGCTGCTCGGAAAAGCCATGCTGAATCTTGACGGAACGATCCGCGTCCTCTCGCCCGCGCTCGACCCGGTGCAACTCATCCGCGAATATATGATCAAGGTCATGGAGAAGCGTGTGGAGGGGCAGTTATCCCCCGCCCGCATATTTGCCTGGGTGATCGATATGAAGCACCTTGTCGAGAACGCTCCACGTCGCACCGAGATGATACTCGACAAAATGGCCAACGACCAGATGACCCTCCGTCTCGAAGTTGAACACTTTGACCAGGCAATAAAAAGTATCAACAAGGCAGCCAACCGTCTCTCGCTCAGCATTATCGCCGCCTCCTTTATTATCGGAGGGAAGTTTCTATGGGATACCTTGCAGAAAACCCCTCCACAAGATATAAAGGGAAGGCGCAAGTGATCGTAGCTCGGAATGAGCTACGAAACTGACGAAAAGAGAGAGGGCTATGCCAGGAGTACAGTATGACTGAACGCATCGGTTTTATCGGCCTCGGAGTGATGGGCAGACCAATGGCGCACCATCTGCTCAGCGCCGGCTACCAGCTCACGGTATTCAATCGCAGTCGTCCCGCCGTTGACGAGCTTGCGAGCGAAGGAGCAAGGGCCGCTCACTCACCCAAAGAGGTGGCCGAGCAGAGCGATATAGTGATTACGATGTTGCCAGACGGCCCGGATGTCGAGTCTATCATCACAAGGTCGGATGGCCTGCGAGAGGGCGTCCATGCAGGGATGCTCTTCATCGACATGAGTACCATCTCACCGCTCACGACAAAACGTATTGCCAGCATCCTTGAGCCCCATAGTGCGCGATCCCTCGACGCGCCCGTGAGCGGAGGCGAAGAGGGGGCGAAGCTTGCCACGCTCTCCATCATGGTCGGCGGACGCGAGGAAGATTTCCAGCGGGCACATGCGCTCTTTTCAGTGCTTGGCAAAACGATCACGTACTGCGGCCCTGGCGGCTCTGGTCAGATCGTGAAAGCCTGTAATCAGGTGCTCGTCGCGCTCATCATCGAGGCAATCTCTGAAGCACTGGTGCTGGGCGCAAAGGCAGGCGTGGCCCCCGACACCATCTTGCAAGTGCTGAGCGGCGGCCTGGCTCAGAATCGTTTCATGGACCTGCGGGGTTCGTCCATGATCCAGCATTCATTCGAGCCAGGAGGCAAGGCGGTTTTTCATCTCAAGGACCTGAAAATCGTGCAGCAGATTGCGCAAGAATACAACGTCGTTTTACCGCTGGGAACATTGGTCGAGCAATTGTTTACCTCGCTCGTCGCCAACGGCAAGGGAGGCCTGGATCACTCAGCGCTCTTGACCGTGATCGAGTCATTATCGAATTTCTCACTCACATAGCGGCTCCGGCATCGTTCAGCAAGCGTATGGCCGACCGCCAGGGTCTCCTTTCTAGCAATCGCCCTGTGAGCTTAACGTTGATCCGTCGTGACTACTCCCCTGGCTCCCGCGCCAGGGGCTTCTGGAATGACACGGGATTGTAGTCCCAATCCCAAAATATTGTAGGAGGCATTCAGATCGCGGTCGATGACCAGAAAGCAGCAGGGGCAATGATAGGTTCGCTCGCTCAAGGGCATCTTTTGCCGATGGTGGCACCTGCTACAATCTTGGAGAGGCAGACACTATGATCATGCGTGATGCTAAACCCACTCTGCGGATAGGTGATGCTATCGTAGCGTCCATATCCCTTAAAGCGAGGATAGCCCGGTTTCTCGCCAGTCTTACAACGCCGGAAAAAGGCTTTGAAGGCCAGATCGACGCGCACCGCCACGTTTTGCAAGACCTGGGAATGCACGTCTCGAAGGGAAGGGCGTTCTTCTTTCAGGACCGAATACGTCCGTTGTTGCTGGAAGCACGAGAGAGAAATCCCATCTCGCTTATAGGCTGTTTTGCGCATTTCCAGCAAATGATTATAGAGAAGGCGACACTCTTCAAGATGAGTATCAAGCGTTCTCTGCTGTTTTTTCGTAGGATAGATCCGATACTGAAAGTTCTTAAGCATGTAGCTAGTATGTGCTTCAAACAAACAGGTGTCAAGAAAAGGCCCATGTGTCCCATCGCACCACCACAAGGGAGGGCCATTCATCCCCGTCTTTCTAAGGCGGGGCTTTCTGGCCCGTTCTCTGTAAACGAACGCACCTGGCTTGCCGTGTAGAGTGCCAGGCAGACGGGGCAAATGCCTTCGTGCCATACTTCAAGCTCGGCGGCACTGTCCTGCCCGGCGGTCTGCGCTGCCTCCACCGCGGCGCGCGCCGCCTTTTGCCGGCGAACCGCAAGCGTCCATAGCACATAGACCACTACCAGCAGCGCTAAAACCACGATCAAAACGGTCGGCAGGGGTAGCACGCTTTTTACCGCATTGAGAGCCGATCCCCCCAGGTAGCCAAGGAAAAAGTGCAGACTCACGAACAGCAGGCTGCCCAACGTCAGACCGACCAGGAACCTGCTCAACGCCAGGTCAGCCAGGCCCGAAGCAACAATAGCCACGCCCCGCACGCCCGGTACCAGGATAGCAATCGTCAGGCCAGGCGCTCCACCTTTTCTGATCTTCTCGGTCGCAGTATCGATGCGTGGCTTTGTCAGCCCGACATAGCGTCCGAAGCGGTAGAGCAAT
This sequence comes from Ktedonobacteraceae bacterium, assembly GCA_034438015.1. Lineage (GTDB taxonomy): Bacteria > Chloroflexota > Ktedonobacteria > Ktedonobacterales > Ktedonobacteraceae > JACDAE01. The sequence goes on along the minus strand of DAOTTD010000216.1, from coordinate 29,448 downwards.
CCACGTCCGGGTCCGCGCGCCAGCACAAACTGGACCAGCCCGCCCAGCACGAGCGCAAGAAGGATGGCAACAAAAGTCTGCCACCCCACAAGCTTCCCCTGGGCCACGCGTACCGCCGCCGTGAGGATAATCAAGTCGGACGGGATCGGAACAGGTGCGCCAATTGTCTTGATCAATAGAATAAGAAAGATAGCTATCAGTCCATACTGGATGAGAAACACATCAATGCCGTTCATTTTATATATACTCCTCTATGAACCCGCCTGGCAGACACCGTGTATATGGGATAAACAGGCGGTGGTCAAGCAAAGGACGAAAGAAAATGCGGGTATCCACTCAAGGTACCCGCATATTGAAGCCGGATGGGTCTCTGCTGCAAGCTGTCCCTTTGAGACTGACAGGTTAGAGGTCCAGTGAAGCTTCAAAAGTTTCTCGGGCAGGTGGTGTAGTCAGGAAGGATGCGAGCTTGCTCACCTGCTGCTGATAATACCCGCTGCTCTCGCCTGTATGGATGTCAGCTTCCGTCTCCCACAGCGTAATCGATGTAGCCTTTCCCGCCGGGCGATCGAGCAGGGTAAGAATGCCTTTAAACCCCTGTTGCTCCTTCATAGCAGGGAGAATAGAGCCACGCGCTACCTCAAGCACTGCATCGAGCCTGGAGGGATCAATCTGGAAGGTTGTGACGCGTGCATACATAAGTTTTAACCCTTTCTTCTTGAATTGTAATGTCCATCTCTCACAAAAACGCAACTTGCCAACGATACGGAGATGATCTTCTTTCGGATCATTGCTGGTGTAGATAAACATTTCATGGACAGGCATGAATGGATAGGGGATATGCTTGTTATTCCCTCGTTCTTATAGTAGTATTCTGATACAGACGAGCCAGAAGGGGAGAGGAGAGAAGAGAAGACATGACGAGACAGATCTCAAAGGGCGAATGCACTTTTTGTCACACCGAATATAGCAAGTCAGGGATGACCCGGCACCTGCAGACATGTAAGCAGAGAGCAAGTATCGAAGCGCAAACGGAGTATCACCAGCAAGCACAGACGACCAGCAAACTGCATCTGCTGGTCGAAGAAGGGCGCTACTCCCCGACATACTGGATGCACCTCGACATAACGGCCAATACAACCCTCGCCACATTGGATCAGTTTCTCCGGGATATCTGGCTGGAATGCTGTGGACATCTGAGTGCATTTGATATTGCCGGCACGCGCTATAGTGTAGACGAAGCGAGGTACGAGTGGGATACGGATCAGAAAAGTATGCGTGTTCCTCTGGGCGAAGTGCTTCATCCGGGGCAGACGTGCTCCTACCAATATGATTTCGGATCGACGACTGATCTGATTATGAAGGTGATCTCGGAGCGGGAAGCGCCTGCGGACGGGAAGGCGATCCACGTGCTTGCCCGGAATGCCCTATGGTTTTACCCCTGCGACGAATGTGGAGCGCCTTCAATCCTCGTCTGCGCCCGCTGCACCTCCAAAAACTCTGGCTGGCTCTGCAAGGACTGCGCGGAGAAGCACGCCTGTGGGAGTGAGATGCTGCGACCACGCGTGAATTCCCCACGCGAGGGCGTGTGTGGGTATGTGGGGCCGAGGGGAGATGTTGGGTGGTAGAGCCCTCGGTTGCGTGTGGGGGGGATGGTTGAGGGGTGGCGCGAATGTGTCAGGGCAGCGAAACGGGCGGTGGATAAGGCTTCGTTGAGGGCACAGCTATATATCATCCTACCAACCAATCGGCGTTTTATAGCAGGCGAGGATAGAAGATGGTAATATCTCCGGGTTAGAGACAACGAATGTAGGGGTGATTGGCATAGGAATTTTGGATGCTATCCTACATTTTACTTGCCACCATACGTACATTTGAGTATACTCCATCTGTAGTTTCACCTCTATCGCTCTTCAGTGTTATCCTGGCAAGCAACCGAACCAATAGTAAGAGCCGATAGTTCTATAAATACATTTGGTACGATACCAGGTTCCGACACTTCTTCATCTGCATATGTCAATAGGTTGGAGGTAAGGTACACATGGGGTTGTCACTCGTGGCGTTCGATACGGACCATATTAAAAGTTACGTCTTCGGAACTAATAAGCTGAAGGAGATTCGCGGCGCAAGTTCGTTACTTGATCGCCTCAATCGCGATGTGATGCCAAAGTTAGCAAAGGAGTCATATGGTGGGGTGACGATTTACGCCAATGGTGGCTCTGGCTTGTTTCTTATCGACTCAGATAAAGCAGAGAAGTTTGGCACAGAGGTGCAGCAGGAGTATCAGCAACTGACGGCAGGAGGAGCATCTGTTACTTACGTTGTGCAACCACTACCGGAGGGTGCGCCGGATACTCTAGCGGAGATCCTAAAGTATCCTATGCCTCATACGCTGGCGTTGTTACGTTATCGGTTACGTGAGCAAAAAGGCCATCCTTATGCACATACTAATGAAGCTTCACATCCATTGATGCGCCTTTGCGACTCGTGTGGCGTCTTCTATGCCGTAAGGTTCGCTCCCAACGATCAAGATTTCTACTGCCAGAGCTGCTTGAATAAACAGATAGAAGATGGCAAGGTGAAGGATTATATCATAGCGTGGATAAGACAGCAGAAGCAGCGTGAAGGCTTTGTGAGTCCACTTTGGAACGAGGTGCTTGAACGACTACAGCGTTATAACTACTCTCTGCCTGACAATGCTGAGCGTCCTGAAGACCTGAACGTTTTTGGCGAATTTCGGCAGGCGAAAGATTATCTTGGATTAATCTACGCAGATGCAAATGGTATGGGCAGGAAGATGGAGAAACTCTCGACCTTGCAGGAGATAGAAGAGTTTGCTGACAAAATTGACCAAGCCGTTTATTGGACGATGTGCGAAGTTATCAGCGACCACTTGCCCGTGGAAGGGTGGGTATTTCCCTTCGACATTCTGCTTATTGGGGGAGATGATATTGTTCTGGTTACTCCCGCAGCTCAGGCTATGCCTGTCGCTTATGCACTTGCCGAGCGATTTTATGCGCTCACCAATGGAGAGGCGCAGCAGGATGATAAAGAGGAAGAAGAAAAAAACACGCTCTCCGCCAGCGTCGTGCTTGCCCCAACGAACTATCCTTTCTCGCTCCTCTTGAATCTCGCTGAGGATACGCTGAAATTCGCCAAGAAAGACGGCTCAAAGATAGTCGAGAAGAAAGAGGGTAAGTACGAGAAAACCCGCGTCAACTTCCTGGTTGTCTCTGGCAGTACCAGTCAGAGCTTCGGTAAAGTGTATGACATGTTGCGTCGGAAAAAAGATAAGAAGTCTCCACACCCTTTCTATGCAACAATGCGACCCTACACATTAGAGCAGCTCAAATTTTTGCTCACTATGCTACAAGAGGGAAGTCGGCTCGCTTTAGGACGAAGCAAATTGCATCAGTTGCGCGAAGCGGTCTTGCAACTCAATCTTTCGACATCGGTGACTGAAAGCCTTGCCGTGGTGCGCAGTTGGAAAAGAGAAGAGCGGGATTTTGTGGTAAAAAAAGTCTACAGTACTGAGAGAGGGTATCCGCTGTATCAATGGGATGAGCAGAATCCTGCAGCAAATTTTCCAGTTGTCACTTTTCCCTGGTTGGTTGACAAGGAGAAGGATACAAAGCGCCATAGTACGCTCCTTCTCGATTTTGTTGAACTCTATGATTTTGTAGCACGAGAGGATAGTGATGGGCATGACGAAAACTAATCGTATTCAGATTGAGTATGAACTAGAATTTTCCGCTCCTTTTCACTGCGGCACTGGCGTCAGGAGTGGCTTGATTGACCGTTCCGTGATGCGCGATGGTGGAAGATATCTCTACGTGCCGGGTTCTACCATCAAGGGGGTTGTGCGTGAGTTGTGCGAGCAATTAGCGCGTTTCTATGAGGATAGCGATGATACGATGCGTGCAAGGATTGCGTCCCCTCACGACAAAGTAATCGCCTTGAAAGACCTGGGAGCAAAGCCCACCTTAGTAACTCGCATCTTTGGTTCACAAGTTCGCCCAGGCCTTCTTTGCTTTAATGATGCACAACAGACAAAAGGCGATAAGAAGCAATACGGTACGCGTGAGGAGCCAAAGCTCTATCAGAATATGCAAACTGATCTCTATACCCAGGTGCGGCTCAATCGTCCTACGCGCACGGCTGTTCGAGGAGCGCTCTATAGCAGCGAATTCGGCGTGCGCAAGATGGTTTTTCAGGGGAGTATTGTCGGTGGTCTGGAGTGTATCCCGATCAGGACTGAGATAGACGAAATATTTTCCGGTAAGGATGACGGGCCGACGTATTCATTGTTGTTGCTGCTAGCAGGATTGTATATGATAGAGCGCCTCGGCGGCAATAAATCGACAGGCAAGGGTGAATGTCATTGTACAATTACACAGCTCAAAATCAACAATACTATTATTACCGCTGAACAACGAAAAAGCTGGTTACAACGTCTTAACGTTCTGTCTTACTATTCACTGATGCTACAGGAGGAAGCGTGAAACAGCTTGCACTACAAGTAACAACCCTTTCTCCGCTCTCTATTCGCTCTGATCATTCGCCCACGGGGGCAGATGTTGCGCCCTACATTCCTGGCTCAACGCTCATGGGCTGCCTGGCTTCGGCGCATCGCCTGCTCCGTGGCGACCAGGAGACTCAGTTTGTTGAGTTCTTCCTCAGCGACAAAGTGCGGTATCCTAATCTATATCCCGCATCATTCAAAAATAGCAGGATGCAGGAGGCGTTCTCCCCTCTCTATTGCATTCCGCGCACCGCTCAGACCTGTAAACGCTTTGGAGGCTTCTTGCCCTTGCGCGATGATGATCGGGATGATGACGATGAGCGACATGGCGTGCGGGATAGCCTGTTTGATTGGGCTATATTCGCCTTGTTAGACAAAGCAGAGCAGTCTACTACAGATGAAGAGAGAGGGCAAATTATCTCATCTCTCCAGGAATCGCACAGTAGATTCTGTACCTGTTGTGAGCCGTTGGATAGCTTCGACGGTTTCTATCGTTGGGAGGATGGTGACTGTGCTATCGCGACACCGAAGACGCGGCTGATCACTCGTACGGGTATCAATCGCAAATATGGCATCGTTGAGGAGAAGATACTCTATAATCGTGAAGTGTATGAAGAAGAGAACAGCTTCTTTGGCGTTATTCAGGCCGAAGACGATGTAGCAAAGGACTTGCAGGATTTCATTTGGAATAAAGGGAGCGAAGAGAATATCCTCCTGCTCCTCACTGAATTTGCCCGTCTCGGCACGGCGCGGACACGCGGCTTTGGTCGAATAGAGTTCCAAATGATGTCTGTGGAAGATGTTCAGGACCGTTTCGAGGCGTTCGAGGAACGATTACGTCTTTTTGACAAAGCACTGCGTGATCGTGCGAAAGCATTTGAGCATCCACTATTTTACATCGCGCTCACGCTTCATGCGCCAACCATTCTCTATGATGAGTTGTTGCGCTATGAAGGCATCATCTCAGGAGAGCGGCTTGCGGCTCTAGCTGGACTCTCGGAGAACCCTTTTGAACTGCTCTACCACTCAGCGAGTGTGCGGCGCATGATGAACTGGCAGGAGTTGTGGGGCTTGCCGCGCAAGCACGAATACGCGCTCGATGCGGGCTCCGTGTTTCTCTTTGCTGTTACGCGACCACTAGATGACACATTGGCACACGCATTGTTTACGCTTGAGGAGCAAGGCATAGGACAACGACGAGCCGAGGGCTTTGGACGCATCTGTATCTCTGATCCATTTCATAGAGAGGGGAATTTGCGGTGAAAGACGAGCAGGACCGGCAAAACAAAATAGACGAGATGAAAATCATCCGCGAAGTGAATATTCAGGCCGAAACCTTCTATGCGGAGGCGAAGCAACTGGGCGATTACGCTGCTGATACATTCGGAGAAAAGCATCGCTCGCAGATTACGGGGCTTGAAAACATCGCCGAAAGTGCCTTTAAGACTTCAGATATCTTTGACTACATCAAGCGGCAGACCGCCCGTCACAAAGATTGGCAGAGGAGTGACTTTGGCAAAAAGCTGATCGAGAAGTTGGAAACAAAGCTTGATAATAATCGAAAAATTATCTGCGCGAGCTTGGAGATCAGCGAGAAGACAGAAGGGGAACGACAGGAGCGGCGCAGAATATACCTGCTGCTCATTCGTCAGTTTATCCGCCAGATGGCAGTGGAGTATGAATTCCAGGTGAGTTTTGGCAAGGGAGCAAGGCGCAATGGAACTCACTAATGTACAGCGCAAAAAGGTCTGGCTGGTGAGCGATACCATCCTTTACCCTGAAGCCGTGACCTTTATGCGTGAACTGGCGGAGCACGAAGAAGTAAAGCAACTTCCCAAAAATAGTCAGATTATGGGACTGCTCAACATTATCAAAAGTTGTAAGTACGACGATGTGGTTGAATACATTAACCATCAGATCGAGCGTAATGTCGATAGGGTGTTTTACGAGAAACTCCGCCAGGTGCTAACTGCAATGCAACGAAAGCGTATGCAAGAGGAATTCCAGTTAGTCATACCGCAATCAACGAAGCGGGAAGAGGATGTGGAAAAGAAAGAACTGATGTTGCTGCTGGCCCGCGAGTTTATCCAGCATGTCATTGCCGAGCATGGCATATTGCAGGCAGGTGAGAAGAGGAATGAACGTTATGGCTGAATTAGAGAATCGCTACGAATTACGTAACCGCTATCGCTTTGAGGGACGACTCGTGATGCAAACAGCTCTCCACATTGGTGGAGGCAAAGCATCGCTTAGCCCCAGTAATAGTCCGGTCGTGCTAACCCCTACCGGGCATCCCTTTATTCCTGGTTCCAGCTTTAAAGGGGCATTACGTAGCACGGTAGAGAAACTCGTCCCAGGACTACCAACCAGTGCGAAACTCTCTTCTTGTGCGTTGATTGAATTGCCTGAAGAACAACAAATCGCAGAGACGCAGCAAAAGAGTGAACACACGTCATGTCCGACGGTGCGGCAACGAGGCATTAGAAATATACGGCGAGAATGGGAACAACGGGGCAAAGACTATGAGCTTGAGAACTATGAGTTCCCTTATCTTTGTAACACCTGTTGGCTCTTCGGCTCCCCTTTCGCAGCAGCACGGGTTAATGTGAATGATCTCTATCTTGTAAGCGACGAATGGGAGGGCGGTATCCAGGTCCGCGACGGCGTGGCAATTGACCGCGATAGCGAGACCGCGAAAGGCGGTTTGAAATATGATTTTGAGGTTGTACCCGCCAGTGCAACATTTAAACTGCGCATCGTCTTGGAGAATGCGACTAAACAGGATTTGCAGCTTATCAGTGTTGGACTCAGTGAGTTTGTGCATGGCTTTGGCATGATCGGTGGCAAACGCTCACGTGGCCTGGGAGCTTGCGAACTGCAAGATCTCGCGGTGTCGTCCCTTGAACTGACTGGCATTGGCATCAGTCGGGAAGAGAGTTATAAGCGGCTACAAAACTATCTTATTGACCGAAAATTCTCGACCGAACAGGAGCCAGGAGAGCAATTTCTCAGTCGATATATTAAAACCATCTTCGATTAAGAAGGGATTAAGAGGCTGCTATGTTAAAAAAAATCATGAATGAAGCTTCCTTGACAGTGCGTATCACAACGACCGGCCCGCTGCTGATTAAATCTGGGCGCGATACTGTGAGTGGCCCCAATATGACGCCAGTACTCACCTTCCGCAACAACAGGCAAGAGGTGTTTATCCCTGGTAGTTCGCTCAAAGGAGTCTTTCGCAGCCATATCGAGCGTGTTGTGGGCAGCTTGAAAGCGCGTGTCGTCTGCTACCCTTTTTCAGTAGAGGCGGACAAAGAAGCCGATCGGAAACAGCGCCAGCGCGACTATCGGGAATCATGTGGTGAGATGTTTAATAAAATTGCAAAAAAAGATGATGATAGGCAGGGCGAAGAGCGTAGTAAGCGACTGGACGCACGTAAAGATATTGTATACGCTGCGTCCTGTCCAGCGTGCCGCCTTTTCGGCTCAACCAGCTTTATTGGGCGTATTGCCATCAATGATGCTTATCTCGCACCTGATACGAAGGAGATCAAGGAATTGCGTGATGGTGTAGGGATCGATCGTCTAACGGGCGGAGCGAGTCATGGAGCGAAATTTGATCTGGAAGTGGTCAGTACAGGTGTGGCCTTCGAGACGGATATTCACCTGCGCAACTTTGAGCTATGGCAGCTCGGTATGCTTTTCATCGTTCTGCAAGACATGGAGGACGAACTGATTCCGCTTGGTTCAGGGCGCTCACGTGGCCTGGGCAAGGTCAAAACCGAGATTATACTGCAAGATCGTCCTGCACATCCGGGCGGCGTCGTTATCAGTACGATACGCGACGCAGAGGCATCCGAACCTGTCGAGGAACTTTGGGGACTTGGTAGATGGCTCGATGATGGCAACAAGGACAGGACGCTGAAAAAGGATGACTTGTTAGGGCTATCTTTTCCGGGCGATGGATACTATGGTACGTGGAGTGATGATCACCTTACATTGACGCCGGCGATAGAACGGAACCCACATGGTATTCGTTTACGGCGTGCTTTCAAAGATGACACGCTCACCGCCTTACGCGCGGGAACGATTGACCAATTTATTAGTCGCATGAAAGAGTGGCCAACGCAGCCACAACCAGTAGTGGTAGATGGGGCCAGGCGCTCATAGAGAGGAAGCCGAGATGGATGCAGAGATCGTCTGTAACAATATGTTGAGCGAGGCTGATCTTGCGACGTTGCTTGAGCAGTGCACGTTTTTGCACCAGGGGACATTTCTAGGGGAGACCTTGCCCCTCCACATTGTCAAACCGGAAGAGCGAGATGAACTGGTCCGCTTCATATCATTTGATGCTACACTCCCCTACGAGATGTACGCGCAGTATACCTTTGGGCGCATCTTTCACACTGATTTCGAGCTACGTTGGCAGCACGAGTCAGGTAAGGTACGCATAATGTATATAGGTGTCGAACGTAAAATACCATTTTTGCGAGCAATAGATTATCTGAAGCTAGAGAAATGCGCTGAGCAACAGAGCTATTACCTCTTTGGCGAGCGTGTAATAGACAACCAGGCAGAGAAAATTGGAAAACCAGTTGGCGAGGGAGATTTCGCCGAGGCACGCATTCCACGTTTGTTACATTATCCTGTAAAGGGACATAAACGCTACGTGCAACTGGTTGTACAGGAGTATCTCGATGAGGTGACAAAGCAGGTCGCTTTGCATCGCTTTGTCAGCGTGAAGGAGGCGTAATGAATCCTTATGATTTTGTGTGTATTGATTGGAAAATGCCCCCGTTGCGCGAGAAACCCACCTGGCACTACCAACTGGTCGGTCCTGAGCAGCAAAAGCTTTATAACGGGCATATCGAGCTGGCTATTCAGGCAGAAACACCGCTCTTTATCCATGATCCATACGCCAGAAACGAACCTACGCCATCATTACGTAATAAACAGGGTGAGTACATCATCCCTGGCAGTTCGTTAAAAGGTTTACTCCGTAGCGTTGTGGAAACACTGGGGCGAGGATGCTTGACGCTTTTTGATGGAGACTATGAACCAGTCAAAAAGAATGGACGTGTTGTTGGTTATGATGCTCCTTATAAAAAGCTCGTCGATAGGGATTTTCTACGCTGTACCAATAATAACGAACTCTGTCTTTCCTGTCGCATCTTTGGTATGATGCGACCCAAACGTGGACAGGGTAACTCAGATAAAGAGGCAGGGGAGGGCAAAAACCTGTTTCTAGGCAAGGTCAATATTGGCGATGCCCGTGCTCCAGGGACATCCCCCCTCTATGGAAAAATGTATACAGCAGATCTGATGGGAGCGCATCCACATCACGATGACTTCTATCTCGATATCACGAAAAAAACTATCGCGGGACGTAAATACTACTTTCATCATGCAACCAGGCCCCTGGAAGCGAGACGAAAAACCAGTTATAACAGTTATATTCAACCTCTCGATACGGGGACAACGTTCCAGGTGCGCCTGGACTTTGTCGGTCTGACAGCAGATGAATTCGCTGCACTGCTGCTGGCAATCACATTGGAGGAGGGGATGAGGCACAAGATCGGCTATGCTAAACCACTCGGCCTCGGCTCCGTCTACCTCAATCCGCAGAGTATGACCCTCATTGACTATACCAGCCGTTATACACAACCGGGCGGGCACGGCCAAACAGTATACACGCATGAGGTTATCATACAGCTACGCGACGAACTGTTTGATACTTTCAAAAAGACGCACCTCGTTCTGCGCTCCTTGCAAGACCTGCGACGCATCTGGCGCTGGCCCGCCGATCCCAGCGTAATCTATGACTATCCTGACTATGCCTGGTTCAAGAATCCTGATAATCGCAGCAAGCGTATCACGAATACACCTTAACAATCAAAGGAGAGAGTAGTATGGCAACAGTATTGATTGCATCGCTCGGTGACTCGCCCGTTGTGGTTACAGCCATGTTTGACCTGTTGGAAAGAGAGAAAAAAGGCATTGATCGGCTGGAGGTTTTATATCCCGGAGAGAGCATCGCTCTTTTAGGCTATGACGATCTGATTCGTAAATCGTTAGAACATGAGTGCGAAATGGAGGGTATCCCTTTAGATTCTGAGGACGTGAGTGGAGAAGATGCCGCGTATGAGTTTCTACATAAGCTGTATCGGCAACTCTCCATACACCAGAAAAACGAGGATGCTATCTATCTCTCGCTGGCAGGCGGACGCAAGAGCATGGCAGCACTCATGGCCCTGCTTGCTCCCTTATTCCCTTGCGTAAGAGGACTCTATCACATTTTAGATGAGGACGAGGGCAAAAAGGAAGACCATTTCTTGTCAACTGAGCAGTTATATAAGGCAAGATTAGAGGATGTAGATAAACAGCGTCTCCTGTTTCCTCCACATGAGCGTGTAAAGCTGATTCCTATTCCCTATGAGAAACAGCGCCTCAGTGACGAGGTCAGGTCTCTCCTGCATAACCCCATTACAAATGAACAGCTCGATGAGTTGTGGGAGCGCGATGCGGAACAGGCAGAGGTAGTAGAGTTTTACAGCCCATTGACACAGAGTAGTGACGAAGGTGGCCTGCTTACTGTTGAACTGACAAGGAGTGCAATAGAGCAGTATGAGAAGCTTAAGGGTGATGCGACACGCCGCAGAAGATTTATGACATGCTTCAAGCAAATGCGTTATGCCAGGCGATTAATGTCAGGCTTGAGAACAAATAAAGAAGAGGGACCGCATGGCAGCTTTTTCTATAAGCCTCTCGGTCGGACATTTCATTTCTATAAAAGCCATATGCATACGACAGAACGCCCTGTTTATCATACAGAGCCTCAAGACATTGCTGCTACTTCAGCAGCATTCATAAAAAAGGTAGTAATCTCCGAGTTAGAGTTTAAAAAATCGGGGCGGTATAGATCACTCGAAGAGATTGTGACTAGGCCAAAATTTTCTTTAGAGGGGCGGGTAAACTTTGATCGTGTTTTCCCTGAAGAAAGTGGGTCACAAGAACATATCCTCATTGTTCCCCTTGCTACGTCCCCAATGGTCGCAACTCAATTGTACCAGTTATATATCGACTTATATAGCGACAGAGGCGACAAGGTGCATTCGGTGATCCTGGTGCATACGCAAGATGCCAACGTGCGCGCAAGTGTGGAGATTGCGTGTGATGCCTTCAAAAACGCGGGTGTCACATGTAATGCGGCCTCGCTTAAAGAGTGGGATGATATTGATACGCCAAAGGCGTGCGCCGATTATCAAGCATTCCTTGAGCAGACGATACGTACGACGCGCCAACAAAACCCATCCTGTCAAATCGAGCTGACGATCTCTGGTGGCCGCAAAGGGATGGCGGCCCTGGCAACATTCGCTGCACAACAGCAGGGCATTCGCCACGTTGTGCACACGGTGATTCATGAGCGTATAAATGATAAGGTGTTCGAAGAAACAACGGTTAAAGAGTTGAAGAAGTTGGAACGAACAAATAATAAGAAGATGCGTGATGATCGTTTGTTTTTACGCGCGTATAAGGACGATAAAGATGATTTTGCTCTCTTCAAGATACCCGTGATTCCGGCGCAGAAAGGATAGCACACAATGTCACAGGCAATGGATAGCTCTACAGTAGAGCGTCCCATCGCTACCACGGCGAACTCACGGCTCTACGCCTTCCACCTAAAACTCCGTCCCCTCCAACAGGGCACGCTCATGCCATTCTCGGGCGAACTGGTGCATGGGGCCTTCCTCAAATGGCTCGCGGCAGCAGCGCCCGATGTCGCCGCGTGGCTGCACGAGGGGCAGAAGCGACGCCTCTTCACCTGCTCCAGCCTGCGCTTTTCCCAGGCGACACAGCCAAACCTCAAGGCCGAACGGCAGAATATTCACCTGCCACTCGACCCCCAGAAGACGTATACCGTGCGCCTCACGCTCCTGCTCGGCGAACTCTTCCCGCTCTTCCACAAGGCGTTGATGCAGTTCAATGTCGCCGGGGGAGGCGCAAGCGCACCACCCTTCATGCAGCTCGGTAAGCAACTGTTCCTGCTCGAAGAGGTCGTTCTGGTGGATGATCCCTCGGGCTGGACAGGCTTTACGTCACTGGAGAGCCTGGTCGAGGAGGCGCAACAGGTGCGGTTTGGCGGCAATGCTCCGCTCACCCTGGAATTCGCCTCCTTGACCACCTTCAGTCGCGGCAGCGCCAAAGTGCGCTATGGAGCGCATCACGTCATGTTCCCCCAGCCAACGTTCGTCTTCCAGAACCTGCTGAGGCGCTGGGAAGATGTCGCGCCACCCGAACTGGCAGGCGTGGTGCAGCAAGAGCGCATCGAGCAATATCTTCAGGAGGATGGAATCATTGTGGTGGATTATGACCTCAAAACGCACCAGGTCCACTTTACCACCCACCCGCAGCGCGGCTTCGTGGGTGCATGCACCTACCAGTTGCGCGGCCCCGATGAGAAGAGCGACGAAGCAGACACGCCCTTGACGGTCCGCCAACAGATGTACCTCTTAGCGCGCCTGGCCTTCTACAGTGGCGTCGGCTATAAAACCGCGATGGGATTGGGGCAGGTCCGCCCGCTGATTGGAAGCAGCCCGAAGCACGCGTAGCTATGCAGCACGTCATGCACACCTTTAACTACAGGGAGAGATTAGTGGACGGCCTCTTGAAGCTCGGCTAACTCACGCGCAAACGTTTTTGCCATAGCGGCTTGACGTGGATCATCACGATTTTTAAACACTTCTAGCCATATGCGCCAGGTCTTTATAGCCTGTTCTAAGTTTCCTTGCTCCGTTGTGAACTGAGCAGCTATATTTGCCAGTTCGCCACAGGTAACGCGCCGTCGTGACGTATCTGGCGCTTCCTCCTGTTGAGAAGGGCGAGAAAGAGTGTGCCATCCCACCACAAGATCGGCGAGCGTCACCTCATTTGGTATATAAACACTCAACTGTTGCAGCGTACTTGCGGCTGCTAATGCACGAGGTTCCGGCTGCATTTGCACTTTGACGGTTGCAATAAGTTGTTCAAGATTTGCCATCAACGCCTTCCTCTCTGCTGTCGGACCAGGTAAGCTATCGGTATCCCATTGCTTTATGACCCTGACAATACCGTCGGCTACATTTTCAAATCCTTCATCCCGGTTAGTCCACTTTGAGATAGGCTTAGCACGATCTGGTAGGACTTGAAGCTTATCAAGCGGGGGCTCCTCCCAGTGGACAGGACGAAGGATCACAGGAATAACACGTGCCTCTTTGCGCTCATGCCGATCGATGGCCTGCTGCATTTCTACCCGATAACAATATTCGGAAGCTAAAAACGAAGCGCTAATTAAGAGTAGGATCATCTGAGCTTCGCCGAGATATCTAGCCATCTCTTGTTCCCGCTCGGCTCCAGGACTGATATTATCATAGTTCCATATAGCAATGTGTCCGTTGCGTTCTAACGAGCTGAGATGATTTTTGAGTTCGCCTGCCATGCGCTCGTCCTGGTGAGCATAACAAAAGAGGACTGTTACTGCCACAAAACCACCTCAATCTCTTTTATGGATGTTCTGGTAACACCGCTTAAAGCCTACCCTTCCGCCTCACCCAAGATTGCATCCGTGCTGCGTTTCAGGTCTTGCAGATCCTGGTTGACTGCTTCCCACAGCGCATCTGGATCAATATCGAAGTATCTATGAGCAAGGACGGTTCGCATACCTATGATCTCAGTCCATTTTATCTCTGGATGCTGATCTTTGAAGTCTGGAAAGTCGTTTGCAATAGCGCGTGCAGCTTCACCGATAACATAGAGGTTGTGAGTTATCCATGTCTGTATCAGTTCATCATGGTCATATCTGTATCACCCCTGCTGGGTATACTTCATAATACGTACTATAGCATCCTGGATATCGCGTAATCGCTCAGGTATATTTCTCACAATGGAATGGCCTCTTTCAAAACACGCTCTCGCAGGCGCTCTCGAAGACCCCGCTCTGTCACAACATCTACTTTGTGACCAAGTAGCTCCTGCAGGTCCATCAGAAGTCCTCCCAGGTCGAAGAGGCTACGCCCAGGTGCCAGATCCACTAATAGATCGATATCACTTTCCGAGTCAGCTTCGCCACGTGCGACCGATCCAAAAACACGTATGTTGGAGGCACCGCGCCTGGTTGCAATGCGCAGAATGTCCTCACGTTTCTCCTGCAATAGCTCGTTAAGAGGCATCAGCCTTCCTCCTTCTTTATTTTGTGATCGTTTTGTTTTACCTGATTATAACATAGGTTTTAGCTAACTGGAGCACGTGCAGGGGTAAGTGCAGCAACCCACCAGAACAACTCTGTCATCATAGCGTTGTAGGCTCGCTCCAGGAAAACTGCGCCTGGAGACCCCGGTTCATTATCAACACCGGGAGTAGCTCCTGGGACAAGAGAAATCCCAACCTGTTCTCGGATCGGAACCATTTTCGTTTCGATGAACACCAGACGCAACTGCTCCGCTGCGCGATAGCCAGCAGAGAACCCGCCGTAGTTGACAATGGCCGCCGGTTTGTGAACCCATTCGTGATATAGGACATCAATCGCATTTTTTAGAATCGCCGGATAGCCATGATTATACTCAGGCGTAATAAAGATAAAACCGTCAGCTCGCTGGACCTGCGCCGACCATGCTTCCGTTTCGGGAACGATGACTCCTTTTGCTGGTGAAATGGGAGCATTAAAGAAAGGGATGGAGAGATCGCGCAAATCGGCCAGTTCAAATGAAGCATCGGTACGTAGGGCAAGCCGGTCCATCAGCCACTTCACTACAACTTCCCCCCGACGACCCTGGCGCGTGCTTCCAAAAATAACCAGAATATGTGGCAGCTTATCCAAAAGATAGTCCTTCTTTCTTGTTCAACATTACTCCAACGCCATCAGCGATGGATACCTGAGACGCCAATGAGATAACAGCACCGACCACTTTCTCTGAAAAGCTCTCTTTCAGCAGGGGTGATGGCAATCCTTCCGCCTGCTCGCGGGGATTTTCCAGGCTGTAATCATTGTCACTACCTACTTTAAGATAGGAAGTTGCTTCTTGCAAGAGGGTACTGAAAAGTGGTATAGGTATCATGTGGATACTAAGAGACTCATTTCATCTAAGATGAATCTTTCAGACCAGACTTGCCCATCTCGCCTGGCTCTGGACATGGTGATGGACAAGTGGACGCCGCTGGTCATCTTTTTGTTGCAGAATGGTCCCTGCCGCTACACCCAGCTCAAGCGCCAGATTGGTGGCATTACGCAGAAAATGTTAACGCAGACGCTTCGCAAGCTGGAGAAGGAAGGGCTTGCGACGCGCACCGTCTACCCAACATCGCCACCTACGGTGGAATATGCGCTGACACCACTGGGTGAGACGTTACGTGAACCTCTTGAGGAGCTGTTCCACTGGGCCAGGATCTATGGAACGCAACTCCAGTCAATATACGAAAGTGGCCCGGGGGGGGCATGAAGAGAGAGGTTTTCAAGAGGAATGAGCAAGGCGTTGGCGTATAGTTGAGACAACCGATACCTCACACGAGTCCCTTGGGGGCGATATTCGCCCTGGCAGGCATCTTTAGCTTTCTGGTGACGTTAATATATCGGTAACATGGATTTATGCTCATCTATGTATCTATATAAAGAGCTGTTTGTAGGGGATATGCGCTTGATCGAGCCAGCTTTGGAGGGTGTCCAGGCTGGCCCGGATCGTGTCGGAGCGGCCCAGTTCTCCTTGCACGACGAGCTGAGCGACCAGTTCTCGGAGCTGGAGTTCTTTGTCTGGCTGAGGGTGCCACTCTTTCTCCAGGCAGTGCGCCGCCAGGAGCGCTACAAATTCCTCAAAGTGCGTCGCCGGGATAGTGAGGTAGTAGTCGTACTCTTGCCCTTCGTCGTCGCCCTGAGGTGGGTAGTAATATCCCTCGTTGAATTCAATCTCACCCTCTTCTGTGAGCGCGACATCCAGGTTGTAGTAGCTATTGGTTTTTTCTTGATAGCGGAATATCAGGACATTATCATTCACTTTGAGGCCCTCTTTTCAGGCGCAGCTTCATTTCGCCTGATTTCGTAGCTGTTCAGACCCAGGGCGACTGCCAGAGTCGCCCCATTGGCGTCAAGGTAAGGTACCCATCCCTACTCAAGCGCCCTGAAGGTATTTGCATCAGGGTGTGCTGGGTGTCCGGCGGGCCAGGTCGCGCTCCCAGCCATGCGCGAAGCTGCGGTCCTCAACCGTCTCCCCGCTGGCCAGCGTGTTGGTTGGGAAGTCCTCCGGGCGCAGGTCGGCGCCGATCTTGCAGTTACGACCGACGGTGAGATTATCCGGGACGTGTGTGCGTTTGCCGATCAGCGTCATGCCGGCGTTTAGTCTGCTCGGCTCCAGCTTGTTCGGCGTCAGGTCATCGCCGTAGCCAATCTGGCAGTTTTTGCCAATGACCACTTCTTTATCCAGGATGGCACGATCGAGTACGCTGCCTGCGCCAATCACGCAGTCAAAAAGCACGATGGATTCGCGCACCACCGCGCCTTCCTCGACGATGACGCCTGGCGAGAGCACGCTGCGCTCGACAGTCCCATTGATGACGCAGCCGTGTGAGATCAGGCTACTGCTGATCTGCGCGCCGCTACGAATGGCAGCGGGAGGGCGCTCTTCGCTACGTGTATGAATCACCCACGAGGGATCGTAGAGGGCGAAGGCCGAATCGTCATCCAGCATCTCCATGTGCGTCTGCCAGTAGGACTGCACCGTGCCCACATCTTGCCAATACCCCGTAAAGGGATAGGCGAAAGCCTTTTCGCCCCGCGCGACCATACTCGGAATAATGTTTTTGCCAAAGTCATGCTGGCTTGGAGGGCCGCCCGGTCGCGCATCCTCAAGGAGGACACGGATAAGCGTATCACGGCTGAATACGTAGATGCCCATTGAGCCCAGCGTGCCTTTGGGCTGCGCGGGCTTCTCTTCAAAGGAGAGAACGCGTCCCTCCGCATCCGTTTCCAGGATGCCAAAGCGAGAGCCGTCCTCTATAGGTATGACGGCCGCACCCAGTGTAACATCGGCGTTGCGTTGCTGGTGAAAGGCGATCATCGGACTATAGTCCATACGATAAATATGATCACCGGCCAGCACGAGCACGTAGTCGTACTTTGCTTCCACGATGAAGTCAAGATTCTGGTAGACCGCGTCGGCGGTGCCCTGGTACCATTCCGACTCCTTGCGACCGATATACGGCTGGAGCAGGTGAACGCCACCATGCTGCCGGTCGAGATCCCAGGGCTTGCCGATGCCAATATGATCGTGCAGCGAATGGGGACGATACTGTGTCATCACCGCGATATCCACGATGCCGGAGTTGACACAATTGCTCAGCGCGAAATCGATGATGCGGTATTTCCCGGCGAAGGGTACCGCGGGCTTAGCGCGCTTCTGGGAGAGGAGACTCAAGCGCTCGCCCTGGCCCCCTGCTAGAATGATCGCTAGCACCTTACTCATAGCACAGCCTATCCTTTCTGCATGGCTGGAGGTGCAACGAGGAGCAGCGCTCCTCGTTGCAGATTTTCGCAACGCACTACGCAGTTGCTGCCACCGCAGCTTCCTCTGCCTCTGCCTCCTCCTCCGAAATGGGGCGTTTGAGGATAAACAGCGCGGCGGTCGAGACCAGAGCGCCAATGACAATGGCGAGTAAGTACTGGGGCAGGTTGGTGACCACATTCGGGATGGGCAAGACGAAGATGCCGCCGTGCGGAACGCGCAACTGACACCCGAAGAGCATCGATAGCCCTCCTGCCACTGCCGAGCCTATGATACAGGATGGGATCACACGGAACGGATCTTCTGCAGCATAGGGAATAGCCCCTTCAGTAATAAAGGCCAGCCCGAGCACCCACACGGACTTGCCGGCCTCCTGCTCATCATGCGTAAAGCGATTCTTGAACAACTGGCTCGCCAGCGCCAACGCCAACGGCGGTGTCATACCAGCCGCCATCACTGCGGCCATGGGGGTATAGATCTTGTCGGCCAGCAGCCCGACCGCAACCGCGTAGGCCGCCTTATTGAACGGGCCACCCATATCAATGGCCATCATCCCACCCATGACCAGGCCCAGTATCACCGCGTTGCCTGTCCGCATCCCACTCAACCAGTTTGTCAATGCCTGGTTGAGCAGATGGACGGGCGGGCCGATCACGAAGATCATCACCAGGCCAACGATGAACACTCCAAGCACCGGCAGGATCAGCACCGGCATGAGACCAACCAGGTTGCGGGGGAGTTTGATTACTCTATTGAGCCAGTAGACCGTGTAGCCGGCCAGGAAGCCCGCTGCGATGCCGCCCAGGAAGCCCGCGCCAATAAGGGTCGTCGACAGGAGCCCGCCGACCATGCCTGGAGCCAGGCCGGGACGATCAGCGATGGAGTAGGCGATGAAGCCTGCCAGAATGGGCACAAAGAGCACAAACGCGCTATTGGCCCCGGTCTGGAAGAGCGCCCACCCCAGCCCACTGGTCGCTTTGTCCACATCAAGGCCACCGAACGCAAAGCCCAGCGCGATCATGATGCCACCTGACACCACGAACGGGATCATATACGAGATGCCCGTCAGCAGATGCTTGTAGGGGCCTGTGCGTGACCCGGACTTCGCCGCTTTCGCGGCCTGCACCTCTGCCATATAATCCGTTTTTTGGGCAGGACCGCTCGCCGCCTGGGCCAGCGCAGCCTTGACGACGGCCTGGCCGTCATTGATGGCGGCGTTCGTTGAGGTCTCGTAGACGGGCTTGCCTTTAAAGCGACCCAGTTCCACCTTGGCATCAGCCGCGATGATAACCGCGTCGGCGGCTGCGATCTCGGTTGGGGTCAGTGTATTCTGCGCGCCCACCGAGCCCTGGGTCTCGACTTTGATCTTGTGGCCTAATGCTTCCGCGCCTTTTTGCAGACCTTCGGCTGCCATAAAGGTGTGGGCGATACCCGTCGGGCACGAGGTGATGGCAACGATGTTCATAGGGCCCGTTTTGGCAGCGCTTGCCGGCGCTGGTGCCGCTGCTGCCTGGGACAGTGCTGCCTTAACCACGCCCTGGGCATCGTTGATGGCGGCGTTCGTCGAGGTCTCGTAGACGGGCTTGCCTTTAAAGCGGCTCAGATCAACCTTGGTATCGGCTGCGATGATAACCTGGTCTGCAGCCGCAATGTCGGCATCGGTCAGCGTATTTTGGGAACCCACTGAGCCCTGGGTCTCGACTTTTATCGTGTGACCCAGCGCTTGCGCCCCGCGCTGCAGGCTCTCCGATGCCATGAAGGTATGGGCGATGCCTGTTGGACATGAGGTGACCGCGACAATCTTCGTCATGTTGGTCTGTTCCTCCTTTGGAAAAAGATAAGACTACTTGAGTACTTCCCCTCAGTCAGATGACGAGAAGCGGCAGCTTCGTTTCTGACTGCATAAGGAACTTTCCTCTCAGGCAGATGACGCGAAGCGTAGAAGCGGCAGCTTCGTTTCTGACTGCATAAGGAACTTACATCAATCAATCAGCATATGCAACGCTGTAGGCTTGCGTTGCCGATTGATGCGACGAGACGTCAGGGAAAGTATAGAAACTAGTTTTCCAGAATCTAGCGTTCTCTAGCGTTTCCTCGCGTTGTATGACAGTTTTTTCACAATTCTTGACACTATGTTCCATATCGGGTATCCTCTCATGAGAGCACATTTTCAACTGAATAGTGTTTACGGGTTCCGTGATAAATCGGTCTCACGGGGAAAAGCGCTACCGTAAGAGAGGTTGACCCTCTCGTGCTCACGTAGCTTCCAATGCGCAAGCAGAGGAAGTAGAGGATGGTAAGAGAATGGCAACATTCTTGGTAGTCCATCCAGTAGGGATTGTCATTCCCCCTACGAAGCTGAAAACAGCAAGCGGTCAATTGATCGCTAGAGTTTTTGGAACTATGTGCTGTCTGCTGGTGTCACGCTGAATCCCTCTCCCATAGAAGTTACGAGTAACTTTTACGCACTACGAGGAACGCTGCTACTAGAGGAGCGAATAGTTACTTGCCGGGCATACGCCTGCACTATCTCTGGCACAGGCAAATTGTGCCCGGTACTGGTAATCGCTCCGAGCGAAAATGCTGTGGCCAGTCGTGCGCAGTCGGTAAGATTCAATCCCTGCACGTGGCTTGCGATCAGCCCCGCCACCATCGCATCACCTGCTCCCACCGTACTTTTCACCATTACCGAAGGTGGAGTCGCGAGCAGAGTGTGCGCAGAGTCGACGAACATAGCCCCTCGTTCACCCATAGAAATGACCACCAGTTGTATGCCACCATCCAGCAGCCGACGAGCAGCTTGCTCAACAGCGGCATCATCGGTGAGCGATTGGCCGGTCAGGTGTTGCAGTTCATCGACATTGGGTTTGACGATGGTTGGGCCTGCCACTACGGCTTCCCGCAGAGCATCACGGCTGGTATCCAGCACTACGTGTTTGCCATGTCCCTTGAGAAGGTTGATAATCGTGGCATAGGTCGTCGCGGGCACTCCTGGCGGGAGCGTCCCGGACAGCGCAAACCAATCGCAGGAGAGCGCGAGTTGCTCAATCGTCTTGAGCAAGTTATCCAGCGCTCCCTCGGGGGGAGGCAGCCCTGGCATATTGATGTCGGTTGTCTGCTGGTTTGCGTCATCGGTGATTTTGACCCCGATGCGGGTGAGGCCGGGAATGCGCACAAACTGGTCATCAATATGTTTGTGCGCAAAAAATTGCTCGAAGATGTCGGCATTCTCCTGGCCGAGAAAGCCGGTCACACTGGTAGTGAGGCCACTGTCTGTCAGGAACGATGCCACATTAACGCCCTTGCCGCCAGCATCGAATCGCATCGTCTGCGCGTAGTTGACGGTGTTTGTGCGAAAATTATCCACTCTCACCGTCTGATCTATCGCCGGGTTCAGCGTCACGGTTGCGATTTTCATAGACTGCGTACCTCCGCCGCAGTGCGGCACAGTAAGGCCTGTTGCGCGATATCCTGCAATTCCGCGAGCGAGTGAGTGCGGATATGCGCCTTCACCGTTGCAATGCTGGGAACGCTCATACTCAGTTCTTTCACACCCAGTCCCATCAAGATCGCAGCGCCCTTCGGGTCGCCAGCAAGGCCGCCGCACACCCCGACCCATTTGCCCTCCTTTGTGGCAGCCTGGACGGTCATATTGATCGCGCGTAGCACGGCGGGATGCAGTGCGTCAGCCTGGCGCGCCAATTGTGGGTGCAGCCGGTCCATGGCAAGGACATACTGGGTCAGGTCGTTGGTACCGATAGAGAAGAAATCGACCTCTTTGGCAAAGTGATCGGCCAGCATGACTGCGGCTGGGACTTCGATCATGATCCCCAGCGGAATCGCTGGCGCGTTCAACTCCTCCCGCACCTGTTCGATGATGGCCCGTGTCCGCCCCAGGTCCTCAAGGGTAGAGATCATGGGGAACATGATGTGGATTCGACCATAGGAGGCGGCCCGATAGATAGCCCGCAATTGAGGGAGAAACAGATCGGGGCGCACCAGGCATAGGCGAATCCCGCGCACGCCCAGGAAGGCATTATCTTCCTTCGGCAGGTTGAGGTATGGCACCTCTTTGTCACCGCCGATGTCCAGCGTGCGAATAATCAGAGGACGGCCATCGAGTGCCTGGGCCATCGCCTTATAGGCCTCGAACTGTTCGTCTTCCGTTGGGATGGTGTCACGGGCCAGGAACAGGACCTCCGTGCGCATCAACCCCACGCCTTCTGCACCTGCTTTAAGGGCTTGCGGGGCATCGGCGGCGCGATTGATGTTGGCGGACACCTCGACCCGGTGCCCGTCGGTGGTGACTGCCGGGGCAGAACTGGCGGCACTGGCTTCTTCTTGCTGACGTTGTTGCTCCTTTAGCAGAGCCCTGGCCGTCTGCACGTCTGTCTCGCCTGGTTTGAGATAGAGTCTGCCAGTATCTCCATCCAGGATGCCTGGCGTACCATTTGCCACCCTGAGCACCTCATTCCCGGCGCCCACGATGGCGGGTAGGCCGAACCCGCGAGCCAGAATGGCTGTATGCGAGGTGGGGCCACCTCTGACAGTACAGAGGCCCAGGATCATATCGAGATCGAGTGTGGCCGTATCGGACGGGGTGAGATCATCTGCGACGAGAATAGAAGGCTCAGTGATGGCGACTGGTCGCTCATTAACCGTATCGACCAGGTGGAGCAGGACGCGCTTCCCCGCGTCGCTCAGATCGACGGCGCGTCCGGCGATAACAGGATCGTCGAGTTGTTGCATCTGATTCACCCGTTCGTTGATGACCTGCTGCCACGACCACGCAGCGCTGTGCCCTTGATAAATAAGGGAAACGGTCTGCATAATGAGTGCGTCGTCGTTGAGGAATTCGCCATGGACACGGAAAATGGCCGCCTTGCCAGAGCCAAGGCGTGTCTTGACCTCCTCGTGCAGTTGGTCAAGCTCGGCCTGTGCAGCGTCCAGAGCAGCTTGCAAACGGGTCCCTTCGGTGGTCGGGTCGCCGGAGTGGTCTTCGACGACGATGGCGGACTGCTGCATATACTGGCGAACCGGACCGATGGCCAGTCCGCCGGACGCGGGAATGCCAGCGAAGGTTGCACCTGCTGCCTGTGGAGTCCAGCCTGATGTACTGCTGACCGGAGTCGGGGGGAGCTGTTCTTCCGGTTCATCCCCAAGACCCACAGCAATTGCGCTCTTGAGGGCAGCCAGTACCTTATCAGCATCAGGACCCTGAGCCGAAACGCGAATAGTTTCGCCATGCTCAATGCCCAGTTGCAGCAGCGAAATAAGGCTCTTCCCTTTGGCAACGGCGTCGCCATGACGCACTAAGACGTCAGACTGAAAACGCTTAGATATGTCGACAAAGGTAGCGGCAGGACGGGCATGCAGTCCGGTCTTATTCAGGACCACCGCATCGAAGAGGTTTGCGTAATCCTCCTGATCAGTGCTCTTGGGGGCGGCGACGGGCCGCTCTCCCGTTAATGCCTCGATAATGTCGCGCGGATCGGTTGTCCGGCTCAGGAGAGCAACTTGCTCCGGGTCGCCCAACACACGTGTGAGGCGGCGCAGCACCTCGATGTGTTCATCAGATTTGGCGGCAATCCCTACGACAAGTTGCGCGGTCTCACCAGGATTCCAGGTGACGCCTGCAGGCAATTGTACCACCGCAATGCCTGTTTGCTTGATTAAGTCCCGATCTTTGGGCAGCCCGTGGGGGATCGTTATGCCATTACCGAGATAGGTGTTGGCCACCGCTTCCCGCCCGAGCATACTGGCAACATAGCCAGCATCAATGTACCCACGATCTACCAGGAGTTGCCCAACCTGGCGGATAGCGTCCTGTTTATCCGCCGCCCTGGCTTGCACACGAACAAGACGCTCGTCAATTGTGATCATAATCGCCTCCATAAGGTTCAAGAGGGAAGGATCATTCTTTGCTTGATAGGGTACGAAGGTATCTCCAAGAAGAGTAACAGATCATAGGGAGACAATTCAAGACCAAAAGGGAGTAATTCATGGGTGATTTTTCCCTGGTTTCAGTACCCTCAAGCGGGTCGTAAAAGAACCCAGGTCTCTGCGTCTCCCCGAAGGGAAGTATACAGACGAAACCCCCAAGAGGTCAAGTGAAAATGCGCTGGGGAATGGAATGTCCTTGATATATTACGACTCTTGCAGCAGAGAGAGCATCCGCGCTTTGGCAATGGCCTGAGCGCGGTTGTGCGCGTTCAATTTGCCATAGATGTTCAAGACATGTTTTTTGACCGTGTTCACACTAAGAACCAGTTGACGGGCGATCTCGCGGTTGGATGCCCCCTCCAGGACAAGCTTCAGCACGTCGCGTTCGCGTGCCGTGAGCGGTTCCATGAGCGAATCGCCCTGGAGAACCTGGTGGTGGAGCTCTGTCGACTTCGTTTTGCCGGCGGCGGTCAGGATTTTCGCGACGTAGCCCGGTGCCAGGCCATGCCGTTGCGCCTGATGGAGTAAGGCAAGCATGGGTGGACCTTCATCCAGGAAGAGGCGCAGGTAGCCCTCCGGTTCCGCCAGTGCCAGGGCACGGCCTAGCGTGACCAGTGCCTTCGTGCGGTCGCCTTGCACTTCGAAGGCCAGGGAAAGCAACAGCAGGACTTCGAGCGCGCTATGCAAGCGCATACTGGCCTCCGCTTCGCCCAGGAGCTGCTCCAACAGGCGCACCACCGTCGAAAGACTGGCGCTGCCCGGGTTGATGCGCTCTTCTGCGATATGGATGCGCGCCAGGGTCAGGTATTCTCGTTCTCGCAGGTAGCTGAAGGAGGCGTTGATGGACACGCCACTGCTCTCGGCCCAACGGCGAGCCGTCTGCGTTTGGCCACGCATCAGTTCAAGTTGCGCCCGCAAGGTCGCGCATTGAGCCAGGAGCACCGGGGCGAAGTGACGCTGCTGAGCGAGCTGCTCGAAGCTATCCAGCGTCGCGAGTGCTTGCTCGGCCCAGCCGCGTGTCATTTCGAGGCGGGCCTGGCTTGCATAGCCCAGCCAGACCGTATCGGCATCGACTGAAGGCATGCCCTTCAATAGATCCATCCCCCGTACCAGGTGCCGTTCAGCGGCGTCCAACTCGTTCCACTCCCGCAGCAACTCGCTGACACTGAAGGAGGCGGCGGGATTATCAAGCGGAGCATTGAAGCCCTCTGTTCCCTGGATCGCCTGCACGATTTCTTCATGAGTGGCAGCGGCGCGATGGAGTCGCCCCTGCAGAAACTGGAGCTGAGCCAGCAGGTTGAGCGTGCCCAGAGCCAGCAAGCGAGATCCTGAGGCATGCGCGTGGGAAATCAATTCCATCAGCACGCTTTCGCTGGCGGCGGTCACATCTCCGCTCACCAGGTAGGAGCGCGCAGCACCGAGCATGGCCTCACCGCGCAATAGGCGGCTGAGCGGTTCGCCCTCATTCTCGGGTAACAGGTTCAGCGCGCGCCGCGAGAGGATCACACACTGCTCTAGATCACCGCAGAGGCGAGCCAGCAGGCTCTGGGCCGCTATGACCTGACCTGACAGGAGGTGCCCTGGTGCCTGGCGCGCCTCCTCAGCCAGGTCCATCTCTTGCTCAATCGCGTGCAGATGTATCGATGCCTCCGCCAGGTGATGGGTATACATCAGAGCACTGGCATACAGGAGGCGAAGTGAAGGCCGGGCCATGGTCAATGTCTCGGGTAGTATATGTAGTTGTTGAGGCATAGTCCCCTTCTGATACCCCATAGCAAAGGTCCAGGCACACTGTTCAATCAAACGAACGGTCTCTTCAAACTCAGAAGCTGCCAGCGCATGGGTGATCGCCTCGGTGAATAGCCCGTGCTGCTCGAACCAATGGCTGGCGCGATGGTGCAATTCTTTCATCTGTGTAGGAGCCGTCTGCTCCAGCCGTTGGCGCAGGACTTCAGCGAACAGGTGATGATAGCGATACCAGCGCCGCTCGTCATCGAGGGGGACCAGGAAGAGATTGGCCTGCTCCAAATAGGTGAGTTGTACCTGGCTGTCGTTGCGCGCCAGCACGGCGTCACACAGCGGTGCGCTCAGCCGATCCAGCAGAGAAGTCTGTAACAAGAAGTCCTGGATGGCCTGGGGTTGACGGCCCAGGACTTCGTTCAACAGGTAGTCCGCTACGTAGTGGTGGTTGCCGCTGAATGTCGTCATAAAGCCTGCCGGATCGTCGCTTGCCTGTAAGGAAAGCGCCGTCAGATGCAGGCCGGTGATCCAACCTTCAGTGCGTACCTGCAACAACGAAGTCTCCTCTACCGAGAGTGGCAGCCCCATCATCTCCCCAAGATAGGAGGCTGCTTCCTCATGCGTGAAACGTAGATCGGCGGTGCGCAGTTCCAGCAGGTCGTCTCGGCCACGCAGGCGGGCCAGTGGGAGTGGCGGATCTTCGCGGGTAGCCAGCACGAGCCGCAGGCTAGAAGGGAGATGCTCTAGCAGATAAGCGAGCGCGTAATGGATTGCCTCGTTAGTGATGACGTGGTAATTATCCAGAACGAGGATGATATGTTTCTGGTCCCTGTCCGCCAGAGACTGCAGGGCGTTGATCAGCCGCGCCAGCACACTCTCCAGCGATCGGTGGGGCAAAGCGTGCATGGCCTCATCTAGTTGAGGGTTAGGTATCTGTAAGGCGGCAAGCAGATAGGCAAGGAAGCGGGCCGGGTCATTGTCCTGAGGCTCTAGCGAAAGCCAGGCGGCAGGGACAGCGTGCGAGACCAGCCAGTCGCCAAGCAAGGTGGTCTTACCGAACCCGGCAGGGGCCGAAAGGAGGGTTAGTACCTGATCCAGTCCCTGTTGCAGACGCTGGATCAGACGAGGACGATGCACCAGGTGTGGGCGCGGGCGCGGTATATGGATTTTGTCGACAAGCAATGTATCGAGCGACAGACCAGAGTCTGCAGAGGGAATCTCAGCCTTGCGACCAATAATTTTGCTCGCGTGCTCGTTATTCCGCGCGTCATCGTTATTGTCACCAGGAATACGGTGCGTCGCGAGCGGAAAAGCGAAACTGTGTGTGGCGCCACTTGACGACGGGATATCGGCTTCGCTCAGGTCGCCTGGCAGGAAGATAGTCTCTCCAGGATGAGCGAAGGGAGTGGACCCGGATCGAGGCGAGACACCTTCTCGCTGGTGCAGAGCGAGGCTGAATTTCAGTGCGATCTGCTCCAGGCGAGTCGGGGTCAGTTGAGCATTTCTGCCCAGATAGCGCTTGATAAGTTTTCCCTCGATCCGCGCGTAGGCGTACCAGTACTCGCCTCCCCTCTGCTTGTGCTCCTTACGGGCCGTGTATGAGCCGTTCTGTCCGCGAAAGGCGAACGAGGAGATCCGGCTCACCCACTCCGGCGCTGCGGTCTTGTCGAAGATGGTGTCCAGCGTATCTCCACTCTGGTATTTATGCAATATATATGTCTCGTCCAGGGGCGACCAGATAAGCATGTGGCTTGCGCTTTTTGGCATCAAATCCTCCTGATTCTATATCATGTTACCCAACAGAGTGTTACCTACCAGGCGCTTTCGTTCTTCGCGTGTGTTGGATAACTAAACTTCGCAGGGAGAACCGTTGCGCTGTTCAGCCTGAAAGACGCCTGGACTCCTTCTTGCGGGAGTAGCCGGCACACACACGTCAACTTCTCGTCCCTATACGTTGCCCGTTCTGTTCTTAAGCACATTGTTGATATAATCATTGTAAACGATTACAATTAATTTGTCAAGTGTTTTCCTTCCGAGTTTCTCTCAAGGCGCAATAAACGTTACCATAGGTGGGTATACACGGGCTTGAAGCAATAGGAAACGCGCGATTTTTTGAAATCGTTTACATTGTGTCGTTGGGTTTCATTGCAATGGGTAACACGAGCCATGTATCATTTACAATGATTTTTACACTGTAGTATAGTCTCAACGAGGGGTCCTGGTGTAGGTGAGGGTAGGCTAGTAGGGATGGGGCTTGCCCCCATCCGGCTTTCTCTCACCGACGCATTTTTTGATCAATCATACAATCGGGGTAGGGACCAGCTTCCAGCGCGTCCGATTTATCATTTCCTACCCGTTGGATACGTTTTTCTCGTCGCCGGAGAGGAGGAAATCGATCAATCTCGGACGCGCTGGAAGCTGGTCCCTACCCCAAAAAATCTAGTTTCTGAAAAGTGTCAGAGGGAGAAAAGCGGATGGGGGCAAGCCCCATCCCTACTAGCCTGTCCTGGGCCGCCAGACGGGTCCTGAAGAGTTAGCGGGATAACTCTTCAGGAATGAGCGAGGACATGGGCAATAACCTGGGGCAGCAAGTCGGGATCGTCCACGATAAGTTCAGGAGGCAGGAGTCCACTCTCATGCAAGTGCTTGCGTGTGAGGCGTGTGCTCACCGCTACAACGGGCACGCCAGCCGCCAATGCTGCCGCTACCCCGGCTGGCGAGTCTTCGATCGCCAGGCATTCTTTGGGAGACACACCCAATTCCCTTGCCGTTAACAGGTAGATCTCCGGGTCGGCCTTACCCAATTCAACATCGTCTCGCGAAGCCACGAAGTCGAAAGCATCGCTCAGGCCCAGCACCTCCAACACGCGATCCACCTGCTCACGATACGACATCGTTGCTAAAGCGATTGGAAAGCCCTGACGCCGGAGCTCGTGCAGCAAGGCGATGTTGTGCGGCCACTGCTGCTGCCGCAACAACTCCGGGTCTTCAAGTATCTCGGCGTAGATGCGCTGTCGTATCCGGAGATAGGCTTGCCATGGTTCGTCGACGCCGAATTCCGCCATGCGAGTACGAGCCGCTGCCTCCAGATTGAAGCGCTCCAGCAGCGCCACCGCTACCTCGTGGCGCGATAAGCCAACGACATCTTTAAACGCCTCGACGATCTCTGCTTCTTGCAACTCAGGGCGCAATTCGACGGCGGCGCGTGCGTATGAGAGTGCTTTGAGTTCCTCGGTCTCCACCAGTGTCCCATCCAGATCGAAAATTATCGCACGAATCATGTGAGTACCTCCATTGGCCTCTCTCGTCCGGCTGACTATAACATTGTCTCAGGCGAAATATCAGGCCGGCCTCTTTGAGAAGATTAGCCGACGAAATAGGGACAAGGCAGCACCCAAAAGGAGTAATTCCTGGAGGAATTTCGCTCGCATTCCTCGCAAACGGAAAAGAAATGATCTATCTCAATCTGCAGCGCGATAACTTCACCGCCGCCAACCTCAAATTTCCTATTGTGATCATAGACCGCTCAGTCTCGAACAGTGATGTCGATGTCGTAGCGCTTGATAACGTCGATGCTGCGTATCTTCTCACCACGCATCTTAGGGGTCTTCCGCAGATAACTTGACAAAGAAGGGTAAAGAAGCTATGCTGAGCGCATGGAGAAGCTCTCAATCGAACAAGAATACCAACAGATGCGCCAGATGCTTAACGAGAAGCAGTGGA
>DAOTTD010000215.1:0-10846 GCA_034438015.1 Ktedonobacteraceae bacterium | reverse complement strand
GGAGGCCCATATGATTACACGCACAAGGTACAATCCAAAAGAAGTTGAACACAAGTGGCAGGCGCAGTGGGAGGCGGAACAGTTGTATTACGCCTCCGATGATGCTCCCGAGGCAAAATTCTATCACCTGGTCATGTTCCCCTATCCGTCCGGCGACCTGCATATGGGCCACTGGTACAATTATTCGCCCTTCGATGCCTACGGTCGCTTCAAGCGCATGCAGGGCTACAACGTGATGCAGCCCATCGGCTTCGATGCCTTTGGACTGCCCGCCGAGAACGCCGCGATCAAACGCGGCATCCAGGCACGTACCTGGACGCTGGCCAATGTCGAGAATATGCGCAAACAACTGCGGGCGATGGGCGCGCAGTGGGACTGGCAGCGCGAGGTCGTGACCTGCATGCCGGACTACTATAAATGGACGCAGTGGCTATTCCTGCAATTCTATAAACATGGCCTGGCCTATCGTACGAAGGCCCCGGCGAACTGGTGTCCGGGCTGCAATACGACCCTGGCAAACGAGCAGGTGCTGGCCGACGGCACGTGCGAGCGCTGCGGCAGCACGGTGATCCGCAAGGAGATCGATCAGTGGCTGCTGAAGATCTCGGCGTACGCCGAGGAGCTGCTGAAGTTCCCCGCTATCGAGTGGCCGGAGAAGACGGTCGTCATGCAGCGCAACTGGATCGGACGCAGCGAGGGCGCAGAGATCCGCTTCGCGGCGGAGATCGACGGCAGACGCGAGGAGATCCCGGTCTTTACGACACGCCCGGATACGATCTACGGCGCGACGTTCTTTGTCCTGGCCCCCGAACATCCCTGGGTGGAGAAGATCACGACGCCCGAACATAAAGAGGCGGTCGATGAGTACGTGGAGCAGGCACGGCGCATGACCGAGGTCGAGCGCATGAGTGCGGAGAAGGAGAAGACGGGCGTCTTCACCGGCGGCTACGTGATCAATCCGGTCAGCGGAGATAAGGTCCCGGTCTGGATCGCAGACTACGTGCTGATGGGCTACGGCGCCGGCGCGATCATGGGTGTGCCCGCGCACGATGAGCGCGACTTCGAGTTCGCGCGCAAGTTCGGCATTCCCATCATCGAGGTGATCCGTCCCGAGGGCGAGGAGGCAAGCGATCCTGCAACCTGGACGGCGGCAAAAGAGGCACTGGGCGTAATGGTCAATTCTGGCCCCTTCGACGGCACACCTGGCGACGAGGCCATCGCGAAGATCACGCGCTACATTGAGGAGCAGGGCTACGGCAAGTTCATGGTTACGTACAGGCTGCGCGACTGGCTGATCAGTCGCCAGCGCTACTGGGGCTGCCCCATCCCGATCGTGTACTGCCCGACGGACGGCACGGTGCCTGTGCCGGAGGAGCAACTGCCGGTGCGGCTGCCCGAAAACGTACAGTTCAAGTCGACGGGCGAGTCACCGCTGCGCTACGAGCCGGATTTCCTGAATACCACCTGCCCGGTCTGCGGCGGACCGGCAACGCGCGAGGCCGATACGATGGATACCTTCATCGACTCGTCCTGGTACTACCTGCGCTACGCCGATCCGCATAACGATCAGCAGGCATGGAGCTCCGAGAAACTGCACAAGTGGCTGCCGGTCGACCAGTATGTCGGCGGCGTGGAGCACGCGATACTGCACCTGCTGTACTCGCGCTTCTTTATCAAGGCGCTGCGCGATATGGGCCACCTGAACTTCGATGAGCCGTTCAAGCGCCTGTTCCACCAGGGCATGGTACTGGGCTCAGACGGGCAGAAGATGTCCAAGTCGCGCGGCAACGTCGAGGCTCCTGACAAGTACGTCGAGAAGTACGGCGCCGATACCGTGCGCTGCTATATGATGTTCATCGGTCCCTTCGAGGCCGGTGGCTCCTTCAAGGCCGAGAACCTGGAGGGCGTCTGGCGCTTCCTGAACCGCTTCTGGAGCCTGGTCAACGACTCCTGGACCGGTGGCGGCAGCTCGGCAGAGACGAGCGAGAGTAAGGCAATCGAGCGGCTGCGCAACAAGACGATCAAACGCGTTACGGATGATCTGAACAACTTCCGCTTCAACACGGCGCTGGCCGCGCTGATGGAATGTAACAACGCGCTGATCAAGCAGCAAAACGAACCAGTTGCCCACGGCGCGGCATATCGCCGGACTTTGGAGACGATGATACAACTGCTGTCCCCGATGGCGCCACACATCACCGAAGAGCTGTGGCACCTGACAGGTCACAAGGGCAGCGTCCATACCTCGCAGTGGCCCACGTACGACGAGGCGCTGACGAAAGACGAGACCTTCACACTGGTCATGCAGATCAACGGGAAGGTGCGCGAGCGCGTCGAGGTCCCGGCGACGATTAGCGAGGCTGAGGTGCACGAGCTGGCGATGAACAATCCGCGCATCGTCTCGCTGATCGGTGATACGACGATCCAGAAGATCATCTACATTCCCGGTCGCCTGATAAACATCGTCATGCACAACAAATAGTAGGGGCGCGACAAACGGTAGGGGCGCGATTTATAAGCCCCTACCGTTTGTCGCGCCCCTACGAGGTTTATATCGTCTTCAGTACGATCCATCGAATCCATTCCCCACTTTGTAACGCGTCAACGTCTATTTATTTAGAGACATGTAAGCCTCAATAATTACTCAGTATCAGATTAGAAAATACGTTTCTCATCATACGTGTAACAAATGCAGGCAAAACTCGCCTCTGTAATTGGAACCCTTACAACGTCTCGCCCGTATATAGGGACAGGTAACTGCTCATCTTACGGATTTTCTTACAAGGATCGGAACACGGTAATAGTCAAAAAGGCGAATTGTGACTTATTTCACTCTCCTGGTGTCAGCAAGGAGATAGCGGTCACGTCCTTTGCCGACTATACTATGTACAGAAGGAATAAGATTGTGGAGGGGACGTAGAAAGATGAGTACCAAAAACTGGTATTTGAAAAAGCGTAGGGCCAGGCGTCTAGTTTATTAGTAAGTCACTTCCTGATGCAGAGTCGATTAATGACGAAAACAGCAGATGACATCAATGGTGGAACGCCCACTACAGGCGCAGGTGGAAGGACACAAGTATGAACACACAACCTCTAGAACTGGAAGCAAACGTTGAAAATAGTGTAAAAGAGACGGAGTTGCTCACCCAGAGCGGTTTCAGTCAGGACGAGATTGTTTCCTTGCTCTGGCTTCGTCGTTGGTATCAGAACGGTGGAAGTGACCGTGTGGAGATTGTGCGCCATCTGGAGTTCATCAGGCTCCTCGTGCTCAATGGGAGGATTGACGTATAAATACTGCTCGTTGGCAGGAAAGAGTATCTATAGTATGCTCTGATGCTTCAATGGCATATGATATTGAGTAAAAAGCTGGTATCCGAGAGGTACCAGCTTTTTACTGTTTTGCATATTTATTCCGAACTTTTTCAAAAGTTCGGGATAACTCATGAAACCATAGGTAAAATCAGCAACTCTTCTCAAGAAATGTGAATGCTCAAACCGAAACCGTGCAGCTTACGTATATGTTGATGAGAAATTTGTTGGACGTTCTCAGGCTTTGTTCTGTCTTACAGTGAGGAAAAGTTAAGGAATTCTATGCGCATTATTCTCTACCTTGGTAAAGGCGGCGTCGGGAAGACCACGGTCTCCGCAGCCACCGCCGTTCGCTCCGCCGCACAGGGGAAACGTACTCTGGTTGTCAGTACAGACCTGGCACACAGCCTCGCCGATTGTTTACGTACACCGCTTGCGTCCGAGCCGACCGAGCTGAGCCCCAATCTGTGGGCCCAGGAGGTGAACGTCCTCGACGAGATGCGCCGGGGCTGGGGCAAGCTGCAAGATTCGATGAGCAGGGCCCTACGCAAGCAGGGCATCGACGATGTGATGGCGGAGGAGCTGGCGCTCATCCCCGGCATGAACGAGATCGTGAGCCTCATCAACATCTATCGCAATGCCCGCGAGGGCAACTTCGATGTCGTGGTAATCGACGCAGCCCCCACCGGTGAGACCGTGCGCCTGCTGAGCATGCCCGATACCTTCCAGTGGTACGCCGGGCGCATCACCGGCCTGAATAGCACCACGCTCAATCTTGCACGTCCTCTGCTAAAAGCCGTGCTGCCAACTGCTGAGATCATGGACGCCATACAGAAGCTGAGTGAGCGCGTCAAGGATCTGCGCACGGCACTGACCAATCCCGATATCAGCTCTTATCGCCCGGTCGTCAATCCCGAGCGCATGGTGATCAAGGAGGCGCTGCGCGCCGAGACCTACCTGGCACTGTTCGGCTATCCC
The DNA here is from genome assembly GCA_034438015.1 of Ktedonobacteraceae bacterium. Lineage (GTDB taxonomy): Bacteria > Chloroflexota > Ktedonobacteria > Ktedonobacterales > Ktedonobacteraceae > JACDAE01. The sequence continues at coordinate 6,559 of DAOTTD010000215.1, read as the reverse complement.
ATCGACGGCGTGGTGTGCAACCGCGTCCTCCCGGCAGGCGACTACCAGGATGCCTTTATGCAGGAGTTGTACCGGAACCAGGAGAAGCTCAGGAAGCAGATTCACCAGACCTTTGCGCCACTGCCCATCTGGGAGGGTCCCTACTATTCGCGCGAGATCCTCGGTATTGAGCAACTCGGCGAGCTTGCGCAGACCATCTTCGGTAAGCAGGACCCGACGCAGATCTTCTATCGTGGTCCCGTCCAGGAGGTGACGCGCCAGGGCGATGTGTACGTACTGCGCCTGCCGCTGCCTCATGTCGAGATGAACAAGGTCTTCATGACGAAGCACGGCGACGAGATGAGCATCGAGATCGGCAACTTCAAGCGCGATATCACCCTGCCCTCCATCCTCGCTACCCAGGAAGCGACGGTGGCAAAATTTGTGAATAAGGCGCTGGAGATCCACTTCAACGCACCAGAGTCGGAAGAGGTTGATAAATCGGCGTAGGTCAGGATATGCGCGACAGGCAAAAGTTTAAAGGGAGATAGCAATGAAAAGCTGGTTCCTGGCCGGTAGCCAGCCCGGTGACTACGAAGAGGGCATCGACCATACTGTGACCTATAATGGGAAGAACAGCGGCTACCTTAAGGCAAGCGTCGCTCAGCCGAAAGGCTTTGGGACGTTAATGCAGATGTTCAAAGCTGACCAGTACCGCAACAGACGCATGCGCTTCTCCGCCGTTGTGAAGTCGAATGATGTCGAAAACTGGGCGGGCCTGTGGATGCGTATCGATGGTCCAGAGAGCAAATCGCTCGGTTTCGACAATATGCAGAACAGGCCGATTAAGGGAACCACGGACTGGCAGGAATATCGCATTGTCTTAAATGTGCCACAGGAAAGCATGCATGTTGCCTTCGGCATTCTATTGACAGGAAAGGGACAGGTCTGGCTCAGCGATGTACAATTCGAGGAGGTGAAGGCCGATGTATCCACCACTTCCGTAGAGTATCCGAACGAGCCGGGGAATCTGGATTTTACGGAAGAATAGGCTGTAAATGTGTGAGTAGAGAGCGAAGAGTAGAAAGCATCCCATGTCATTCAATCCTGGGAATATCCTGGCCCTGTTCACAGGCGTGTTTCTCATCGGCCTGATGGTATGGCTCTACGCACGGAGTCGCCGAGGAGATCAGCGCGTCATCAACATAACCAATCAGGTTCTGCTGCCCATTCTCAGCGCCATCTTGATCGGGCTCAACATTCTGTACAATTATCGACAGCCCGCCGCAGCCTGTTCTGGCGTGCTTAACGACCTCCAATTTGTCAGTATTGGCGCCGTGCTCCTGTTCGTCAGCGCAGGCATTATTCGCTACTTCAGCAGTCGGAGCCGCGATAGGCGGCTCCTTGTCCAACCGATATTGCTGGCGGTCATCGTTGTAACCGCCATATTCCTCGTCGAATACCTGGGCGGCTGTTTGCGTATAGGCTGACCATATGGCGACTTCAAAGGCTGCGATCAACGTCTCTTGTTCCCAGAAGCCTTGATAGGGGTGCCGTTGACGAAGAACGTAGGCGTCCCCTGCACATCGCTCTCCAGGCCGCTCTTCTTCTAGCGGGCAAACTCCAGCATAAGCTCGTCGATATAGCACCAGCCCCAGTCCTCGCCGCGCTCGAAAGACATAATGATCGGGTGTTTGGTCGCGTGAAAATGTTTGGTCGCGTGCTTGTTCTTCGAGTCGTCGCAGCAGCCAACATGCCCACAGGTGAGGCAAAGGCGCAGGTGCACCCAGCTATCGCCTATCTTCAGACAGTCTTCGCAGCCATTCGCGCTCGGTGTAACCTCTTGTATCTGATCCAGATGGGTACAGGTTTTTGCCATATGTTGTTCCTCCGCATCAAGTGCATAATTATGGGCCAATCAGGAATAGATTGAACTCCTACATACTACCACGTCGTATAGGCAAATTTCTCATTGACATTTGTTCCAGATACCCTCTATTATGGAGGGAGAGGAAGCGATAACAAGCGAGGCGAGTAGTTCATCGTATGGCAAACCAGAATCAGAGCGCGCTCGCACCGTATATCGAGCGGGCGCGCAAAGTACTACAATATGAGCAGAAGACACATCACCAGGACCAGGCAATCAAGCCGGGCGGATTGGAGCGCTTCGTTGCGCGCTGGGCCGATGAGACGACGAGCATATGCAAAAAGGCCGCGCTGGACCAGCGGCCCATCTACCGCTTTATCGAGCAGTTAGAAGGGTATCATGGTCAGGACCCACTACAGCGCGCCTCCAGCCTGCGCGCCGCCCTCGCCGTTCTGAACGAACTGGATGGGCAGCCAGTCCCTCCAACAGCTCCAAAGGCAGCTCATGTCTCTGCGCCTGTGGAGATGGTTCGCTCTGCACATACTCCCGGCCACGAGCCCGCGCAAACAACTCCACCTGCCATACCATCCAGGATGAATGCGGCAACGGAGAAAACAGCTTCCCCAGCACCCATAACGCGATCGGCGCAGATAACGAAAGCCACATCCGACCCCGAAAAGCTGCGACCAGTACAGCCACCACCACCAGCGCCACAAAATACTGTGCGCCTGGAAGCCGGCATGTCGCAGGGGCATTCCACCCTGACGCTACTGAGCGCCGACGTGACCGCAGTACCCAGGGTTGGTCCATCGGCGGCGGCCCGCCTGCACCACCTCGGCATCCGTACCATACGCGACCTGTTGTTCTACTTTCCACGCGACCATCGCGACTATAGCAAGCTTGAGAAGATCGCCAGCGTTCCATTTAATGAGTTGACGACCACGATGGGGCTGATCTGGGACGTTGAGACGAAGCGCACCGGCGCGGGCCGGGCGCGCACGATTGCCACCATCTCGGACGAGACCGGCAAGCTGTATGTCACGTGGTTCAACCAGCCTTATCTGCAAAAGACGCTCAGCGCGGCCAAGGGCTCCTATCTGGTCGTCACCGGCATCAAGCAGCGCTTCGGCAACAGGGTCGAGTTCAACGTGCGCACGCACGAGCTGCCGGAGCAGGGCGATCTATTGAATACGGGTCGCCTTGTCCCGACCTATCCACTGACTGAGGGGTTGAACGCGAAGTCGCTGCGCAGCTTCACCAAGTGGGTCGTCGATCGCTACGCCGCGATGGTCCCTGAGTATCTGCCCGCGTCGATTCGCTCCGAGGCGGCTCTGCTGCCGTTGCCCGAAGCGGTGGCGCAGATGCACTATCCTGAAAGCGAAGAGATGCGCGTGCGGGCAAAGCGGCGCATCTCTTTTGACGAGCTCTTCTTGATCCAGTTGGGCATGCAGGAGCGCCGCAGCCGCTGGCAATACGAGGCGCCGCAGGGCAGCGCATTCTCCATCGACACCGCGAAGGTATTTATCGATCTGCCGCAGGAGGGAAGGACAGGGCAAATAGAGTCATTGGACGCGACCGCCCTGCCGACGCTCAGCTCGACGCTCTGGTCAACCGTCGCCACCGATAAACCATTCGAGGCCACACTCCCATTCTCTTTTACCGAAGCACAGCGGCGCGTCACCTGTGAGATCTTTGGCGACCTGGCGAAGAGCAAGCCGATGTGCCGTCTCCTACAAGGCGACGTGGGCGCTGGCAAGACAGCGGTGGCGGCGGCGACACTGTTTATGGCGGCGCTCAACGGCTTTCAAGGGGCGATTATGGCCCCCACCGAACTCCTCGCCGAGCAGCACGCACGCAGCATTAGCACCATGCTCGAACCCTTCGGCATTCGCACTGTCCTGCTCACGGGGAGCATACGTACACGAGAACGCGCGATGGGAAAGATGGCGCTGGAGAACGGTCAGGCGGCGGTCGCTATCGGCACGCACGCTCTGATTCAGGAGGATGTCAACTTTCAACGGCTGGGGCTGGTGATCATCGACGAACAGCACCGCTTCGGCGTAGAACAGCGCGACGCACTGAGACAAAAGGGCTACCACCCACATATGCTGGTCATGACCGCAACGCCCATTCCACGCACCCTGGCGCTCACACTCTATGGCGACCTGGATGTCTCCATCATCGACCAGTTGCCGCCTGGACGCCAGAAGATCATCACGCGCTGGCGTACCGGAGCCAGGCGCGGCGAGGCGAATACCACCATCGCGCACCAGGTCGCGGAGGGACGCCAGGCGTTCATCATCTGCCCACTGATCGAGGAATCGGAGTCGCTGGCGGCTAAAGCGGCAACCAGCGAGTACGAACGCCTGCAGCGCGAGGTATTTCCACATCTGCGGCTGGGGCTGTTGCACGGAGGCATGAAGGGCGCTGAAAAAGATCACACCATGCGCCTCTTCCGCGATGGCGAACTCGATATCCTCGTCGCCACGTCCGTTATCGAAGTTGGCATCGATATCCCCAACGCCACGGTCATGGTGATCGAGGACGCCGACCGCTTCGGCCTCTCGCAGCTCCACCAGTTCCGTGGACGCGTCGGACGCGGCAAATACCAGTCGTTCTGCTACGTGCTCAGCGCGGAGGCCGGTCAACAGGCACAGGAACGCCTCGGCGTCTTCCAGGATATTGATGATGGTTTCCGCCTCGCCGAAGAAGATCTGCAAATACGAGGTCCTGGCGACTTCTTTGGCGTGCGCCAGAGTGGCATGCCAGAGCTACAGGTCGCCGACCTGAGCGATACGCCCCTGATCGAGCTAACACGAAAGCTGGCAGGTAAATTGTGGGAGGACGATCCATACCTGCGCAAAGCGGAGCACAGCGCCTTGCGTGAAAGGATGCATCTTTTCTGGCAGAGCTTTATAGCCCATTAATCCTTTTTGCGCGGCGGTCCTTTCACGGTATTCATATACAGCTCACAGACCATGTTTACCGCGTTGCCTTTTCCTACGAGCTTCTCCAGGTCCTCCTGCTGCTCGCCGATGCTACGCATGCGCGCCTGTATGAAGTCATGACGGGCAGTGCCGGAAGCAAAGCCCTTGAAGCCCTGCTGCATGGCCTCCATCTCTTCTACTATCTGACGACGGACTCGCGCAACATCGCTTACATCGATGTACATGTATTTATCCCTCTCTTTTAAAAACCAACAAATAAAGTATATACATTTCCTATGTAAATTTGTATATCATATTCTTCCTTAAACATCATATACACTATTGGAAATATATCGAACTTATCTATGATGAAGAGTGCTCTGCTTATCGTTTTATCTCGCTCTATCACGTATCAAATACATTTCTTGACAAACTACTCTATAGTTTTCTACAATTTTCATATATTTTCCTATTCTTCTATGTATCACCTGGGCGTAGGAGGAATCATGGTCACCCCAAACCGGAAGCTGGAGATGGCCCGCCTGAAGAAACGGTGGAGTGTCGAGACCGCATGCAAAAAGATAGGCGTCAGCGTCAATACGTTCAACCGCTGGGAACGGGGCTTGCAACTGCCGCAACTGGAGACCCTTGATCAGCTCTGTGAGGCTTTCGGCATGTCGCCCGAGGAGCTGGGGTTCGGCGATATCATCGCCGCCAAGCGCAGAATGACCGGAAGCACTATGTCTATGAGGAACGACGAAAACTCTAGTGATCAGCAGAGAGGGTCGGGGGAAGAGTCTCAGCAGGACGACAATACATTTACGTACCAGGTTGAGCAGATCAAAAAGGACCTGGACGAGATGAAACAGGCACAGAGCGGCAATGGTGGGAACGGGGCAGGTCTCTCACGCAAGAAAGCCGTTGCCCTCCTGGTCAGTGCGCCGGCGGCAGTCTTCAACCTTGTGCAGGACACCAATGAGCTGCTCCTGTACTCCGACGAAATACTTTCGCTCAGCTCCGTCAATCTGCCTCTCTGCTGGCAGCTTTATTACGAAGGTGGCTTTGCTGAACTGAACCGCATCCTACCAGTCTATACTACACAACTATCGACACTCGCACAAAAACCTGCACGCCAGCAAAAGCACGCGGCAAGCCTGGCGTCCCAGGCACATCAACTAGACTACCTCCTCGCCCTTCAGCGCCAGGATTTCGGTACCGCGCTCAAACAGACGCAGGAGGCGACGCGCTATGGGCAGATAGCAGACAACACAGACCTGCAGATCGCCTCCCTGGGGCGCAAGGCGTATGTCTACTTCTGTCTGCATCGAGATAGACAGAGGCTTAAAGCGTACCAGGAGGCACTCGATCTCTGCGAAAATTGTTCACCCCTGCTGAAAGGGTATATCTATGCCGGACTGGCCGAGACTTACGCCAGTCAAGGAAACGATGCCAGCGCCATAGAATTTCTCAAGCTCGCGCAGGAGAATTACCCCGATCGACCAGAAGAGGATCCCGTCTACTCCTATACCCATTTTCGCTGGCCTACATTTTATAATTTTGCAGGTCAAGTCTATCTCCATCTCAATCGGCCCAAAGAGGCATGGGAGGCGTTCGCCACCGTCGATAGGCTTGTTCCGGCCAACGAGGAGCCATACCGCGTCGAATTGAGCGTGTACCAGGCGGCAACCGCACTGGCATTGCAGGAGCAGGAACAGAGCTGCGCCCTGCTCGAAGAGGCCGTAAAGGCGGCCAGGGAGTTAGGGAGCGCGCTGCGCTACGACGAGGC
>DAOTTD010000214.1:0-9964 GCA_034438015.1 Ktedonobacteraceae bacterium | reverse complement strand
GGGTTCAGGAGGTATTTTCTCGTAATGTCCCCTTCATCGCCAAAGTTCTCGATGAGAGCGCGAGGAGCATTGGAAAAAGCTTTGATTGCATCTGCATTCTTGATTTCTGTCATGCTCTCCACCTTGTATCTGTATCTTCTCTTTCTGAACTTTTCTGCAGATGAAGTATATCATTTCTTATCAAGCAAGCGAGCTTCATCAAAAGCGCGGATGAGCCCACGGGATGCGCAACGAGCTGACGCAAGCAAGTCACTAGCCAAAAAGAAAAGAGAAGCCTCTAATAAGAAGGAAACATGTCATTTCCTTAGAAGGAGGTCTCTCTACGTATGATACCCAACTCTTGTATCGAGGTTCACACTACCCCTCTTGATCGTCCCTCAGTCCCTGTGTGGTTTGCTGAAGTCGTCATCCTGGCTCGTCATCTGGCGACCACCGGCCTACTTGAAGCCTTTGCCGATCAGGTCCATTTGAGACGAGGACGCTTCGGCACCTACGAAACCATTGATTTTCTCGCTCTGCTGGTGGGCTATGCCATCAGCGGAGAACGGACACTCTCCGACTTCTTTGAATGTGTCGCTCCTTTTGAGACCGCGTTCATGGCGCTGTTTGGACGCAGCAGTCTTCCTCATCGCTCCAGTCTGAGTCGCTTCCTGGCTGCTGTCGATCGTCCTTGCTTAGAAGCCTTCCGTACTCTTTTTGAGCAGCGCTTTGCCCAAGGGTGGACGAAAGCGTCCATTGGTGGAATCTTCGATCGACAAGGTCGTCGCTACATCGTCTTTGATGTGGATGCCACACGCCAAGCAGCACGACAGCGAGCCTTGCCCTGTGATCCAACGCTTCCTGCTGCTCGACGCCGACTCGACGCGGTCTGTGCGCCAGGCTACACAGGGCGCAAACGAGGGGAAGTGGTACGCACCCGCACGACCGCTCTCCAAATGCACACGCGCCAATGGATCGGCACCTATGGGGGCAAGGGGAATGGGGATTATCGCGGGGAACTGGCCTCGGCTCTCCGCGCCATTACCACCTACTTGACGCACTTCGCTTTTCCAGCAGAAGTGGCTCTGGTTCGCCTCGACGGACAATATGGCGACGCAGCAGTGATTGCACAGCTCATGCTGGCAGGCGTGTATCTGGTGACACGGGGAAGAGGCTATCAGCTCTTGGAGTACCCCCAGATCCAGCGCATCCTGGCTCATCCACCTACGGCAAGCGTCACGGCCAGCAACACCGGTGTGATCGTTGATCTGTTTGAGGGAGGCTGGCTGGAACTGGGTGCGGGCTTGCCTCACGCTCGGGTGGTTGTTGCTCGCCATCCTGCTCCTCCTGCAGACAAGAAAGTCAGGGTGGGCAAGCGAGTGGATGAGTGGGTCTATGAGCTCTTCATCACCACATTGGATGCGGACGGGTTCCTGGTCGAGGATGTCCTGGATCTCTATCATGGGCGTGGAGCATTCGAAGGGGTGCTTGCCGATGAGGATGTCGAAGGAGATCCCGATCGCTGGTGCTCCTACACGGAGTGTGGCCAGGAACTCTGGCAAATTGCCTGTCAATGGGTGTGGAACCTGCGGCTAACACTGGGAAAGATGATGCAAGGAGGTGAGCTACGTGAGATGGAGTGGGCCCCACCGACAGAAACTGCTCCCCTGTTCTTTACTTGGGAAGATCCGCCCGAAGCGTATGGTCCGTGGCAGTGCGCTGGAGAGGCGGGACGAGCGGTTGGTCGTTTTACCGCAGATGCCTTCACATTGCAAGACAATGGGATGCTCCGTTGTCCAGCGGGAGCTAACCTCTGGTTGAGCGAAGTGCGTCAAGAGAACGCTTTTACCCAACGAGCCGTTTACCTGGCCTACCAGACTGATTGTCTCAAATGCCCTCTACGGGAGCAGTGTCTAGACCCAGCAGCCAAAGGCAATCGTGCTCGTCGGGTCAGTGCTGTCCGTCGTCTCTTGCCTCCACCTGCCTCTGTGGAGCGAAAACCCGTCGTTGTTGGATCGATGCGGTGGGTGGATGTGGCAGGTCGAGCGCTTCGCCGCATCTGGACGGCCCATTGGCGTCGGCAATACGTTGAGATCCTTCCCTTGGGTCAGACCCAGCAACAGGTTTTGCCTCCTCCTCGCCCCCCTCGTGCCATCCGTTCTCATCGCCGCTGGAGGTGGCAGGACCGACTCGCCCGCAATGCCGGGTCCGGACCAGCGCAACTACGTGTCAGTGTCGCCGGCGTTCCCGCTTGTCTGGCTATGAATTAACGAAGGAGGAACTGGCCACCAAAGAAGCTTTTTCAATGCCGTGCCCATCTCCCTCTGAGTGATCAGGAGGGCGAGGATCGTCTGTCTACTTTGCGCAAAACCTGCCTCTCTTCTCCCGTTGTTGGCTGACGGCCTGGTAGAAGTGCCACTTCAGTGCCGAAGCCATGGATGCAACAAAGAGCGATCTGGAGCCTCTTCATTTGAGAAGGACAGCTCGTTGCGCATCGCGTGGGGTGAACCCATTTTTATGTGAGTTGACACGGTCCTTGAATTGCCTCCATCATTGCACCTTCCGCCACTGTGCGCATGTGCGTTCTTGGGCAGGAGTCATGCATGGGGAGTCCCCTTTGCGTTCTGGGCATGCCTTTGCCGGTTCATGCGCATCCAACGCAGGTGATTGGCAAGATGAGCATTGAACGTCGAGCCCTCGTCCCATTCAGGCTACGTTGGATGAAGCGAGAGGAAGCAATTCTTCCTCGGTCGTCATGCCCCTTACTTTACTGAGTTTGACACAGTTTGGCAAATCCCCCTGCGGACCCGAGTAGTTACCGGGAGTCCCATAATTTGTTTATTTCATAAAAAATGAAAAACTGAATTTGCTAAAAATATAAATATAAAATTTTTATGCATTGACAAACGCTAAACAATTATGTTATACTGTAATTGAGAGAAGGAGCAACTCCATGCTCTATCTTCCAACAGAAACAGCTTCGGTATTTCCCTGCTTCTGTATTTTCCCAGCAATGCCACTACACATCCCCTCTGTCGATTTGACGAGGAGCCAGGTTTACCACAACGGTGATCTGCCAGTGCAGAGACCGCACCGCACGAACAACCCTGACTTACCACACCGAAAGGGAACATGTACATGGTAACCGAAGTCAACAAGTCAACTGAAGCAAACAAGGCCAGCGTCCGCCGTTTCTACGATGAAGTGTTCAACAAGAAGAATAGGGCTGCCATCGACGACTTCATCGCCCCCAATCACGTCGATCACGCTGCCCCTCCTGGTACACCAGGTGGTATCGAGGGAGCCAAACAAACCCTTACCATGTACCTGACGGCTTTCCCTGATTTGCACTTCACGGTTGAGGATATCATCGCTGAAGGGGACAAGGTTGTGGCCCGTTTGACTGCGCGTGGAACACAGCAAGGTGCCTTTATGGGCATTCCCTCAACCGGCAAGCAAGCGACGGTCACGGCAATCGACATCAGCCGCATCGTGGGCGGTAAGAGCGTCGAACACTGGCTCGAAATGGACACCCTGGGCCTGTTGCAACAACTCGGCGTGCTTCCTGCACCAGGACAATAGGCATTCGACCTGACAATCACAAGGGGTCACTCCATGACAGCACATCCATGCGACAGAGAGTGAGGCCCCTGTGGTTTTTTGATGGCAGCAATCGGCGCAGACCACACTGCTCCGTGCTGGGCTGAGCAGAGGAGGTGGGACTGGTCAGAGTGTCAAGGACACGTGACAGACCACACGCTGAGCGAACCCTGCAAGATAGAGCACCGATGAGGAGGAGTGAGAACATGCACATGCAACAAGTCAAGACCTATACGTCAGGCCTGTTTAAGGGAGAAGCGCGGTATCAGTTTTTTAGGGATTTAAAGAAAATGACAAAGCGTGGCTGGCATCTTCACACAGTGACTGATGAAGGAGTGGGGAGAGGTCAAGCACATACCGGTCGATACACAGTCGTGTATGAGAAGTAGGTCAGCGCTTCTTCGGCGGTCTGAAGAGACCCATGTCAATACGACCGCATATCCAGCAAATATAGTACGGGCTTTCGCGTTGTATTCCGGTCCATGCGTACTCGAAGGCCTATATCAAGCCAGTCGCGTAGCAGGGGAAAACCTGGGACGACATCCCATCAGACATTAAGGACCAAGAAGAGGGCAGGCTCACCACCTGCCTCAAGAGGAGTGGTGCATCATGACCTACTCACGCCGAAACAGTGCTGATGAGCAACAAGAAGCATGCCAGAAAGCCAGGCAGATCACAGCACTCTGTGGACAATTTCAGATCACGCTTGATCCTATTGACTGGCAACAGTTTGGAATGTGGGCGCCAGTGAAAGTGAACACTATCGAGATTGCTTCTCTTGTGGAGCTCAGGCAACGCGAGAGTGATGCTATTCTCCGTCAAGTTCAGATCAAGCTGTTCGCACACGCTGCTCTCGAAACACTTCATGCTCGACCAGGTCTCAAAGCCTTGATGTGGAGTCCTGTCGATGTGGTGCAGCCACAAGCGTTTTTGAGCCTCTGGATCATCACCCTTGAGACGGATGAGCGCATCCCGATCATTGAAGCCATTAGCAATGGACAGCGCGTCTATGAACACTATCAATTTGATAGAGAGGATGGGCAGCAGCTCGCCAGGCTCTTCGGACCACTGAATGAAGGGGAGTATCACCTTGGTGATTCAGTAACAATAAAGGAGCGTGAGCGTCACTATACCGGGGAGATTATTTATATCATTCCCCCTGGCAAGATGGTCACAAGCCGCAAAGATGCATCACGGGGGTATCATACCATTGCGGGGACAGCCTATACGAACGATGTGGTATCAAGGTATCTTGTCGATTGCAACGACGGTTTCCCCCATATTGTGCATCAATCGCAAGTTATCCAGTAAACAAGGTCTGGTCGGGCCACCACCTGCCTCTCAACGCCTGCATAATCTTGAATGTCAGCATGATCTGTTTTGCGAGTGGTGAAACCCGCTTACAGGCGGCAAGTAGGGAGGGGATGCGAAAGAACAAAGTTTCCAATAATACTAGAAAATTGAATAAATAATCGAATCGGAACCGACGGGCGTCTGATGATCCGCAAGACGCCCAGCGTGACAGGCAGACACAGACAGCCAGTTATTCAGTCTCCATTTTTCGATGTTCCTGCTCTTCGCTGGTTATTCAAGAACGGATATTCGAAGTAGCCAGCACACGATCAAAACGACCCTGGCGACCCCCAGATATCGACGACGTAGCGATTCTGCGCGGTCATCTCCTCCAGCCATTGTGCGGCTTCCTGAGCAGATGTGCCACGAATGCGCTGGTACAGAGTGCGATAGGCTTGCGCGACTCCTGGCACCATCTTTTCCATATCGCCGCAGATGAACGTCGGAGCCCCCTGCTGGAGAAAGTGCCAGACCAGGTCTTGCTGCTCCAGGATCTTGTCCTGGACATACGCTTTGGTTTGTGATTTCGCGCGGGAGAAGGCGACATGGAGTTGGGTGAGGCCCTGCTCCGCGTAGCCCTCAAGCTCATTCTGATACAGGAAGTCCTGCTCGGGATGGCGACACCCAAAGAAGAGCAAGGATGGGCCTACCTGTTTGCCCTCTGTCTGGAGCGTTGCGCGCTCTTGAAGGAAACCCATAAAAGGAGCCAGGCCGGTCCCAGCGCTTATCATAATGATGGGGAGCGATGGATCTGCGGGATGATGAAAGGGCGATCGCGTATCCTGCACAAAGCCATAGATGACCTCATCGGCTGTACGGCGGCTCAAGAATGTGGAGCAGGTCCCTTGATGGATACCTGCGCGCGCGACTGCAGGGGCTTCCAGGACGCCAACGGTAATGCGACAGCGATGGGGATCGACCAGGGCAGAAGAAGAGATCGAATAGTAGCGCGGACGCAGCGGAGGAAGAAACTCTAGCAAGACCGCTGCAGGCACATCGCAGGACGGGTGCATCTCCACGAGATCCAGCAGCGTCACGTGCTTTTCCAGGATTTCTCGTCGATAGCGCTTTTTGCTCGCCTCATCCGAACCGACGAGGGAGCGCAGGTGTTCTTTTTCTGTGGGCAGTTCGGTGTAGTCGAGCAGGCGCTTGATCTGCCTGCGAGTCGCGACCTCGTGCAGTTCCACATACGCGGAGAGGAGACTGTACACCCGGATATGCGTGCCAATTGGCAAGGTGGTCCGGCGCATATCGTTTTTATGAATACGCACCACCGTCCGCTCATCACAGCCAAAGCGCCTAGCAATACGCTCAACCTCTTCGATGGGATTGTGTGCCAGCACCCCAAGATGATCGCCGGCTTTATACCGCACGTCTTTGGGCAATTCCACTTCGATGCAGCGCGTGGAATGCGGTGAAGTCGGATCTTGGAGTTCCGCGTTGGTGAATACCGTCAGCGGCACCGCGTTATACGAGGCAACATAGGGACTCGGTGTCAGTTCGCCCTGCGTCACTTCCAGCCGGTAGAGTGGGCCAGTGACCGCTGGTTGCGCAGACTCGGCCAGGTCAAGAGAGAAGGCTTTGGCCAGAGCGGGCCAGAGCTGCTGGTGCCAGGACTGGAACATCCCATCTAAATCGCCGCTGGCGTCTCCCATGCCCACTGGGGCGACACGCTCTGCGCCGAGACGTTCCAACGCTTGATCGATGAAGAGAGGTACTGCCTGGTAGGTCGAAGACCATTGCCGGTTGCCACACCCGAAAACGGCGTAGCGAACTCCCTTGAGGGTATCGGCTGGCATGTTTGGACGCTGCAACCACTCATAAAATCTGGTCGCATTCGTTGGGGGGTACCCGTTGTAGGAGGAGGCAACGATCACCAGGGCGCACTCCTCTGGCCGCTCGCTGACCTTGTCCACTACCTCGTCAAGGGAATCAACGGCGGTGGTAAAGCCAAAGTCGCGAGCATCGTCTCCGATCCGCTGAGCAAGCCCTTCCGACGTGCCTAAGTTCGAACCAAACAGGACAAACAACGGCGTGTGGTGAGCCTTGACGGTGACTTTTTTCTCCGCAGGCGCTTCTGCTGGAGGAGCAGCCGTGATCGGCAGAGGAGATGGAGCCGCAAACACGATTGGTTGCGCATGGGCTCTGCGTCGGATCTGAATCGTAAACCCCTCTGGTCTCGTGGCAAAGCGCAGCTTGCTCGGAAGGTGGTAGCCTGTATGATCGATCAGCTCGAAATGGCGGAGCACCATCCCCAGAACCAGCGGGGCCTCTTGCAAGGCGAAGGCGCGACCGAGACAGGCCCGCATGCCATTCCCGAATGGTTTGTAGGCATTGGCCGGGATCTTTGCCTCCGCGTCGAACAGGAAGCGATCTGGTTGAAAAACGTCCGCATTGTTCCCCCAAATGCTGGGATCACGGTGCAGGGCCGGGATCAACATCAACAGGTCCTGGCCTGCCGTTACCCGGTGTTTTCCTCCAAGCATCTCTTCGTCTTTGACGGTTTGGACGCCTATGATTCTCGCAGGCGGATGCAAGCGCAGCGTTTCTTTCAAAACCTGCGAAAGATAGGGGAGTTGGCTCAGTTGGACAGCTGTGGGAGGCTGTGAAAGAGCGTTGCCGAGCACTCGGTCGACTTCTGCATACGCCCTAGCCAGAATGATAGGATGACGGATCAGTTCATAAAGGGCAAAGGAGAGGAGCGTACTGGTCGTGATATGGCCGGCAAATAACAGGGTAATGACCTGGTCCTCGAGTTCCTCGTCGGTCAATTTCTCCCCCGTCTGGGGATCAACCCCCTCCAGGAGTTGGTCCAGCATGACATCGTTGGCACGTGTTCTGTTGACGCGATGCTGGTGAATGATCTCTGCTACCATCTGGCGGAGGTAAGCGGCATCGGTCTTCCATTGGGCAGCGTCCTGCTCACGGAAGATGGCACCCTCAACGGTGCGCATGAGGGCCTGGATGAGCGGATGGGGCGTCTCGCGGTAGAACGATTGGAAGTGATAATCCAGACAGCACGAGCCAATTATATCGGAGGTGATACGAACCATGTCGCTATAGACAGTAATCTCTTCGTCGGGATTGAGACGCTCCCACTTATACACCATGGACATCGTGGCTTCCCACATTTTCGGCAGGTACGCCTGCAGGGCCTGGCGGCTGAAAAGTGGCAGAAGGACCCTGTGCGCTTTGGACCAGACAGGTTCTGTGGTCGAAACGGCAAAAATACTGGTTGGAACGACCTGGCGCACGGCCCGGAAAGGGAGATCTTTCTTGAAAAACCGCTGTTCATCACAGAGCTCGTTGGCAAGCGGATAGTTCGCGGTAATGACCCATTGGCGCTGGGGGAGATTCAGTTGAAACACGGGTCCATACGTATGTGCCAGGTGCATCAAGCGACTCACGAGATCCTCTTCTTCCGCCTCGTTGTGAGATGGTTTCACCGGGATTTGCGGAAGAGGTTCTGCGCGGCGAGGTGATTGTGTAGCCATTATATCTTTGTCCTTTCTCAGGATGAACAATGAATCTATTTGCTGTGTCGCTTTTGTCGCATGAGCATGATCCTCTGCTGCCAGCAAGAAGTCCGAAGGAAAGACACCCTTCCTAAAAAGAGAATACGTGAGCAACAAAACCCAACCATTGACCTATCCTGTTCTGTCTCAACGACGAGAGAGTGTGACCATCACTCCCTGCGGCAATGAGGCGAAAATCTGTGCAAAAGCATTGTCGAGTCGCAAAACCATCGTTTTCCTCATGACTGAAAAGAGATCACGCTTTTAATGCCCGCAGGTCGTCCGAGGATGCATTCGACCGCTTGTTCGATGGGAGCGCGCGCGGCAAGTAGGGAACGCACCGCATTCGGCCAGCGTTGAGAGAAGGAGTCCAGGTCTGAGACCGCGGCAAGAAAGTCTTGCGGTCCTGCATTGACTGTTCCCAAGACGACCTGATTTTTTAAGACGATCTCTCGAAAGAGCGCTGCCGGATCAGCTTCAATCAGGGTTTGCAGGCCAGGGATGCCTGTGAGTACATAGATGCCATTGGGACCTAGTTCGCGAAGCACGTCCAGCGCCACCAGGGAGTGTCCGACCGCCTCATAGACCAGATCGATGGGACCAATGTGCGCTTCGAGTTGATCCGTTGGGACGGTCTGGCTCGAAAGGTAGGTTGCCCCGATCTCCTTCGCAACCTCAATCCGTGGATCTGGTTCTCGCTTCCGTGCATAGACAAACGTCTCGAACTCGGCGGTCCGCAGGGCCATTGCACCCAATAAGCCCACTGGACCCGCACCCAACACGAGCGCTTTGCGTCCGCGTCCCAGCGTTCGCTCGGAGGCTGATGGGTCGATCCAGGGAGGACGACGTTGCATCAGTCCATAAAGCTGGGCCTCCACCTTTTCCGCGATGGTCAGTGGCTCGACCAGCACCGCAATCTCGCGCAGGTGACGGGGAACGCGATTCATATACTGGGCCTCATCGATGACAAACTCCGTCAGATAGCCATGCGCACCCTTGATGCCACGCTCGGTAAAATCGCTGGTTTCGCAGAAATCCTGATGGCCCGCCCGACAGGAGCGGCACCTGGCGTGAGGACAGGGACGGCGCACTGTTGGAACAACCAGATCACCGATACTGAGATTGGTGACGGCTGCCCCGACTTCCATCACCTCACCCAACGCCTCGTGGCCGATCACCAGGTACTCAGAACCAGCTGGAGGAGTGCCATAGGCAAAGGTGCAGATCTCTTTATCCGTACCACAGATCCCGATATCCAGCATGCGGAGTTTGACCTGATCCGGTTGGATGATGATTGGCTCCTCCTGTTCAATGAGCTTCACTTCCCGGCTGTCGGGAAATACGGCAACAGCTTTCATCCTTTCCCCCATGTTCTTTTCTGTGATGTTACACTCACGGTTCGGTCATTTTCAGGTCGGTTTGAGAGATTCAGCAGCCAGCTGCTCATAGAGGGTCGATGAGAGGCCCAGGAGAGCTAAGATGCGCTGCTGCACCTCAGAGAGCGGAGTAATATGTCG
>DAOTTD010000213.1:0-31135 GCA_034438015.1 Ktedonobacteraceae bacterium | reverse complement strand
ACGACTCATCCTATCATTCGGATACAATGTCGGACGTCTGCCCTCTCTTCTTCAGGTGAATGCCCGTCCTCTATACACTCTTACATTGCGACTATAGTTAGAACTAACATCCACAACCAGGAGCAGTACTGCATTACTACTTATGAAGCGAGACGTCTCGGGCAGCCAACGCTATGAGAAACAGAGGTCTCTGGGCCATCCGTCTCTCATCACACAGTAAATAGCTGCCGATGAGTAAAGAATAACAGGTACTTCGGAGCAGGACAAGTCATCAATAAAAAGTTTCAGCTTTCTCTAAGGTAGACTCAACAATTTCTAAGGAAAAGCTCAGCAACAAAGGGAGACGAGCTCAGAATTAACCGAAAAACCATACTAGAACTCAGCTATTTCTAAGGAATGGCTGAGATGGGCGGTTATGACGTGGTGAGGTGCGGTTGGATCAATCGTTTGACCAGTGTGGTCATTTCGTCCACGGAGAAAGGTTTTTCGAGCAAGGCCACCTGTAGATCCTGTAGCACGCTGGTATCGCTAAACGTCGCAGCGGTGGTTAAAATAATGGGCAGAGAGCTCAGACGTGGCTGATTGCGTAGTTGCTGTATGACCTCAGTGCCCGATATAGGCCCACTCAGGCGCCAATCCACGATCATCAGATCCACAGGCAAAGCCGCAGAGGGATCTTGAGCGACCTTTGTCAATGCCTCGATGCATTCCGCGGCATCCTGATAGATCATGACTCCATACCCCTCATCCTGCAAAACGAGAAGGAGCATTTCCTGTATCGCCGCATCGTCCTCTAGCAGACCTACATACATAATTCTTCCCTCTAGCTGATCAATTTGTGCGCTTCTCCATGCATAGCCACACTATAACAAACTGTGCTGTATTGCGCAAGGTTTGAGCAAGGAAGATTCAGGTTTCTCTTCAGGCATCTCTAGAAACATAAGAAGAAGGCTTAGAATGTCGCGCGCCGGGCAGCGCGCAGGCCGGAGGATGAGTGGATGGCCTGGCTATGGGCAAGGTAAACGTGACGCTCGTGCCCTGCCCCTCGCTGCTCTGCAATGTCAGGCGTCCGTGCATCGCCTCCACCAGCCTGCGCGCGATATACAGGCCCAGACCGGCACCGCTGACATGCCCGGTCGCCGGATGTTCCAGGCGCGTAAACGGTTTGCAGAGGGAGGACTGTTGCTGCAAGGGAATGCCGATGCCATGGTCTCGCACCGTGACGTGGATATAGGGAGCGTCATGCCGGTGTAGCACTTCCTGCGCCAACTCATTGAGCTGTTCGCCGGCAGAGGTGCGAGTGTGCACCTCGACCGGGCCGCCACTGGGCGAGTATTTTATCGCGTTCTCCACCAGATTCGTCAGGACCTGCTGCACACGGTCGGCATCGGCCCAGGCGGGTGGCAGGTCTGGCTCGACGTCGCAGAGCACCCGATAGCACTCTGGTTGCTGCTGATCGATACGGTGCTGCATCAACTGCGCCACGCCGTTGCAGAGCCGGGCCAGGTCGATGCGCGCGTAGTGAAGGGCGAGCCTGCCCGACTGTATGCGCGAGATATCCAGCAAGTCGCCGATTAATACCTCCAGGTGGCTCGTCTGCTCCATAATGACGCTCAGGTACTGCTGCCGACGGCTCGCGCTCATATCCACGGAGCGACTCTCATCCAGCATGGGTTCGGCAGTATCGAACGCCTGCAGCAGTCCCGCGTAGCCCTTGATAGCCGTGAGCGGGACACGCAGTTCGTGGCTGACCATCGAGATGAACGCGTTCTGCTCCTGCGTGTTGGTGGGAACGGCGGGGCTACACGCAGCCTCGACAGTGCAGTTATCGCTCAGCACCTGTTCTACCTGTTGCGCCAGCTCCGGCAGATATTGCGCCAGCAGGCGACACTCTCCCAGTTGGAACGCACCCGGCTCACGGGAGACGCACAGCAGAAAACCCAGCACGCCCGCCGGACGTTCCAGCACGGCGACCGCAATGCTCCCAACGGCTAAGCTCACACCCGGCAGCAGATCCCCTCTATTGATACGGCATCCGCTCTGCAGCGCCAGTGTGCAGAGCGCCTGTACGCGTTCACGCGGCAGGTCGAGCGACGAGCCATAACACGGAGTGGCGCTCTCCTGCATAGCGGAGAATAGGGCAAGCAGGGGATGACGGCGCGCCGGTTCGGGACCATAGAGACAGAGACACACCTGATCGCAATCCAGCAGGTTGCGCGTGTGTATAGCAAGATCATGCAGGCGTGTCGCCATCGTCTCCCTCCAGCACGGGTCCAAATTGTAGTTTCTTTTTAGTATATGGACGCGCCCAACAAGCGTGCGGAGATTGTATATACTTGACCACAATCGCAGAGAACGGTACAATGGACCAGTGTCTATACACGCATCGTTTTAACCGCTCGGCAGGGACCGGCGGCGTACTCAATACAGACCAGGAGATGGAGAGACGCATGGCTGATACGGACGCAGAGCAGACAGGCCCTATTGATCCGCAGGGAGACGCTCCCACGGAAGCGGGGTTTCTACATATGGAAGCAGTACAGGAAGACGAAACGAAGCCGCAGCCGCTCGCATCGGTGCCCGCCGTCGTGGTGAGACCGGCGATCCCGCTCACACAACAGGCACAGGAGCGAGCCGGCACTGTCGAGCACCTCGCCGCGCGCCGCCCCACACCCGCGCTGGACGTAGAGGCGCCCGAGGTAAAGGACCGCCTTACGCAGGCGCGTAGCGAGATCACGCGCCTCGTCACGCGCTACCGCTGGGACGGCCTTTCGGTAGAGGAGACAGCCACGCAGCTCGTTCCCTTGCTTAACGTAGGCCCGGTCCAGCAGTGGCGCCCGGTCCTGATCCCTTTCCTGCTGGAGATCGACCGCGCGGGCAACCTGGTGCCGGTCTGGCTGCGCATCATCGCGAAGGGCGACCCCGAAGATCTGCCACCGGACGCCAATCCCGCGGAGACGGTAGAGGGGCGCGCGCGCCGCTTTGCTATCCTCATGCTGGGGAATTATCGCGCGTGGAGCCTGATGGAAAAGGATACAGCAAAAGAGTCCATAGGCTTTGCCAGGCAGTCCTCGAAAGAGGGCGGTTCTAAGGCTCTTGACTCCATTCGGGTGCTTGGCGCGCTTGCCATCGATCCGAACAGCTCACTGTACGCCACACAAGCGCTGGTGCAGTTGGAGACCAATCCCGCGCTGCAGGCGCTGATTAGCGCACTGCGCGAGGCCGAGGGATGGGCCAAGGTCGACATTATCGATGCCTGTCTCACACTGAAGCAGCCGCGCTTCAACGAGATGCTGGTGGCAAGCGGACTCGACCGCGTGCCCGGCCTCGAAAGTTACATCGCCATTCCGATCTACCGGGACATTCCTTTAGAGGACTACCTGCGCGGCGACTCCACCACCAGTCCACGCCTCGCCCAACAGGCAGCGCTGATCTTCGGACAGGTCCTGCTGGACAGTACGCAGCCGCCGACGGACGGGCAGACGCTGCCATCGGTCTTCCAGCGCGACATGCCACCGCTGGCGCACATACTCTTCGAGGGCGCGCGCAAGTCTCCCACGTGGCAGAACGTGCTCGCGATACACCGTCTGGGCACGCTGCTCGGTCGCTATTGGGGCGAGATAGCGCGTGGTGCCGTGAAGGACGAGCGCATCATCGACCCGATCTACGCCTGCGTTCCCATGATGCCCGAAGTGGAGCGCTGGATGGCCGGCCCCGGTCGCGACGTGCTCCTGGAAACGCTAGCCGATGGCGACGACGTGTCGTTTACCGCCATCGTGCGCGTGTTGGGAGAGCTACGCGAGCCGCGCGCAATCGCCCTGCTGATCGGGCGCATCGAGGCAACGAAGGAACTGACGGACCGTGCACAGGGACGCGCGCTAGGAGCGGCCTGCGACACACTGGGACACCTGGGCGATCGGCGCGCCGTCGCTCCCATGCTCCGCCTCGTCGAGCACACGGTGGAGATTGGTCGGCGCGCGAGCTATCCTAAACTGCGCGACAACCTGCAGCCGGGCGATCCCGATATTCCCGGCAGTGTGATCTACGCGGCTGTCGTACGCGCCTGCGGGCAGTTGGAAGATCGCACCGCCCTGGAAAGCGTTTTGCAGGCAAGTAACGACTTTGATCCCTATGTACGCGCACAGTCCCTTGAGGCGCTGAAGCGGATCGACCCGAAGGGTGAAGACGCGCGCAGCCGTAGCGCGGCCCGCGAGGCCCTGAATGATCCGCGCGAAAGCAATGTGCGCGTGGCCTGCCAGCTTGTACTGCAGTACCGCGACAGCGACGCCACCTCGGCGCTGCGCCACCTGATCGAGACGCGCCCGGACCTCGCAGCGACCGCGTACGATACGCTGCGTCAGCTAGGACAATAGTACTAATCGCACCCACCCAAAAAAGGCTCCAGTATCCGCGCTCGAACGCGGATACTGGAGCCTTTTTTGGGCAGCCGCTAAAGCTCAGTCCGCCTCGCAGCAAGGTCCTGTACTACATCTATACATGACCATTGTATGGGAGTTTTGGCGCCTGTGACCGAAATTTGTGGAATCCCACTGTATACTGTCTTTAGAAGAAACAGAATTAATGCGAGACGCAGGCGGCACCTTGTTTAAGGCCGCGCGCTCGCCTCTACGTTGAGAACGACGAAATTAAAAACGACGAGGGAACTCTGTAATGAATACGTTGGTGGGGAAATTGCTCGGTGGCTACCGCCTTGTACGGCTCATCGAGACTGGTGGCATGGGTGACATCTATCTAGCTCAACATGCACGCATTGGCAGGAAGGTTGCCATCAAGGTTGTCTGCGGAGACCTGCGCGCGGTACCCGACACGCCTGAAGGGAAGCAAGCAGCCCAGCGTTTCGAGCGGGAGGCACGTGCGGTCTCCGAGCTGGAGCACGAAAATATCTTGCCGCTCTACCACTTCGGCGAGGAGGTGCTCGAAGGGGGCCTGACGCCGATTACCTACCTGGTAATGCCTTATCTTTCGGAGGGATCGCTCTGGAACTGGCTGCAGCGCCGCACGCAGCAGTTCGGCTTCGGCTGGCCCCTCTCGGCGGAGGAGGCGGGCTATTATCTTATGCAGGCCGCCTCTGCGCTGCAACACGCCCATGATCATGGCATCATTCATCGCGACATCAAACCAACGAACTTTCTCATTCGCATCGAGCGCGGACCATTGCAAAAGGGATCGTATGGAGCCGCGCTCTTTCCGCACGGATGGCCACATCTCCTCCTCGCCGATTTCGGGCTGGCGGCCTTCTATCGTCATGGGCGCTCGCTGCATCGTTCCGTCGGCACACCGCTCTACATGGCGCCGGAGCAATTCGACGATCCCTCGCTGGTCACATCCGTCCACGTCGGGCCGGCTGCCGATCAGTACGCGCTGGCGGTGATGATGTACCAGTTGATGACGGGGCGCCCGGTCTTCGAGGGGACGGCGGCCCAGTTGCTTCACCACCATCATCACACGCCGCCCACGCCCCTCAGCGTCTACCATCCCGCGCTGCCAACCGAACTTGATGACGTCTTTGCACGCGCGCTCGCCAAGAAGCCGGAGCAGCGCTACCCCACCATCGCCGCGTTCGCAGAGGCGTACGAAGCGACGCTACAGACTGTCAGGCGCTCCCGCAGTACCACACGCAACCAGGGACACCCCGGCGAACGCGAAACGGGCCGGGAGGAAAAAGCCCGCATCGTGCCAGCAGGCGAGTCAACCGCCCTGGCTCCATCCACATCTGGGAAGGTCGCGCCACGTAATCCCCGTCCCGTTCAGCGCTTCGCAGGCGTGGCAACGATAGAGGAGCCAGTGTCGCGCTACCAGACGCGCCAGATCCGCCAGTCCAGTGGCGATGATTTGGAGCAGCACCCTATCTCGTCACTCTCTCTACTGACCGCCACGAGAATGCAGGGCCGGCAGTTCTCGGCCAGATCCCTGCGCAGCTCACCAACGTTCGGCATTACAATCGTGGTTATCATTCTGGTGCTGCTGATCCTGACGGGGCTCGTGCTGCTCCTATTAATGTACATACGGTGACGCGATTTGGGTTGATATACCGTGATTACGCAGTTGGCACCAGCGGTAGCACTACATAAGATGGGTGATCCGCATCGTGCAGGACAGTCTGATGGGCAACGGCGAGTTCGCTGTCGGCACCGAAATCGTGACCGGTATTGGGATTGCGGTCCCAGCGCGGGAAATCGCTGCTCGTGACGTCGAGGCGGATGCGATGCCCCTTCAGGAAGACATTGCTGGTCGCCCACAGGTCGATCTCGTACTCGTAGGCCCTGCCGGGCTCGATGAGAGAGACCTCCCCATTCTGGGCACGATAGCGGGCGCGAATGATGCCATCGGTCAGGTTCAGAGCCGTGCCATCGGGATGCACGTCGACCAGACGCGCCACAAAATCGGTATCGGGCGCGCTCGACGTGGCCCAGAAATGCACGACAATGGGGCCGGTGACCTCGACATCCTGCTCCAACGCGGGCGTGCTATACACCAGGACATCGCCCCGGCTCTCGACGGTGCGCTGATCCAGGGGACCGGGCCGGAACTCCGGCGTCATCAACAGGGCGCCTCCGCGCGTGATGACCGGATCGGCTGGATCGTAGACGTAGCGGTCGGCGGTCTCGTCCTCGGGCACACTCGTGCTCAGCAGGCCATCGCCGTTCAGCGTATTGGCGTGTCCATTGCTGTGCAGGTAGTAGCGCGTCTCGACAGCGCGGGCGAGCGGCCATTCCTGCTCGTCGCGCCAGACGTTCGTTCCCATCACAAACAGCTTGATAGGTGCCTCGTTCAGCATGCCCGTATCGATACCCTTCAGGAAATGATTGAACCAGCGCAGTTGCAGGCTGACAAAATCGATCTGCAGATCGATGAACGCGGCGCTGGAGGCAAAGCCAAAGTTCACATCGCCGATAGGATTGGTTACGATGCCGTGCGCCCAGGGGCCGATCAGCAGCTTGCTCTGGCGCGCCTCCGCAGTGCTGCCATGCTCGCGCATATTCTTGAAGTTCACGATCGTATCTTGCAGGAAGATGTCGTACCAGCCGCCGATGTTGAAGGTCGGGACCGTCACGTGCTCGTGCTTGCCGAGGATCGTCAGCGGGTCAGCATACGCGCGATCCAGAGGGTGCTCGACCGCTTCGAAGAAGGAAGGAGCCACGTCGTTGCGCTTCAATGGGCCGAATTCCTTCAGAGGCAGTGACCAGTAGTTAGTGGTTGCCAGGGCGTCGCTCTCCTTCACTAGCATAGAGAGCGCGCGTCCGAGGTTGCGCGGATCGGGATCGCCACGATAGCGGCGCAGCAGCACATCCATGCCCATCATCATATGCCAGCTTGCCAGGACGCCTAACTCAAAAGCGCCACCGCGATACAGGATGCCGTTGAAGGGATCGCTCCACGTGATGAACGGAATCATCGCTTTTAAGGCAGGCGGATGCTGAATAGCAGAGGCCCACTGTGTAAAGCCGAAGTAGGACCCACCATACATGCCGACGCTGCCATTGCTATACGGCAACTGGGCGGCCCAGGCCACGCTGTCCTCGCCATCGAGGATCTCATTACGCATGGGGTCCCATTCCCCCTCAGAAAGGAAACGACCGCGCGTATCCTGCACAATCACGACATAGCCGCGACGAGCGGCCTGCGCCGGGTCCATCAGGGAAGACGCCAGGGGCAGATCCTTTCCATACGGCAGGCGCGTGAGTAGAACAGGCCATCGCCCCTCGCCCGCCGGGCGATATACATTGGCGCGCAGAGTCACGCCGTCCCGCATCTTCGCGGGCACGTCAAATTCAGCAGTGATCTGCTGCCCCATTTGCATTGCCATAAATATCAGTCTACCTTTCTCAAACTGCTAGCGATCTCGCCAGTGCTTACTCGCTGGTTATTATATCACCCGCCAGGCAGGCCCCGACGACGGGTGGATGCAAAAATTGACTGAGGTCACGCCGACATTGCACCTTGACACCATTTGATCCTATTGGCTATACTCACACAGAGAACGATGGAACATGTCTCTATCGCACACTACATCTCAATGGAGATCCATGGTACAAGAACTTACGTCAGCCTACCTTGTCATCCAGAAGGGCCCTCTGCTTGGCAAGCGTGTAGAATTATGGAAAGAATGCACCACGATTGGCCGGAGCCGCGACTGCGACATCTTCCTGGAAGATATTACGGTCCATCGCAAACAGGCCAGCATCTTGCGCGTGGCGACGGGATATTTATTGCGCGACGATCATGGTAGTGGTGACAGTTATGTCAACGGTCAATCAGCCAGGGAGCAGCCGCTCAACAGCGGGGACCAGCTCCTGTTCGGCAATACGCAGCTCACCTTCTACGCCAACGAGACCACGCGCCCCTTCCAGCTCCCTTCATCCCGCGGACGCGAGCTCCTGATCGGCAAGGTGCCCGACCCACAGGAATCAGCGATCGCGCGTCTGGACCTGAGAAGCGCAAACACAGGTCTGCACAGCGTCGAACTCTTACCGGAGATGACGATCGGGCGCAGCCGCAATTGCAATATTTTTCTGGAAGACCTGGCAGTGAGCCGGCTTCATGCCACCCTGCGCGAACTTCCCGACGGCGAGTACGAGCTGGCCGATAACCGCTCGGCAACCGGCACCTTCGTCAATGGACGCGCGATCGCACGTACGATCCTGCGCGAAGGCGACCAGGTACAGATCGGCGCGACGACGTTCACCTTCCGTACCTCGCACTCGTAATGTCCTGTTGGCGCAAGAGCTGTTCCAGCCTCTGTACGCGCAGCCCATAGTAATCGACCGTCGAACCGTCGTGCCGCTGCAAGGGTGGAGCATAGGCGCGCGTCTCGCGCATAAACTGCCGCACCTCACGCGGCACTTCGGTATCAACGCCGACGGCCTGCTGGCGTACGTGGGTAGATGAAACGTTCCGGTAGATGGGATTGAAGGGCAGCGGATGAACATAGCCAGCGAAACGCTCGTTCTGGGGCTGTTGCAGCAGTTCCGCAAGCTCCTTCTCGCCATCATTACCACGAGGAGCGACCAGAATCTCCGCCAGGCGAAACAGCTCAACGAGCGCGGCGTCGCGATCATCGTAATAGCGTGGATCGAGGATCTGCATAATCTTATCGAAACCGATTAGAAATAGAATACGCCTCACACGCGGAAACGAACGGCGCACCGCCTCAGCCTGCTCCACATACAGACCGCGATTGAACAGCATAATCCCCACGCGCGGCAACCGGTTCTGCAGCACACGCTCCAGCAACATCACCCGATCCAACAACAACGGTCGCTCCACGGACTCCTTATCCACTGTATGTTTGCTGAAGGCCGCGTAGAGCTGCAACGGCCCCTGCTGCCGCCGCGCGAACTCCCGGGACTGCTTCAATAGTGCAATATGCGCCGTCGTTGGTGGATTGAACGAGCCGGGGAAGACGATCACGCCCCTGTGCGGCGGCGGCGAGCTGGGAACAACAAAGGCCCTGGACTCAGCCTCCGGTTGAAGCTGGTCGAGCAACGCCTGTACGCGCATGAAGCGCCGCAACGTGGGTGGAGAGAAATAGATGGTCATGAGTGATATTCTATAAATGGTGGAAATGGGAAGCACAAGGGTCTATCAGGACCACATGTTACCAGGCGTTCTACCAGGCACAGGTCACGGATCTTCCCGCCTTCCTTCCGACGGCAGAAACCCGTGGCCGTGCCCTCTTCCCGCCCGCCGAAGCTCGCAAGCTCAGATGGGTGCAGATCAACCTGGGGCTCTACGAGGCGGCGTTAGTCACACACGGCAGCACTACTTGAGGTCGGCCAATCGTGTACGCGCCTCTTCGACGGTTATAGGGACGTTGTAGATCGGAGAGTCCGGCTCCTGCCGTCGTCCGCCCTCGTGCAGGAAGCCGGTATCGACAGCGGCAAAGCCGATCTCCTCGATCAGGCGCGCTACGACCTCCTTCGCCTCGGTATCGTCGCCGGCGATAAAGAGCACGAGGCGCTCGGGGCCAGCCGGGCGACCACCCGTGCGCAGCGTCTCGAAGTACATGGTATTGAAGGCCTTGACCAGGCGCGCACCCGGCAGTTGCCGCGAAATGGTCTCGCTCGATGTAGTATCGCCGAGCTTTTCGACGCCCTGTGCGCCATAGGGATTGGTGGCGTCGATGGTGATTTTATTCTCGAAGAGCTGCGCGTTGGGCAGCTCGTGGCGCCTGGTCCAGGGGACGGCGATCAGGACGACATCGCCGAACCTGACCGCCTCTTCAGCGGTTGCCGGTCTTACACCAGGACCGAGCCTTTCGACAACCGACGCCAGGGTGTCTCCTCCCCTTGAATTACTGATGGCGACGGAATGGCCCGCCTTCGCGAAAAGCTCCGCGGCTGTAGAGCCGATGCGTCCGGCACCGAGAATGCCAATATTCATGGTTTCTTCTTTCTTGTATAGAACAGGTCAAGGATATATATGATATCAGCTCATCCTTGACCTCTACGTTATACGATGCCCGCCGTGAATAAGCAAGGTCAACGGTAGGCTCCGGTTTTTGTAGGGGCTTGCCTTGCACGAGCCCTGTGCGCGCTCCTGCTCCGGCGGCTCGGCCAGGATGCCACGCTCACGCATACTCTATAGTGGGGATCTATAATCTTATCTGGGATAAACGAGCACAGGCTCCAATTAAAAATGGATGCCACACACTTAGCATCACGATGATGCTCTCTCTTACTGAAGCTGAAGTTGCCTTAATCCATACTAATGAAGAGTACCGTGCTACCAGTTGGTTATCACCAGACGAAATTATTCGCAGACCTAATTTATATCACCCGTGCTTGTTACAGATGGTCAGGGATACAGCTAGACAGATCGCATCTATTCAAACGTAGTTTCAGAGGGTAAAAGCTTCTTTATGAAGTAAATAAACTTCAAGCACAAAAAGAGGCGCATAGATAATAAATATCACTTCCATGGTGAGGAGAGGCGGCATCGGGACCCACCCGCGCTGCCTGCTCGAAAGATGCCAGCGCCTAAACTTAATGTCTATGGGGCTTGTAAAGTTCGGCATTATATTGTGCCGCTGCTGACCAGCAATGTCAGGGAAGAGGAACTTGCATTTGCGCTGGTCGGTGCTGTCACTACCAGGGTTGCAGTGATATCGCAGGTGCCCATGCCGGTGTTGGCTCCGGCATTAAAGATGCTCGTGGGCGCGCTATTATCACCCTGTATCATCACTGGATAGGTTACGCCGTTCTGAGGAAGCGTGCAGCTAGAGCTGGCCGCGCAGGTGGAACTGACTTGTGTAAGCATCGTAGTCGTGGTGGAAGATGGAAGCGCATCGGCTAAAGCGAGGTTCCAGCCACTGCCCGATCCCGTCGCATCAACAACAGACATATGTAGCTCGTAGGTAGTGGTTGTATATGCGCCATTGGTGGTCTCGCTACCAATAGAGATAGAGTTCATAGTCGTCGTCAGAGGGCCAGGCAGGATACTTAACGTCACATTGATAGCGGCGCTTCCGCTGCCGTTCGTTGAGCCATCAGCCAGGGCAACGGTAGGATTGCTGAGGCATAAGCCTTCTGCCAGGATAAACAGGACGGCGCCCATGAAGAACCAGAAAGAACGACGTATAAGTGTAGACATTGCAAGCCCCCTCATCTTTATGTTTCTATGTAATCTTTATGTTTCTATGTGTTTTATATTAGCCTATCGTGAGGCGGTTTCAGATTGAGGAATGGATGTTATCTGGTTGAGTTTGCCGGGTGGAGGGTCGAGAATTCGTGATGGGGAATGAATGAGCGCATTATTCTTTGCCCAGGCTCAAGCCGTGCCGGATTTCATACGTCAACTCACGATGGGATCGATAGGCTTCTATAGTCGTGATTGCTACTCCTGATAGTAGCACTCCCATCCCTGCCAGGAAGCAAAAAAGAGCGACAATGACCAGCCAGGAGGAGTTCGCTATGTTGGCGAGAGCGATGATGAACATACTGAGCACAAAGACCAGAATGGCAACATTGACAACCAGGACCGCATTACGGATCAGATTGTGCCGGACGAGCATGCTGGGGAGTTGTCTCTCGATCTCGCGTAATCGTTCGCTGGTGACGCTATCGATGGAGGCAAGAGCATCAGTGGCGCTCTTGTCTGCCGCTCGCAAGAGTTGGAGACGTTCGCGGTGCATCGTACGCATGATGCTACTAATGGCATGGTAACGCTGTAACAGGCCGTTCAAAAAGAGCGTACAGCTCGTCACCATCACAGCGGGAGCCACAATCAGGTTGATCGTACGGATTGTCGCCTCTATGTCCATTGCTCTCCTCACCTCCTGCTCATTGGCTTGCAGTTTAGGCGATGAAAAACCGTGATGGCGCGGCCTGCGGGCGTCCGCAAGGGTCGCCCCTACAAGAACACGATCGCGTTGGACGCCCTGCAGGCCGCGCCATCACGGTTTTTTTCTTGTCTTACCTTGTCTTACCTTGACGCCTATGACAGGTTACGCCTGCAACAGCCTCCTCAGCACCGTTGGCAGGATGCCGCCGTTCTCGTAGTACGTGACATCGATGGAGCCATCCAGGCGCGCGATGGTCTGGAAGGAGAAGGTCGAGCCATCCTCGCGCGTCACTTTCACCGTGATCTGCTGGCGTGGCTTCAGGCCCTGCTCGATCCCTTCGATATCATAGGTCTCGTGGCCGGTGAGGCCGAGCGATTCTTTGCTCTCGCCGGGCAAGAACTGTAGCGGCAGGATACCCATGCCGACGAGGTTGCTGCGGTGAATGCGCTCGAAGCTCTCGGCGATGGCGGCGCGCACACCGAGCAGCAAAGGACCCTTGGCGGCCCAGTCGCGCGAGCTGCCGGAGCCGTACTCCTTGCCCGCGATCACGATCAGCGGCACACCCTCTTGCTGGTAGCGCACCGATGCCTCGTAGATCGTCGTCTGTTCGCCGTCAGGCAGGTGGACGGTATAGTAGCCCTCCTTGCCGGGCACCAGGTGGTTGCGCAGGCGAATATTGCCGAAGGTGCCGCGCACCATGACCTCGTGATTGCCACGCCGCGCGCCGTAGGTGTTGAAGTCGCGCTTCTCGACACCACGCTCCAACAGGTAGCGACCGGCGGGGCTGGTCGGCGAGAAGCTACCCGCAGGCGAGATATGGTCTGTCGTGATGGAATCGTCCAGCATCGCCAGCACACGCGCACCGTGAATATCCTTTACAGGCGCGGGCTCCGGTGTCATATCCTTGAAGAAAGGCGGCTCCTGGATATATGTCGAATTGGGGTCCCAATCGAAGAGCGCGCCGGTCGAGTTCGTCAGCGAGCGCCAGTGGTCGTCGCCCTCGAAGACATGCGCGTAGTTGCGCGAGAACACGTCGGGCGTGACCGCGCTGGTTACAGCGTCGCGCACCTCTTGCTGCGAAGGCCAGATATCGCGCAGATAGACCTTCCCACCGTCGGAATCGGTGCCGACCGGATCTTGCGTGAGGTCGATATCCACGGTTCCGGCCAGGGCGTACGCAACAACCAGCGGTGGAGACGCCAGGAAACTCGCCCGCACCTGGGGATGGATGCGCCCCTCGAAGTTGCGGTTGCCGCTCAGGACTGCCGCGACGATGAGGTCGTTGTCCTGTACCGCCTCGGCGACCGGCTCGGCGAGCGGACCACTGTTACCGATACAATTGTGGACCGCTACTGTGCCTGCTACGAAGGCATGTAAATCATTCACTGCCAGATCGAACACCGCTCTCCTGCCTGCTGGCCGTCGGTCCACCACCTGGAGCATGAGGGTCGGCAGCGTGCATGCATCCTTCTCTACGCAGTAACGTTTCGCAGTCTCTGCATTCGCATGTGAGCGCAACGGAGCGAACCACTCGCGCGCGCCGATCTGGCTGAATAGTTCGACAGGCGAAGGAAAGTCGCAAGCATCTCTATGCAGTGGCTGGAACTTGCGTGTCGTCAGTTGTGACAGCCGCGAAAAACGGTCGTGCCCCTCCAATAGTGCGTAGTGAGGGAAGACCACTGGCTCGCGCTCCATCAGAGCCGCTGCCGCTATCTTGCGTGCTCGTGAGAACGATAATTTATGCTCAGCCTGATGTAACGCTTCCAGACGGTTCGCCATCCAGAGGCGTTGCTGATGAATCTGGTCTACCAGACGCCAGTAGACCGCCGCCGCGCTGGCTCGCAACGCCTTATCCACACAATAGCGAAATCCCACGCGCTCCACGAACGAGAGGCCGTCTGGAAGCTCCAGGCGAACCTCCAGGCGAGGAATACCGTCCTGTGCTTGCTGGTACGAGGAAGTTGCGCGGCGCGTAGGATACTCATAGACAGTGGCTCCATGAGTTTTCACTCCACAGCGCGCCAGCAGATGGATCACGTCGCCCATAAGCTGCTTGAGAGCCTCCACATGCTCTGGTATGGTGCTTTGAGAATAGGCAGGCGGCTCAAGCGTTGCCTCACCATCACGCTCGCCCCAACGGTGCAAGACAGGTGCATGGCCGTCCGCCCCGAAGAGTCCGCCCAGGAACTCGCGCACGACTGCGAGAGGGCAATTTTCATCCAACACAAATGCCGGCAACGTCGGTGCCTGCTGAATACGCCGCCCAGTGCGCACTCCAGACAACGTGCTGATGGCGTCCGTGAGCGGCTTTGGCAGCACAATGGTCCACTTCCTCGGGTCGTAGCGCATTGCCGCAGGACGACAGCCGGTAAGCAGTTCAACATCGTCGAGAACCGCCTCGCGATCCATAGCCTGCCCAACGTTCATCCGGCCTTGCCCCAAGAGGCTGATCGAGCCATCGCTTAGCAGATGGCCGAGCAGGCGCGCGAACGCCAGTGTGCGCAGACGTTCATGTGCTGTGTCCATCGTAAACGTCAGGCTTCCCACGTGCAGCGCGTAACCAGCTTCGTCATCACCAGGCTCGTCCAACGGCACCTCAAGGCCAACCACGATGCGATCCTGACTCAGCTCGAGCTGGTCAGCGCGCACCCAGCGGCCATCTGCGCAAAGGATTTCATGGTCAGGGGTGCAGATCAATGTGCGCCCATCTTGCAGGACGAGCGAGATGCACTCGCGTTCGCCCTGAACCATCATTTCGGCCTGCGTCGCTGTACTCAACCTGCCGTCCACAGTGGGAGCAAATAGCCTGGCTCCGCCAGCGCCCGGCATCTGCTCAATGCGCCGCGAGGTGCCATTAGCAAGCAGCACCGGCATTCCCTCAGCAATACAGGTTGTGCAGCCAAAGCCGACCAGGTGGAAGCGCAGCGCCTCCAGATAAGACAGCAGGTTCGCGTTCTCCAGGTAGTCAACGACGGCGCGCGAACCGGGCGCGAGACTCGTCTTGACGGCGGGATTAACGGAGAGGCCACGCTCCACAGCATGCTTCGCCACCAGTCCGGCAGCGATCATTACGGAGGGGTTCGAGGTATTGGTGCAGCTCGTAATCGCGGCGATAGCAACAGACCCATCGGTCATATGTGTCTGCACGTCACCGAGCTGGACGGCGACATTTTTGAGATGGCCGTTCTGTCCATTGCTATGTCCATTAGCCTGCGTGTTTTTCGAAGCCAGGATCTTTGCTTCGTCTTCCTTCTGCTCCACAGGATCGGGATTGGGATTGCCGCCCTCGTTAGCCAGGCGGTTTAACGAATTCTCCGTCGTCGCGATCTCTTCCGCCTCTTCGAAGCGATCGGAGTAGGCCGCGCGGAAGACGCGTCCGAGGTTCTGCATGAGCACACGATCTTGCGGGCGACGCGGACCGGCGAGGCTCGGCTCGATCGTCGTGAGATCGAGTTTGAGCAGGTCGTCGAACTGCGGCTCAGGCGTCTCGTCCGTGCGGAAGAGGCCCTGTGCCTTCGTGTAGTGCTCCACCAGCT
This sequence comes from Ktedonobacteraceae bacterium, assembly GCA_034438015.1. Lineage (GTDB taxonomy): Bacteria > Chloroflexota > Ktedonobacteria > Ktedonobacterales > Ktedonobacteraceae > JACDAE01. The sequence continues at coordinate 15,295 of DAOTTD010000213.1, read as the reverse complement.
CGATCAGTTGCGGATCGCGTCCGGTCATACGCAGGTAGCGCAACGTCTCGGCATCGACGGGGAAGAGCGTCGCGGTCGCACCGAACTCCGGCGACATATTCGCGATGGTCGCGCGGTCGGCTAGCGGCAGGTAACTTAGACCGGGGCCCGTGAACTCGACGAACTTGGCGACGACGCCGCGCTTGCGCAACATCTGCGTCACCGTCAGCACCAGGTCGGTCGCCGTCGCGCCCTCCGGCAAAGCTCCGGTGAGGCGCACACCGATCACCTCCGGCGTCAGCAGGTAGACGGGTTGGCCCAGCAGGACCGCCTCGGCCTCGATGCCGCCGACGCCCCAGCCCAGCACGCCCAGGCCGTTGATCATCGTCGTATGCGAGTCGGTCCCGACCAGCGTATCGGGGTAGGCTACCTTCTCGCCGCTCTCTTCCTTCGTCATCACGACGGAGGCCAGGTACTCCAGGTTCACCTGGTGCACGATGCCCGTGCCCGGCGGGACAACGCGGAAGTTGCGGAACGCCTCCTGACCCCAGCGCAGCAAGGAGTAGCGTTCGCTATTACGCTCGTACTCACGCTCGACGTTGCGACTGAACGCCAGCACCGAGCCGAAGCTATCAACCTGCACCGAGTGGTCGATGACCAGATCGGCAGGGACCAGGGGATTGATCTTCTGTGGATCGCCATGCATTGCAGCGACCGCCGTGCGCATCGCCGCCAGATCCGCCACTGCTGGCACGCCGGTAAAATCCTGCAGCAGCACGCGTGCTGGCAGGAAGGGGTACTCGGTCTCGTTCTTAGCCGCCTGACCGGGCGTCCAGCGCGTCAGGGAGAGCACCTCGTCTTCCGTAACAAGCTCTCCATCGACGTTGCGCAGCATGTTCTCCAGGATAATCTTGACCGTGAAAGGCAAGCGATCGAGCCCCTGCACACCCCGCTGTTCTAAAGCACCCAGGCGGTAATAGTTGACGGCACCATACGCACCTTCCAAAGTTGCGCGAGCACCAAATACATCTTTGTATGCAGCCATAAACACATCCTCTTATGAAAATGATCAATGTAGGGGCCTGCCTTGCGCGGGCCCTGCGCAGGGTCTTGGGCAGGGCCCGCGCAGTCTTGGGCAGGGCCCGCGCAAGGCAGGCCCCTACTGTAACATCGTTCTCTATCGGTTATATTATATCGCCAATCCCTCTTCCGTGCCAGCGAGCCACCTTTCCAGTTGAGGTTTTTGCCTGGTGCTATGCTCCAGGCAAGCCCAATTGGGGATGAGCTTGCATAGCACGCGCTAAACTAATAATATGCAATACATATTGATCAGTAGGGATGGGCCTTGCGTCCATCCGGTTCCAAAAGATCACATGCCTGGACCTGATCGTGCTCCCTGAGCCGGATGGACGCAAGGCCCATCCCTACTGTTTGAAATGTATTGCACACAATAACGCATTGCACAAACGAGGGCAATGTTATGATAAATAGGAATGCACCCGTTTTGCATGAGGGAGGATATCTATGAGGTGGCGACGTAGACTCTATAATATGCTCGTACTGTTATTCTTTCTATTGGCCGGGTGCGCATCCGCTACGACGACCTCAGACGCAGCACCCGCAGCAGCGACGCAAGGTGCAACGGCGACAGCTTCAAGATCAACGGGGACGACTAACAGCACATCCAGCATTCCCGGCCTTCACCTCCCGGCGGGCTTTCAGATCAGCGTTTACGCGAAGGGACTGACCCAGCCGCGCTTCATGACCATCGGGCCGCACAACGTCCTGCTGGTCGCCAATCGCGGCAAAGGCTCGATCGTCGCGTTGACGCCAGGCTCGTCGAAAGCTCAAGCCGCACAGGAAAAGGTCGTGGTTAGCGGCCTCAACGATCCGACGAGCGTGGTGCTGCACGATGGGTATCTGTATATCGGCGAGGCCGACGCTATTGCGCGCGTGCAACTGAGCAACAGTCTGCAGGCCGGTCCAATCAAGCACATTCTCGCACTGCCCGCAGGCGGACAGCACAACACGCGCACAGTGCTGATCGGGCCGGATAATCGTATGTACGTCAGCATCGGCTCCACGTGCAATGTCTGCATCGAGCAGGACCCGCATCGAGCAGCCGTCTGGGTCTATAACCTGGATGGCTCCGGTGGCAAACTCTTCTCGAAAGGGCTGCGCAACGCCGTGGGCATGGTCGTCAATCCCTGGAACCAGCAGATCTGGGCCGACGTGAATGGACGCGACCTGATGGGCGACAACGTTCCGCCCGAGACGCTCTATAAACTCATAGATCAGGGGAACTACGGCTGGCCGAGCTGTCATGCCGGCACGATACACGATCCCCAGTTCGGCCAGGCGGCAGACGCCTGCCAGGGTGTGCAGCAGCCACTTGAGAAGATGCAGGCCCACTCGGCGCCCCTGGGACTGGATTTCCCGCCCCTGAGATCGACGCAGTTCCCGGCGAGCTACCGCGATAGCCTGTATATGGCCTTTCATGGCTCCTGGAACAGGACCGTCCCCACGGGCTACAAGGTCGTCCGCATCCCGTTGAAAAATGGACAGGTGGCAGGTCCCGCTGAAGATTTCATTACAGGCTGGCTCGGTAGTAACGGCAATGTCAGCGGCAGACCGGTGGGCATAACATTTGCACCAGATGGGACACTTTTTGTAAGCGATGACAGGAATGGCACCATCTATCACATCTGGCATCAGGCATAGAAATTTGTATGACAGGTGTAACGCCACGAAAATCTGCATGACGCGCTAGATGCGCGCTACATCTGTCTACAACTGATCTGACAATCTTACAGTGCCTCTCGACGAATGCGCCTTTGCACTCTCTACCGTATTGACAAAGTGCTCATACTTTCGCTACAGTAGAGAGAACAATAAATCACAACGCAATATTAATGATGTGCAGGACAGGGAGGACGACGGCAATGGGGATGTGTTTAGATCTCGATACCTGTGGATTCGAAAATCGGGAAAAAGCACGCTTCTGTGCGCAATGTGGCATTCCTTTAGGGGGAGCATTTCTACAGGGAAGGTATGAAATTCAAAGCCTTATTAGCAATGATCGCGGAATAGTGACGCTAGCGGCAATCGATCACCACAACAGTCAACCAGTCATGGTGCGAGCACTGATTCCCAGGGGGAGTAGTTCGGAGGAGCGCGAGAACTTTTTGCAGGATGCGGAACTGGCGATAGCCTTTTCAGCTCGCGTGAACGACCCTGGCAGTATTCGCGTTACGGACTTCGGACAGGATGGGCCGGTGGCCTTTCTCGTCAAGACCGATTTGCAAACTTCAACGCCCCCCACGCCACGCATAGTGGCCCGCGTTGGAGGCGATATCTTTCAACCAGTACATCCCCCCCCATTCGATGAAGATGATGAGGATATGGAGACGCAACTGCGCGTTCCTGTCCCCGCCATGATTATAAACAAGCAAGCTCAGGCACGCTCATTTTCTCTCCCGACGCCACCGATAACGACGCCGCCGGCCTCACCACCGCCCCACGATTGGCTGGTCCAAGGCAACCTTGCCTACGAGCAGAGCAACTACGAGGCGGCTCTGGATGCCTATGAAGTCGCCACCAACGAGGATGTCGTCTCGGTCGACGCCTGGAGCGGCAAGGGCGCTACGCTCCTGCATCTGGGACGTGCGGAGGAGGCGCTATTGGCCTATGACCACGCTCTCTCCCTGCGCCCCAACGATCCAGAGCTGTGGACGCTACGCGCCGATGTCTTGCACGACTTGCGCTGCTACGACGAAGAGATGTACTGCTACGACCAGGCGCTGAGCTTTGATCAAAACTACGTCTTTGCCTGGAGTGGGCGCGGCATGACGTTGGCGGAACAGAACCGGCCCGATGAGGCGCTCATGGCATTCGACCGCGCACTGCTGCTTGATCCGCGCCAGAGCATCGTGTGGCAGGCAATGAGCGATACGCTCTACAGCCTGCAACGCTACGACGAAGCCCTGATCGCCATCGATCGTGCGCTTGAGATCGAGGAGCAGCACGCCTCCCTCTGGGACACCAGGGGCAACATCCTGCGCCGCATGAAGAAGCCGGAACAGGCGCTGATCCTGCACGAACGGGCCATTCAGCTCGATGCACAAAACGCCATGCTCTGGTTCGATAAAGGCAATGATCTGCGCGATTTGCACCGTTACGCCGAGGCTCTGGCAGACTATGACCAGACTCTTTTTCTTGACCCGACACTGGCAGGGGCGTGGTATAATCGAGGGAACGTCTTAGCTGCATTGAGGATGTATGAAGATGCGCTGGAATCTTATGACCATGCCCTCGCATATGATGACGGGCTCATCTCTGCCTGGTACAATAAAGGCAGCCTGTTACATGAGTTGAAGCGCCATTGGGAGGCGCTCGTCGCGTTTGACCGCGCCCTGGTCATCGATCCACACTATATCGCAGCATGGAACAACAAAGGTCTCTCGCTCTTTGCACTGGACCGTATGGATGAGGCACTGGCAGCACTGGACCAGGCCACATCATTTGCACCGGAAGAACCCGACGCATGGTACAATAAAGCCGTCGTACTGGAAAAGCTGGGGAGAAATCAGGAGGCATTGACCTGCCAGGAGTGGGCGCGCTCTCTGGAGCAGCCAACCAGAATTAATGAAGCTCAATCGCATTCATAAGAGACGAATAAGAGCGCGCTACGGATAATTCATGGGCTCCGCCAATGGACGGGCCCCTATGATCTGGTACTTACTCTCACGGGTGGGTACTCTATGACTCGGAGGAGGGAATGCGACGCTGCGCCGATCAGATTGACTGCGGATACGACAATCGGGACAGCGAATTGTTTTGTCGAGCATGTGCACTGCCATTACTGAGGACTGCGTTAGCCGGACGCTATCTTGTTGAGGCGCTCATTAGTAAAGGCGGTTACGCGGCAGTTTTTCGTGGAGTAGACCAGAATCTCTCGCGCCACATTGCTATCAAGGTGCTGTTACCTAGCAAAACAACGCCCAGCGAACGCGAACACTTTCTACGTGAGGCGCGCATCGCTGCCACACTAGACCATCCTAATATCGCGCCGATTCTCGATTACGGCAAGGATGGTCCAAGTGTGTTTCTCGTCATGCCTCTCTACACGGCTGGCTCCCTGCGCACGCGGCTCGCTGAGGCCGATGGTCCCCTCCCGCCAGCCGAGACTATGCATAATTTCCATCAGCTCGCCAACGCGCTCTACTACGCCCATACCCGCCCGCGCCCCATTATCCATCGCGATATCAAACCGGAGAATATTTTGCTTCACCAGGAGGACCTTCGCCTGGTGATCACCGATTTCGGCATCGCCCGCTCCCTGGAGCCGGGTGCGCTGTTCGGCAAGACCGTGACCGTGCGCGGGACGGTCGGCTATATGGCGCCGGAACAGACAAGCGGCATCGTCGATCCACGCAGCGATCAGTATGGCTGCGCCGTCGTCCTCTACGAGATGCTGACCGGCTATCACCCGCTCGATCCCACCGGCGGCGTCATCCCGCCGGTCTCGTCGCTCAATAGCGATCTACCGGCGACAATGGATAACGTCGTCCAGCGCGCCCTGGCACCACGACCGGAGGAGCGCTTCGCCACTATGATGGAGTTTATGCAGGCGTTTGATTTCGCCTGCCGGCCCACCACCAAAATGCGCCTCGTGACACCGACTACGCCGCCGGAGATACGCGCCGCGCCGCCATCTGCACGCAACGCGACCAGCACCGCCGCACCTACTCCCAACGTCACGGCGAAGAATGGACAGTACAGCCCACGTACAAATCCCAGCACCGGGAGCGTACGCGATAAGTGCCGCGAGGGCGATCAGTTTCTGCGGATGCAGCACTATACCCAGGCGCTACAGGCGTACGAGGAGGCCCTGCGCATGGACCCGCGCAACTTCTACGCCTGGAACGGGAAAGGGACCGCGCTCTACAATCAGGGGAACTACCGCAAGGCCCTGGAGGCGTACCAGCGCGCGACCGAGATCGATCCCGATAATCCAGTGGTCTGGGTCAGCGCGGGCCTGGTCCTTAATCGCTTGCAGCGCTATCAACAGGCGCTGGTCCACTTCGAGCGCGCGCTCAATATCGATCCGCATTATGTTGCGGCGTGGAATGGCAAAGCCGACGCACAATTGGATATGAATATGCCAGAGGAGGCGCATACCTCTTATGAGCAGGCCCTGACCTACGATGCGAAGAGCTTCCAGGCATGGAACGGACTGGGCAATGCACGCAGCAGCCTGCGCGACTATTCGGGCGCCGTCGAAGCCTATACACGCGCGCTGCTGGTCAATTCGCGCAGCGCCGTCGCGTGGTGCAATAAGGCCGAAGCCCTGATGCGCCTGGGACACAACCGGGCGGCGCTCGATGCGCTGAACGAGGCGACCGAGATGGACAAGGGCTACATCCGCGCCTGGACGCTCAAGGCCGAGGTGTACGAGTCGCTGGGAAATCCCCAGGAGGCCCAGAAGGCGCGCCGCCGGGCCAGACCGTGGGGACTCATGAACTAGCTGGCGATCCCGCGCCGCATCGAGAGCACGCCCAGTCCGAGCGCCACCAGCGCGCAGATGCTCAGGACGATCACATCGCGTCCCAACTGATCGGACGCGCTATAGAAGATTGCCTGCTCCAGAGCATGCACGCCGTAGGTGAGCGGCACAAAGGCAGCGATATTCTGCAGCCAGACCGGCTCAAATGAGAGCACGCCGATGCCACCCGCCAGGAAAAACAGGTAGAAGGCCACATTGATGGAGATGGCGATAACGGGCTGAGTGCGCTGCAACGCTGCTCCAACCGCCACTCCCAATCCCGTACTCATCAGCGCCACCAGGGCTATGATCAGCAGGCTAACAAGCCAATAGATGCCCTCCGGCTGCGTCCAGCCGAGGAGGTCACCCAGCAAGAGCACGAGCACGCCGAGTAAAAAGGTAGTTGTAAAGGCAGAGAGCACCTTTCCCATAATGATAGACGCCCGCGCGACAGGCGAGAGTAGCATCTCTTTGACGGTGCGCGTCTCCCACTCGCGGGCAGCGGCGATGCTGCTAGTCACTAACCCGGAGAGCGTCAGCAACAGAACTATCGTCGGCAGGACGCTATACTGGAATAGCTGTACATCACGGTGGCGCAGGTTCTGTTCACTAAGCGTCACCTTGATCGGACTGGAGCTTCCCTGCGCCTGGTAGAACTGTGTAATCGCATCAGGCACGGAACGCCGGATATCGTTTGTAAAGTCCAGGTTGAGGTTGTTGACCGTAACATCGACGGGCGAGCTTGCGTGCGCATCAACGCGCTGCGTGAAATCAGCAGGAATGGTAATCACAGCCACGACCTGGATATCTTTGAGCAGGAGTTGGGCCTGCTCCGGCGTCGCGTCGGTAATACGAAACATGTCAGCTTGATGAAAAATCTGCTCCATCTGCAGCCCCTTGGGATCATGATCGAGCGTGACCAGGGCAACCGGACTGCGCCCGACGGCGACCGCTCCCAGCGCCTGCACAAGCAAGAAGACGAGCGGCGGCACCAGCGTCGCTGCCAGGTTGCGTCTATTCAGCAGCCAGATCGTCAGATCCTTCTTAAAAATCGCCCAGATGGCGCGAACAGGAGTTGATGACATGAGTTTTCTCCTTTGTCCGTTACATTAATTCGCTACGGTGCTGCGCCGCAATACGATGGCTGCCAGTATGATCAGACCAAGCGCGTAGGCACAGAGGATCAGGATATTGGTCCCCAGCCCGTACGTGTTCAGGGTGAAGTTGTGGAAGGCGTGCTGCTGCAACACAATGGCGTAGTAGACCGGAAAGATCTGGGCGAGGATCTGAATAGCCTGCGTATTGAAGGAGATCGGCCCAAAGGCGCCACTCAGAAAGAAGAGTGGCAGGGCGGTCCCAAACGCCAGCGCGGTAAACGCCTGCCGCTGCTTGATCAGTGTGCCCAGCAGGGTTCCCCAGGCGATAAAGATGATCAGGGTCAGGGCCGTGAAGCCGATCACCTCGCCCCAGTGAGCCGGGTAGACGCCGATGATAAAGATCAGTACAGCCAGCACCACTACTACGGCTATCAGGCTCAGCACGAAGGAGCCCAGCATCTTGCCGATTACAATCGCGCTGCGGCTGGCGGGCGAGAGCATCAGCTCTTTCATCGTCGCGTTCTCCCATTCACGCGCCGAGGCTGTCCCTGCCTGCAACAGGCCACCCACCACCAGGGCGATCACTAGAATCGAAACCGTCAGGTAGGGGATGTAATCTGTATCTTTCTGATAGAAGTCGTGTTCGCTGGTCGTAATACTGACTAAGTGGGGGAACGCCTTCGCGTAGAACGTCGTAACGGAGAGCGGGACGGCGCGGCGAATATCGTTCGTGAAATCGGTGTTCAGGTTGTTGATCTTTACGTTCACCTGCACGGGCTGATTGCTCTGAATACGCGCGTCGAAATCCGCCGGTATCGTTACGACCGCGACGATGCGCCCGGCACTGATGAGCTGATCGGCCTGGCTCGCGCTGGCACGCTGTAAGGTAAACGAGTGCGCGTGGGCCATGGCGCTGTAAAACTTTTGCGCGTAGGGACCCGTATCCTGCATCACAACCGCCGTTGGAGCCAATCCGCCCGAAACGACGAACAGGCTCAGCAGGATCAAGAAATTCAACGGCAGAAACACGGTGACAATCGTAAACACGCGCTCGGTCAAGGCGCTCCTGATATCCTTCTTCATGCAGGCCCAGACGACGCGACCGTTATAGAGCAAGCGTTGTATCATTTTAAGCTCCTGATATTCGTTCAATAGGCTCTTCTGTGAATAATAAAAGCCATCAATCCCGCAGCTCCGTTCCGGTCAGGCGCAAGAAGATCTCATCCAGGTTCGGCTCACGCACAGCCAGGTCGCGCAGCTCGCCTTCTTGAGAGACGATATTGATGATCTGAGGCACGACATTGCTGATGCCCCTGGTCGTGATCATGAGGTGCGTTCCGTCCTGCTTCACATCCTTTACACCGTCTATAGTTCGTATTTTGTCGAGAGCTGTAGTGGGGATCTCGGTCTCCAGCTCGATCACGCTGCCACCATAGGTCTGCTTGAGATGCTCAGGCGTATCGACGGCGATGAGCTTGCCGTGATCAAGAATAGCGATACGCTCACAGAGCGCCTGCGCCTCCTCAAGGTAGTTAGTGGTGATCAGGACGGTCTTGCCCTGCTCACGCAGCGAGAGGATGTAGTCCCAGATCACGCGCCGGGCCTGCACGTCCACGCCCAGCGTCGGCTCGTCGAGGTAGATCAGCTCGGGATCGTGCAACAGGGCGCGGCCAAGCGCCAGGCGGCGTTTCATACCGCCGGAGAAGGTGCCCACGCGCGAGTTCTTGCGATCCAACAACTGCACCAGTTCGAGAATACGCGTGATGCGCTCCTTCTTCTCCTTGCGCGGAATCCCGAAGAGATCGGCGTGGAAATCCAGATTGGTCCAGGCCGTCAGTTCCTCGTAGAGGGCTGTTTCCTGCGGGACCGCTCCAAGTACCTGGCGAATACGGCGCGCATCGTGACGCACATCGTAGCCAAACACACGCACCTCACCACTGGTCGGCACGCTCAGGCCGCTAATCATATTGATCGTCGTCGTTTTCCCTGAGCCGTTCGGTCCCAGCAGACCAAAGATCTCCCCATGCTTTACGGTCAACGAGAGTTGGTCGACGGCCCGAAAGGTGCCGAAGCTCTTACAGAGATCTTTCATCACTATGGCATCCTTATCTTGCGAACGCACCGCCATAGTGATCGTTTCGGTTTTATCCTTACTCATAATGTCCTTCTTTCTCCCAAAAACCATGCAAGGCTTGCAAATGCTTTTATACTTCGTGAAAATGGCCGGGCAGGAGGTGAAAGCGGTCGCCCGTTCCCGGCGCAACCAGAGACATGTTCGCGACAATCTGCTGCAGTTTCAGCAGCATCTCCTTCTCTTCGCTCGCGGAGAAGCCCTGGATAGTCGTTTCGTGGAATTTGCCGACGGCCTCGATCAAAAAAGGCATGATCTCCCTCCCCTCGTCGGTGATGAAGACCTTGACGACGCGCCGATCAACGCGATCATGGCGCCGTTTCACCAGTCCGCTCTGCTCCAGCCGCTTCACAATACCGGTAATGGTGGGCGCATCAAAGCCGCGCCTCTGGCTGATCGTGCCGATCGTCAATCCATCCTGCTCATACAGCAGATACAGAACCCCCCACTGCGGCGGCGTCACCACATACGCCTTCCCATGCTCGACGCAACACTGCCTCAACACCTCAAGAAAGGCGTATTCGACGCAGCGCTGCGCATAAAACAGCCAGTACCCAATCGCATCTTCAGGCCGAACAGCCATGCTACCTCCTCGCCTTATATCTATTTAGCGCGCTAATATTTAGTATACTAAGTAATATACCTGAAGAAGGGGTATTTGTCAACCCTCTTGACTTCCATCACATTCCTATCTATACTCAATCTATGAGTACTCACTCTAATACTATCCTGACTGTTACATAGCAGGAAGGCGCTTCATCGTCGCGGAAAACAAGTTTCAGTCAGGGTGGGTATCAGTGGTGAGTGCTCTTATTTTTCGTCATTTATTGTAAAATGCGTGCGGAAGATCAGCGAGAGAAGGATCGTTGTAGTAGGGCTAGTGGGCATCAGCCGCCCATACCTGGACTGTCTCATCAAAGCTTGCAGATGCGATGCGGGTGCCATCAGGCGACCACGCCACACTATACACGACAAAGCCTCTATGCCCATTATAGGTTTGCAGCAGTCTCCCGCCCTGCGTTTCCCACACCTGCACTGTCCGAATGCTGGCTGACGCGATGCGAGTGCTGTCAGGCGACCACGCCACACTATTGACCGTGCCCCTATGCCCACTGTAGATCTGAAGCAGCCTCGCGCCCTGCACTTCCCACACCTGCACAGACCGGGTGCTGGCTGACGCGATGCGGGTGCTATCAGGCGACCACGCCACATTCTCGATAATACCTCTATGCCCACTGTAGGTCTGAAGCAGCTTCCCGTCTTCTGCCAACCACACCTGCACCGTCTGATCATCGCTGCCAGACGCGATACGGGTGCTATCGGGCGACCAGACTGCGCTATTGACCGTGCTTGTATGCCCTCTATAGGTTTGAAGCAGCTTCCCGTCTTCTGCCAACCACACCTGCACCGTCTGATCAAAACTTGCCGACGCGATACGGGTACCATCGGGCGACCACGCCACGCTCCAGACGGTGCTCTTATGCCCGTTGTACCTCTGAAGTAATCTCCCACTCTCCACATTCCACACCCGCACCGTCTGATCAACGCTGGCAGACGCGATGCGGGTGCCATCGGGCGACCATGCCACACTTAAAACAGGGCCTCTCTGTCCGGTATACGTGTAAGGAAGTGCTGATACCGAAGAGCGTTTATGAACTACTTGCACGGCTTCTCCAGGGGAGAGAAGGCGGCTGAGAGACAAGGCTCCTCCTGTTAGCCCTAGTACGGCCACGCTCGCGATCAGTGCCCTGCGCATTGTTCTATGGCGCGCTCTTTGTTGTTGCTCCACACTTACTTGAAGGAACGCGGCTTTATCGCGGCTGGGAAGTGTTGCTGGCCGCCGTCGTTGCGCCTCAGCCCATTGCTCACCTATGTACAATCGCTCGGCAGATTTCGCCTGTTGTATCGACGAGGTGACGGCTCTGCCAGGAGATCCAGACACAGCCGTCTCTTCCTGCGCTTCTTCCAACCACTTCTTCAACCGTTCCCAGGTTCCGAGCAACGCTTCATGGCTCACTTCGAGCGTGGAGATGCTCATGATCGTGCTTGTCGCCAGAATATGTCTCTCAACGAACGTTTTCCAGGTCATTTCCAGGGTAGCCGTCTCCTCGGGATCGACGAGATTGAGGTCTGAGAGAGGGATATGGTCCCACCTCGCTGCACGACTGACAGTTTCCGGCTCAACCAGGCGCAAGAAGAGGGCCCGCGCCCACCGCTGATGCTCTGCTGAGGGCAATGATAGATAGGTGGACTCTGCCTGTGCAGCCAGCGCACCCCTGACTCCTCCGATCTCCTCATAGGCCTGATGGGTCAGGCACACACCATCTCGCCGTTCAACGAGCTGCTTCAGCGTGAATTGTAACAGCGGTAAGGGCTCTCCCAGCCTCTGCGCATCAAAAAGCAGATCTCCCACAAGGGCGTCCTCAAAACGGAGTTGCACGTCTGGCTGGCTGGCTGGCTTTTCAATGACCGCTCGCAGTTCTTGCAGCGTCATCGGCAAGATCGCCCGGTGTTGCGCCTCAATCATATGCCCCAGTGTGGGGGAGCGCAAGGGGCGATCATAGAAATCGGCGCGTAACGTCAGCAGCACGATAACTGGACCCTGTGGTTCTGTCACGGCGGTGATGAGCAGTTCGAGAAAGTGCTGGCGTTCCTCCTCAGTGGGTGTTTGTGTGAAGAGTTCTTCAAACTGATCAATAAAAAGGAGTATTTTAGTATCCGGGCGCGGGAGCGAAGCCGGGGAAAGCTGGTGCACGCCAGGAATGCTTTCCAGTCTCTCGGTATCCTTGCATGCTAGCAACAGGGCGGCAAGCCTATGAAGCCCGCGAATGTCTTCCAGCTCCTCTCGTAGGCTGGAGAGACTTCTCTCGGGAAAGTGTTCGGAGAGCGCAAGCGTCAAGGCTTCTAGAGGATGTGGTCCTGGAGTCATTGGCTTGAGATAGATCCACCCCTGGCTCCCCGGAAGCCGCCCTTGCTCCAGTTGTGGAAGCAGCCCCGCCCGCACGACACTCGACTTCCCTGATCTATGAGGCCCAATGACCGCGAGGAAACGAGGAGCAGGCTGCTCTGACGGGGCCGCAAACAGCACCTCTCGCAACGACTGCACTAATGTGTCGATACACTGTTCTCGCCCAAAGAAATCTCCCGCATCTTTTCTCTGAAAGGGATGAAGCCCTTTATAGGGATTGCGCGGGCATGGTGAGGGGTCCGCGAGAGGAGGAGCTGTTTCAGGGCGTGCGGAAGAAGCGATCTGCAAGGCACGCAGTTCCTTCACCAGCGTCTGGAGCGCGTGTGGATACCGCTCCCCGCATGCATCAATCACGGACATTCCTTCCCAGTCAGAGGGGAGAGCTTCCATCCATGTCTCTCCATCGATCCATACAGGATACACAGGCCGCGTATACATCTGAGCAATGCGTAATGCCGCTTCGACAGGGGGGGCGCTTCTGGCAGAAGGAGATGCAACGAGAAGAAGCGCGGAAGAAGCGCGTATAGCTCTTTGGAGGACCTCATCCCCATTGGACGCATCAGAATGGTTCTCTTCCTGGTTCGTCCAGAAAGAGAAGCCTTGTGTCGCTAAATCAGCGGTGAGGCGGGTAACATGCTCAGCGTCCTCTCGTGCTGAGAAAATGAAAAGCAAAAAAGCATTCTCTTTGTTCACGAACTTACCTACTCGGAGCTGTCCTACGTGCAAGAGACCTCACATACGGAGATACTCTCTGACGACTTCTACAATGACGCATTTCTATGTGGTATTCTTCAAATCGATAATTGACGGGTCGAGGTGCCTGGGCCTGATGTTCGCATCAGCAGTGGTGCCAGTTGATGCCGACTTTCTGCCCATGTATGCCCCTTCTCTCCCACTCACCGCTTCTTCATAGATCCTACAGCAGTGTACTCTTTCGGGTCTTTTCATGCAAGGTAATAGGAAATGTGGGCACCCCGGCAGAAACATGACTGGCATCACACTAATTGCCAATGCTATCGGAACTCCTTAGCCTTGCATCCCCAGCAAATTCCCGCTCTCATAGCGCCATAGCTCCCATGCGAACAGCCCGATCGCCAGGGTTCGGAGTAGCCTTTGTACGAAGCATTCAGTCTTAAAATTTTACAGATGCTCTATTTTGAGAAATCGCAACCAATTCTTAACGACATAATAACCTCTTTGCACTTCTCTATTCTATTAATTTTCTTCCATAATGAACATGCTAATTTATCGTGTTATGGAGGAGATAACATGCCTCAGTTTTTATTCATATCTGTGCCTAGCAATCACATTTGATTCCTAGACAACCTGGATAAACATAGTCCAGTTTGAGCTACTTTTCATGATCTTATGGAAATTTCTGGATGAGCAATCCAAGGAGGAAAATTTGCTTGCCACTCATCGTAGTACTCTGCTCCAATCGTTGAGCAATACAATTGCCGATTATCGTCAAAACGAAATTGCTCCTATCATACCCACTCATGTTGAAAAGTGGTTGAATCAGTTTGATATTGATGACCAGCCGATAATTCTCTCTGAGATGGACTCTCTGATGAAACGATTCTACTTCTCAAGGGTTCGTGTTAAGAACTGTCTTCGTAACTTTCTTAGGTATGATGTTTTAGTCCCTCACAATCCTAAAACAGTGTTATCCCACATCTGCTTTCTTCGTGTTCAGAAAACAGGAAATAGTCAAAAAGCTCTGCTAAGCATTATTGATGAGATTCTCCAAGAGGATTATGGATGTAGTATTACTATGTGTGGTATTGCTAATATAGATACATATATTTACATCGATGATGGCATCTACACGGGTAGTCGGCTTCGCTATGATCTGACTGATGGAGCAGAAGCAGTTTCATGGATTTCAAAAAAAGCTCCTTCAGGGTGTATATTGATCGTTTATCATATTGCTGTTCATTTGGAGGGAATGAACTATGTGGAACGGTATCTTTTGTCTGCTGCCGCTAAGAAGGGGATCACCATCATAAGAAAGTATCCTTTAATAATCGATAATACTCGTTACTCTGACACTAAGGCCGAGGTTCTCTGGCCTAAAGAACTATCCTATGATTCTGGCGTTATCTCTTACGTATCTAACTTACGTCTAACTTTAGCCCAAAAAAATTGGCGGTCTGATGATCTCTTTCGCTACAATGGCATACCACGGCAAGAAACGCTCTTTTCTTCCCCTCAAGCAAGAAGAGTAGTGGAGGAGGCTTTTTTGAAGAAAGGTGTTCGCATGATTACGGCATGTCAGAACCCAGCAGGCTCTATGCGGCCATTAGGTTTTATAAAAATTGGATCTCTTGGATTTGGGACCTTTTTCGTTACATACCGTAATATTGCAAATAATTGTCCACTTGTATTGTGGTGGGGTGATACAAGTATGCCAGCTTCACATCCGTTCAGGCAATGGTATCCATTATTTCCTAGTACTACAACCGTAGTTATGAAGGCGCATGAGAGCCTGGACGAGAACGTCGCCACAGCGCGCGTCGGAGGTCTTGGCTTCGACGGGCCCAGAGTCGCTTCCCGCCTCGCGAAACGTCGACCAG
>DAOTTD010000212.1:0-41110 GCA_034438015.1 Ktedonobacteraceae bacterium | reverse complement strand
TCCTCGTGATCTTTTATCACATGATGACCACCGGTGAGCCCTATCACGAGAAAGGAGTTGAATACTTTCACCACCGCGCTCCCGATACAGTAGAAAGGCAGTTGGTCAAGCGCCTGACGCGTCTGGGTTACCAGGTGACTGCTCCTCTCGTTGGTTAAAAGAGCCACAAGAAACTGAACACCTCTTCTTTCAGCGAGCGCAAGCTGGCTTTAGGGGGCGTTTTGGCTTTCTTGCCAGGGGGTTTTCAGATGAATTTACAAGTCACTGATGGATGAAGGTAGATGTGGAGCAGTTTCTCAAGCGGTTAATGGCTGTGCTGCTCACTCCTCGCGCCGATTGCCAATTACCCAAAAGGTTGGCCGTTTCCTACCAAAAGGTGGTTCTTGGACACTTTAAGTGTGCCTGCTTGCTTTGAGAAGCAACCGACGATATGATATACTTGAGAGCGCAGAGATGTTCTGCAGCAGCCTGGAGGTGCTGTAATGAGTACTTCTCTTTTTCTTGGGTTGCCTTCAACACTGAGCATTGATGCAGTCGAACGGGACTCTCAACGGCTTCTGATCCATCTCCATGCAACCTTATCGACTGTTGCCTGCCCTAGATGTGGAACGCCGGGTTCACGTATCCACAGCCGATATTCTCGTACTGTTGCCGATATGGCCTGTGGTGGTCAACACGTCGTGCTCAAGCTGCTGGTTCGCAAATGGGTGTGCCCTCTAGCCTCCTGTCCCCAACGCATCTTTGCCGAACCGTTTGCTGGGGTAGTCCAGAGGTATGCACGGATGACGGATCGTTTGATCAAAGCCCTTCAATCTGTAGGAGTCACCACCAATGGAGCCGATGGGGCGAATCTCCTGTCATCCCTTGCTATGCCCACCACGGCGAAAACGCTCATTCGTCGTGTCCTTGAGCTTCCCCTTCCGAAAGAGAACTCGGTTCGTATTGCTGGAATAGACGAGTGGGCCTGGAAGAAGGGTTCACCCTACGCTACGATCCTGGTGGACCTCGAACATCGGCGGATAGCCGATCTGCTACCGGAGCGCTCGGTGGAGTCTTCTACCGTCTGGTTCAAAAAGCATCCCGAAGTCAAGATCGTCTCGCGTGATCGTGGCAAGATCTTTCGCGCTGCGGCTTCTGCAGGCGCCCCTCAAGCCAAACAGATTGTAGATCGTTTCCATCTCCAGAAAAACTTTGGGGAAGCACTGGAGAAGTTCTTTGGTCACCACAAGCGTCTGCTGAAAGCGGTTGCACAGAAGCTGGGAGGAAAAACGCCCTCTCCTCCTCAGCCCCCCTGCGCGCTATCGGCTACTGATCGGGAGCGCGAGCATCGCCATGCCGAACGCGTGACCCGCCATAAGAAGATATGGGAACTGTTTCGGGCTGGTTACTCAAAAAAGGACATTGCACCTCTCGTCGGAGTGAGCCTCCATAGCGTCTATCGAGCCTTAGAGCAGGAGCAGCCTCCCTCCCGCCCACACTGGCGCAACCCTTATCATCTCGTCGATCCATATGTATCATATTTGAGCAAGAGATGGAACGACGGGTGCCATACCGCTCTTCAGCTCTATAAGGAGGTCGTCACTCAAGGATATACGGGATCAGTACGCACAATCAGGCGCACCGTTGCCCAGTTTCGCCCTCATGGGGGCAAACCAGTCACCAAGCAAACCATCACCTTGCAACAAGCGCCTTCGCCCAGAAACGTAGCCCTCATGATCATTCGTCGCACCGAGAAGCGAACACAGGACCAAACCATGTTCATTGATCAGCTCTGCAAGAGCGATCCTACAGCAGCCACTGTCTACACCCTTGCGTCATCATTTGGCTCCCTTCTCCGTAACCTGGAAGGGAAACCTGGATTGGAGCAATGGAAAGCCGCCGTACGGGCTTCGGGGATTACTGAACTGATAGCCTTTATGGAGGGACTGGCCGACGATGCAGAAGCCGTGGTCAATGGGTGTACGGAGTCCTGGAATAACGGCATGGTCGAGGGCTTCGTCAATAAAGTGAAATGGATCAAACGTAGTTCTTACGGACAAGCAGGATTTCCGCTGCTGCAACGCCGCGTGCTGCTGCATCCGGAGGCTTCGGGACCGTTGGGCAAAGATCAGAAACGACGCTCCTCCCGGAAGTCTGCTGCTCCTTCCTCTCTTGATACAAGCGGCACCAGATCCACACCAATGGCCGTTGCAGCAGCGTAGTCTGTGCCTGACAAACGGGTGCTCTATTCGTCACCTCTCGTGCTGATGCGGTACAATGAAGATGGAAAGGAGGGAGGTATGCCGAAAAGAAGTCCATCACAAAACGTTCCAAAAGACATGCAAGCGCGTTTTGATGAGATCGCCCAACTCACCGACGCTTTCTGTCAGACCTACTTGAATGAGGAGTATGGGCAACTCTGTCGTGAGTTGACGGCGACCCTGTGTCGCAAACGCCCTTCGCCGCTGGTGCGGGGCAAGGCCAACACCTGGGCCTGTGGGATTATTCATGCGCTGGGCATGGTCAATTTTCTTTTCGATTCCTCGCAGACCCCCCACATTGCGGCAAGCCAGATCTGGGAATATTTCGATCTGAGTTCTTCTACCATGCAGGCGAAGTCCAAGCAGATCCGCGATCTCATGGGCATGTATCCAATGGATCCGGATTGGTCGATCCCCTCGATGGTTGACAAGAACCCCCTCATCTGGATGCTTGAGGTCAATGGGCTCATCATCGATGTGCGCCAAGCACCCAGGGAGATCCAGGAGGTAGCATTCCGCAAAGGATTAATCCCTTACATCCCTGATGCGTGATCAGTACCCGCTCAAAGCAAGCAGGCACACTTAAAGTGTCCAAGAACCCAAAAGGTTTGCCACAGGGGTAAGCCAGCCTTTAGAGCCATACGAACGACAAAAACAACAGAATTTCGCTGGTAGGAGCTTGTCTCTACCAAATTATGCGAACTGGCTTGCCAAGCGACATCGCTCATATTTCCTGCGTGGCCAACCTTTCGGTAGGAATCGGCCAAGTTTTTCTGTAATCCGCAGTTGCCCTCAATCTTGAGCACTAGTCGATGCGTTTTCTGGGGAAATCGCTCCCCATCTAGCTTCTTCCATCGATATCTTGTAAATTGGAGGAGAAAAAAGAAAGCGTGAGCTCTCAAGAAGGAGGTGTCTGATCAGGGTCAGCAAGGATTCCATGAAAAATGCAAGGTGAGATGGAGTAGCTATTCAGACTCCGCTTCGCTTTCGCGCATCAATGGCGTATAGGTCAAACCAACCAGGATACCTTCGGGGCTGAGGAGACGAGTAACTGTCTGGCCCCATGGCTCCTTCTTCCCCGCTATCAGGAGCTTATAGCCTTTTGCTTGTAGCTCTTCAGATGCCTCGGCAACGTCTGCTACATCAAATTCGAGCCAAGAGGTGGGAGCTGGCAGATCGGCTGGCCATTCATTCACGCCAAAACAGGACTGAGCTACCTGTGAAAGCGGCCACAGGGCAAATGTTTTGACTCCCTGAAGATCTTCGGTGTGGAAGTACCCGTCAGCTTCTTCCTGGAAAGAAAGGCCCAGGCTATCTCGATAGAAAGCTGCGCTTTCTTGCATATCTGGGACGATCGGCCCGAATCCGGCGACGAACAAGACCTTCATACTCTTCTCCTTTTCCAGTTTGTAAGCAGTATCGTTACCATAATGAAACGCAATTTACAGGTTTGGGAGAAAGTATACCTGATGGAGAGCGGTTTTTCCAGGAGATGCGTGTACCAGTGCTCACATTTGAGGGCAACTGCTCATGTTGGAGGGCAAAATCTGCTCACTTCGTAGGACATTTACCATCTCTCTAGTTGTGCTAACTTTCGCAAATTTCTGTCGCCTGTGAGCAATATCGCCCTAAGTGATCTTGCGGTGACAAATGCGAAGAGATCATTATCGATCCACTTCTCCTCCTAAAAATTGATCAAGCTGCATACCCAACAATTCAGCAGCGCGTGCCTGAGAGATTATGTCTTCGCATAAGGCATGCATAACGAGGCGTTCAAATCTTTGTGGTTTCTCTGGTGGTAATGGGTTCCCAGGCTCTGCGCGATACCAACCGTGCTGGCGGAAGCGCTTGAATAGCTGAATTGCATCGGCTTCAGAGAGGATACCCAGGTCTTTTGTCCGATATATCCATGCTTGCATGCTCAAACCATATTTGTGTTTGAGAAGATGTAACTCATTGAGTCCAATGAAATGACGTTTTATGCCTAGCTCCAATTCGACAGTGGATCGTGGCACGAGGAAGGCTCCTGCAAAGCGATGGGCAGCTTTTTCGGCATCAATATGTTCCATCGGCTGCAAAATCAGATGGCCCAGTTCGTGGGCAAGACAGAAGCGTTGTCGATCTCCAGGCATGTCACGGCGCAAAGCAACCACAGGGATAGTGTCGTTTGCCAGGAGCGTAAGTGCGTCAAAATCTGGATGCCCATCAATCAGCCCTATTTTAATGCCATGATCCTCACAAGCCTCCATTAAATTTTCAATTGGATCCAGGCCCAGACACCATTGTGTGCGTAGAGCAAGGGCCACACTTTCTATCTCTTCCATCGCTTCGATACGTTGTGGTGGAGGTAGTGTGAATGTTGATGCCCTATTCAATAAGCTTTCTATCTCCAAGTAACGTTCGAGCCATTCCTGGATACGCTCAAGAATACTTGCACCTTCAAGTGTGGGGAGCGATGCTCGTTTTCGATAGGTTGGAGTAGAGAGTGTTATTCTGGTGGGGCGAAAGAAGTACTCTATTTTAACGCTCAGAGCATCAGCTAGACGTAATAGCACGGCGGAGCCTGGTGTATCCATGTTCCTTTCGTACTTAGAAATTGCCATTGCACTGACATCGGCTTTATCTGCTAAATTGCGTTGACTTATTCCCGCCATAATGCGAGCACTCTTAATACGTTCTCCTATACTCATCAAGGCACCTCCTTCAGTTTACATTGTAGCATGGTTTTAATAAATTGTAAACCGAAGACGCACACTTTTTACAAAACCCTTACATTTTTCTAACGCTTCTCTCATGATGTATAGGTATCATTACTCCATGCTTGGAGCTAAGGTAGCTCGATAGCGGGAGGCACACTCCGCAAAGATACGATGTGGCAACAAGGGCCACTACCTTGTCGATAGTCAAAGATGAAGATGTACAGATGAGAATAGGCTAGATGGACTATTTATGAGAAAAGTTCGATGCCAATATGCTTGCTGATGGGAGACAAGATGGATAACGATCCGTATGATACGTCGCTACAGTGGCTGCCGCAACAGAGACAGGCAGACGAGAGGAGATACCAGCAGTACCCGCAATACCAGCAATATCCTCCCTATACTAACTGGCAGCAGATGCCGCCCGAGCAGCCGAAGCGCCCACCTGTCCGTGAGCCGCAGCCGAAGCCCGCTGCTCGCCTGTCGAAGGCGGAGGCGCTGGCGCGCGTGCAGTCTCTCAAGAAATATATTATGCTTGGCTCTATTCTGAGCTTTGGCGCCATCGGTACGCTGGTGGCGACCCATCTCAGCGCGACCGCCAGCGCGAACTCTACCAGCTCGCCGAAGCCGGCGGCAACAGCACCGGCGACGACTAAGCAGGCACCAACAACTCAGGCGCCAACCCCGACACCTACCGCGCAGAGTCCGACTCCGACTCCTTCCGCTTCAAACTCGGGCGGCTTTTTTAATCAACAAGGAGGAGGTTATGGCTTTGGATCCGGTGGCTCATCAGCGCCATCCAGCGGCTCAGGCGTCTCCTGAGACCGCGTTTGCCGTGCCGGCTGGTGTGCGCCGTATGCAGTTTCCTGCGATGGGAACGACCATCTCGCTCCTACTGCCCTCATACCAGAGCGAAGCGGGTACCGGGATGGTGCGGACGCTCTTCGCCGATTGGGAGCAGACGCTCAGTCGCTTCCTGCCTGATAGCGAACTATCGCATTTGAACCAGACCCACGATACGCCAGTCGTCGTCAGCGATCTGCTGTATAGGGTGCTGAATGCCGCCATCGCCGCCGCGCAGGAGACGCAGGGCGTGTATGATCCGACGCTGCAGAGGCAGATGGTCAGCATAGGCTACGATCGCTCATTCGACACGCTGCCTGCCGTACTATTCGCAACCAGCATCACGCCTGGACGCCCTGGCGGCGGGTGGCGCCGTGTGCAACTGGACCCGCTACGGAGAAGTGTTACGTTGCCGCAGGATGTCGGCCTGGATTTCGGTGGCATTGCGAAGGGCATGGCCGTCGATGCCGCCCTCCTTCGCTTACGAGAAGCAGGCATCGAGACCGCGCTTGTCAACGCGGGCGGCGACCTGGCGTTGCTGGGCGTCCCTGCCGATACGGGCCAGTGGCAGATTGCGGTACCTGGCAAGGATATATCCTGGTCCATTCCGTTGCATCACGGCGCGATGGCGACCTCCGGCATCGCTCGTCGGCACTGGCAACAGGGTCGGCAGCAGCGTCACCACCTGCTCGATCCGCGTACAGGCGTATCCGCGCAGAGCGGGCTGTGGTCGGTGACGGTGGTGACGACCCGCTGCGAACAGGCGGAGGTCGCGGCCAAAACCGCGTTCATTTTGGGATTGGAGCAGGGCGCGGACTTTCTGCGCGCTCACCGGATCGCTGGCCTGCTTGTATGCGAGGATGGGCGATGGGAGACAGTTGCTCCCTGGCCGCTGGATCTGATGCGAAAGGAGGAAGAGGTATGAGCCTGTGGGAGGCGGTCACCTGGGATGTCGCGCGGGCAGGTGGCTTCACCGCTTACGTGCTTCTGACGCTCGCAGTTGCTATCGGCCTGGCGCTTTCTGTGCATCTTCAGTCTCCGCGCTGGCCTCGTATCATCAATAGCGAACTGCACAACTTTCTGACGCTGCTCAGCCTCATCTTCATCGGCGTGCACGTCCTGGCGGTCTGGATCGACCCCTTCACCCGTTTTGGCTGGAACGAGGTCTTTATTCCGCTGGTGAGCTACTACCGTCCAGTGTGGATGGCGCTCGGGATCGTCGCACTCTATCTGGGCCTCGCTATCGGCATCAGCACCTGGGTGCGTCCGTGGATTGGCTATACCTGGTGGCGCCGCCTGCACGTCTTTACGCTCCTCGCCTATGCACTTGTTACCGTACACGGCATCGCGACAGGGAGCGACACGCAGACCTGGTGGGGCATCGCTATCTACGTCGCGAGCGTTGCGCTGGTTGGCTCGCTTCTCTTCAGGCGCCTACTCGTTCCCGTGAACGCGCGCAGCCGCTCCCATCCAGGCTTCGCCGTGTTGATCGGAATAGCCGTGCTCGTCGGCATTGTCTGGACGCTGGCCGGTCCGTTGCAGTCCGGCTGGGGCGCGCAGGCTGGAACCATCGCGACGGCCAGCGCGCATAGTACCACTGGCAAGAATACAGGCGGGAGCAGCAATAATACGATAACGCCGTCGCAAAATACCAACGGCCAGGACCCATTCGCAACGGCTTTTACCGCCTCAGCGCAGGGAACGATGACGCAGAACGGTCCCGACGCGAATGGCAACGAGACGTTGCATCTGAATACAACGCTCAGCAATGGAGCTCAGGGAACACTGACGATTGTGCTCCAGGGGCAGCAGGAGGACGGTTCTGACGGGGGTCTGACCATTACCTCGACGCAGGTTTCGCTGGGGACGGATGCGAACACGTCCCTCTATCGGGGTCAATTGACGTCGCTGAATAGTGAGCGCCGCTGGCGCATGACCGCCGTTCTGACGGGCGCAGGGGCGAAGCGCGTGCAGGTGCGGATAACCATGTTCATTGCGAGTGATGGCCAGGTCAGCGGAACCGTGCAGGGAACACCCGTCTCCTCGACTCCTTCTTCCACCAGTTCAGGCTCCTAGTCTTCCAACGAGTAGAGGAGCCTGCTCGTCAGAAGGTTCCTCTGAACGCAGGCGAGCGGGGATGCTCTTAGAGAGGTATACCGCTCTGCCATTCGCCAGTTTGCCGCGCGGGTGGACACGCTTCGCCATAAGCGCTATACTATTGTTGGTGTTATCCCTCTCGGCGCTTGTTGCGTACGAAGTGGGTATAGAGACTAGTGTTTGAAAATCTAGCGTTTTCTGGCTATTTCTAGCGTTTTCTGACACCAGTTTGAGAACTCATGAGTATTCCGAACACCAACGCCGCATACGCGGCTATGCTACGCATCAGGTGTTCGGATCAGAAGCTTGTGTGTGGCAAGATCAAACGCCGAGTGCCAATGACCTTACAGATCATGGTGAAAAGCCGGACGGATGCGGCACGATGCTTTTGCAGCATCTCTAAGTCTTCTGATCCGAGCGCCTGAGCGGATGCTAGCTGTGAAACAGCGTTGGCGCTCGGAATACAGAGTCCTATAGAACGTCGAGCAGGTGGGATGTAAGCGAGGTAAACACAGCTAGCGTGCATCACACAGATCACACAAGTAGCACTCAACGTGGCATCACAGAGAGTGTAGAGGATGGTAAGCAGGAAGCAATCCCTGTGGTAGTCTATCCAGTACGGATTGTCGTTCCCGTACAAACCTGAAAAGCAAGCGATCAATAGAACGCTAGTCTTTTCGGAACTATATTATAATAAGAGGGAGGAATGGCCCTTTCGTCCACTACCCGGAAGGCAGGGCATTCGTTACCGACAATGCGGTACAATACGGACATCCGGGAAGGTCCGTGTACTATTTCGCAGGTCCTGATACTACTACCTGGCATATTGTGCGGAGTCACGGCTTCCCAGGATCGGTGCAATGTGCTGCAGGTCCTCAGATAGTGTTCTCTTCATGGCACCGTTGATGGTGACAGGGAAAGTTGTGCAGCATTGTGATGGCATTGTGTAGCCCATCGCTTGAGATTGTGACGGAGCTGTTAAACGCATACTCTATAATTGGTTGGGAGGTGTAGACCGTATCTGATTGGATAAGGCGCTCGATCAGGAACCTTCTCTACGAAGATAGCGTTATACCTCGGCAAAAGACTTAGCAGAAGGAGCAAGCCATGCTTGAGATATATCGGCCTGTAAAGGTAACGCCGGCTTTAGAGGAATGTTGTATAAAGGATTGCGATCGTCTTGGAATGGTCAGGTGCTACGCCTGCCACGAACTGACCTGTTTGCAGCATATGCAAAAGCTGCCAAAGAGCTTCAAGGAAGGTATCGTGACCATGTGCGAGGACTGCGCGAACCGTCACAGAGACGCGAGCTGCAGCTATTCCTGAGCTGTCGATCCTTTTATCTCGAAGGCAAAAACGCTGCCAATCCGGCAGCGTTTTTCTATGACATGAGGGGCTTCAGTCTGCCGCAAGCCACGCCGTTTCAACGGCAGTGGTGAGGCGTGTTTTGGCTTTAGCCCTTGTCTGTTGACTATATAGTCACTGATCGCGTATACTCTCTCCATGAGAACGTTTGAGTACCGCATGAGACCCACAAAAAAGCAAGAGCAGGCGTTGATGAGCGTGCTGATTGCTTCGCGCAAGATGTACAATGCCTGTCTCGAAGAGTTGATTACTCACTATAAAGAGACGGGCAAGTACCTGCACATCTACGAGCAGGACAAGCGCCACGGTAAAGAGGCGCATCCTGATTTGCCCGCCGTGGTTGTTGATACCACGCTCAAACGTTTGCACCGCTCCTTTACCAACTTCTTCCGCGGTCTCAAAGAGGGTCACAAAGTTGGCTTCCCTCGCTTTAAGAATGCTCAGGCGTGGAATACGATCCAGTTCCGTGATGCACAACACTGCCTGGATAACGGACGCTTCAAAGCTCCTGGGATCTGCGGCGGTCGCATCCGTGTCATTGTGCATCGCCCGTTGCAAGGGACGTTCAAGTTTGCGCGTCTCGTGCTGCGTCCATCTGGCTGGTACGTGCAATGCATCTGTGAGACCGAGCCTTCCCCATTGCCCAAGAAGGAGAATGCGGTCGGGCTGGATATGGGTATTCGCTATCTTATTGCCGATAGCGACGGGCGTATTGTTGAGAACCCGAAGCACGCAAAGAAAAGCGCCCGGAAGCTGGCTCACGCCCAGCGCAAACTGGAGAAGTGCAAGAAGGGGAGCAATCGGCGCAAGAAAGCGAAGCAGCAGGTCTCCCGTCAGCATGAACGCATTGCCAACCAGCGCAAAGACACGCTCCATAAAGCCTCTCGCCACTACGTCGACCGCTATCAAACCATTGTCATTGAAGATTTGAAAGTTGCCAACATGGTACGCAACCATTGTTTGGCTTTCGCTATAGCCGATGCATCCTGGGGGATGTTCCGGCAATACCTGGAAAGCAAGGCTGAAAGTGCTGGCAGACAGGTGGTTGCGGTAGCACCTCACTACACCTCGCAGAAATGTTCGCAGTGTAAAGAGTACGTGCAAAAGTCCCTCAGTGTCCGTACGCATGTCTGTCCTTTCTGTGGCTACCTTGCCGACCGTGACGAGAATGCGGCCAGAAATATCTTACGGGCGGGTAAGCCTGTGCAGGCCCGGATGGGGCCTTCGTCGAGAGAGCGAGAGGGGCCTTCTTCGGAAGGTGAGTCACCGCTCCCGTTGAAACGAGAAGCCCCTGGGCTTTAGCCCAAGGGGAGTGTCACATACTTGAGATATGCACGGTGCGCGCCCGCGGCCCGTCCAGCTCCACCAGGATGATCCGCTGCCACGTGCCGAGCATCAGACGACCGTTGACATAGGGAATAGTGATCGATGGGCCGATAAGCGACGAAAGAATGTGGTCGGGCGTGTGCGAGGGATCGTGGGGATGGCGGAACGACATTCTGGGCAGCAGGCGCCGCAGTGCATCTAGAAGATCCTGGTCAGTGCCAGGGTCCAGATCGGCGGTTGTGATCGCGCAGGTGGTGT
The DNA here is from genome assembly GCA_034438015.1 of Ktedonobacteraceae bacterium. GTDB lineage: Bacteria > Chloroflexota > Ktedonobacteria > Ktedonobacterales > Ktedonobacteraceae > JACDAE01. Next base: position 30,282 of record DAOTTD010000212.1, on the reverse strand, counting down.
GGGCCGCAAAGACCACGCATATCCCATCACCGGCGTTCATCTCCTGCAGACTATCTTCCACCGTCTCCGTGATATCCACCACCTCATCTTTCTTCCTGGTGCGAATGGTGGTTGTTTTCATCGCAGTATCCTTTTGAAATGTCCTCGTAAAGATGGTCCCTACAAGGACATTTTATGATCAGGATAATAGAAGAATCAAATTCTACCAGCATACGCGAAAAAGCGCTACGCCTTCTTCTCCGACGGCAAGATACGATTCAAACGGGTGCCGCAGACGGGGCAGAGTCCCTGTAGGGCCGGTTTCCCGTTTTTCATCGTGACATGCTGTGGATCTTTGATTTCTCTTTTCTCTTTGCACTTGACGCAATATGCTACATCTGCCATAAGTTATTCTCCTTTTCAACAGCTGAACTCTGCAAAAGCAATGCTTAACTACACTGACATGAAACGCTCCTGTTGGGTGAGCGCATGCTCTTTTCTATACGATGATGAGGGTGTATCAGCTTCAATCTGGGTACAATGGGCTACTTTCGAATAGTAAGCCCGTCTCTCACTTGTTTGTCTGTCATGCAACTTGACAAATACTACCTGAATACTATAAGGTTATATCAGTTCATCTATTGACAAAGCCGGGTCTTCCTATGCCCACTAACTCCCCTGGTATTGTCCATGTCTTGTTCTCAAGCATAATAGGGTCGCAAGCGGTTCTTAAGCGGAAAACCATGACGATTGAGGATCTATTAGCGGAGGCGAGAACCTACCTCGCCCCACAACATGTAGCGAAGATTGTGGATGCGTACGACCTTGCGCGAGGTGGCGCGGGCGGTCCTGCTACGCACCCCGTTCAGCACGCGCTGGCGATTGCGCGGCTGCTTGCAGAGATGCGCATCGATGTAAACGGGATCCTGGCCGCCTTGCTCTACGCGGCCACGCCGGGTGTTGCCCTGGATGCCGTACGTACGCAATTTGGAGAAGCGGTAGCCGCTATCATTGCCGGCGTGACGCAGTTCGATGCTCTGGCGAAGCAGGCTACCCACGATGAAGACTCTCAAAATGACGTGCTCCCTATTTTTCGCTCGACTCCTTCTTTCTATAAGCGCTATCAGAACGCCGATGCGGCGAATAAGTTGTTGCTCTCAATGGCCGAGGAGCCGTACATCGTCATCTTGAAGGTTGCTGATTGTTTGCATAAGATGCGCTCCTTGGAGAAGCTCTCTCTTCAGCAGCAGCAGATGACGGTCAGCGACGCGCATCATATCTATGTTCCGCTCGCTCGTCGCCTCGGTGTGGAACTTGTTCACGCTGAATTGGAGGACCTTGTTTTTAGCTACCTGGAGCCGGAGAAGTATGCACAACTCGCGTTGAGCTTGCAGCAGGAAGTAGCCAGGCGGCAGCCGTTTATCGATCAGGTATGCCGGACCTTGCGTGAGCAGATGGGCCACGCCAGTATTCATGTCGAGGTGGGTTTCCATCCCAAGCATCTTGCAAGCGTGCAGCGCAAATTAGCGAAGACTGCGCAGCAGAGCGGGCGTGCGGCGATCGAGCGGGTACAGGATCTCGGCCTTTTCCGTATCCTTGTTGACTACGATCATGATTGCTACCTTGCCCTGGGTCACGTCCATTCCCTGTGGCGACCCAGGGATGGGCGCATCAAGGACTTTATCGCCACCCCCAGGTTGAACGGCTACCAATCGCTTCATACGACCGTCTCTGTCTCGCCGCAGCAATCGGCGGAGATTCAGGTGCGCACCCAGGATATGGACCGCACGGCTAATTATGGTATCGCCAATTATTGGTATCTGAAAGATCGTATGGGAAAAGATAGCGCTGCATCTGGCGGCTGGCGCCTTTCCTATCGGGAGATGCGCTCCTGGATTGAGCTGCTACGTGAGTGGCAACGCGATCAACCACAGGGCAGCGTCGTCTCCACCGCGACCACTGATATTTTTCGCGAACAAACCTTCGTGTTTACGCCCAGGGGCGAGGTGAAATACCTGCCGCCAGGCGCGACCATCCTGGATATGGCCTATCGTATCCATACAGACCTGGGCGAGCACTGCGCGGGCGGTCGCGTCATTACGAATGTCGACGACTCGGATCGTCTGGTGACGCGTCCGGTGACGCTGGACTATCAGCTCAAGGGCGGCGAGATCGTCGACATAATCGTGAGCCCAGACGCGCATCCCGTCCAGGAGTGGACCGCTTTTGCGCGTACCGCCGGGGCGCGGTTGAAGATCAAGCGTTATCTAAAAGCTCACGAAGAGATAGTGCATGCGCGCAACCAGCATGAAGGCACGCGCACGATCGTTCCAGAAAGCGCAGCGCCATCAGCCCGCGAGCATATACGCCTCGCGACGCTCGCATCCTGTTGTTGCCCTTTCCCTGACGAGCCTATCGTAGGTGTGCTTGCCTCTGACAGCGAATTCCTGGTTCACTGCATCGATTGTCGTATGTTGCGCTCCTATTACGATATCATGCAGGAGGTGCCCAGCGCGTTGGTGGCGGTGAACTGGCAGCAGATCCAGCCCGAGCGTTACCTGGTGCCAATCACCATCCTGGCACGCGATCGCGGCGGCTTGTTGCGTGACGTGAGCGCGGTGATCGCCGATGCAAACATGGATATAGCGGAGGTGAGAACTTCAACGACCTCCTCACTGCAAAAAACGATGATCTCGGCGACTCTGGAGATAGTGGCGACCGGTGAGATCACGGAGCAGATCGAGGACCTGTTCTTGCGCCTGCGAGAAGTAATGAGCGTTGTGAGCGTTGAGCGTGAGCATGAAAGAAGCCTGGCGACGGCCCAAGATCTAGGCAACTACTATTGGGATATGTATCACAGTGTGGTGCGTCAGGCGCTCGTGCGCCAGGGAGCGGTCGACGCGTCGCTCTTTCCAGGCGTTCCTATGACGTATGTGGATCAGGTGCTTGAACGTTACGTGCAGGCGCATCCTGAGACATATCTGGAGCACCAGGAGAATGCCCATACCCTTTATTTGAAGCGCGCCGAGATCGTTCAACGTATGGACAATCTGATTGTGCAGGTCATTCAGCACATCGAGGATGGCACTGAAGATAGCGCGGCCTGCAAACGCTCTATCAGCACAATTTTTCAGCATCTCTCCTTCTCTGTCGGGTTTGGCGAGGTCAGCGCGCAGGACCTGCAAGGTTTCATGGCTTTTGCGATCGATACGCGGGTCGTCTTTGAAAATCTGAAGATCTCTAACCAGGTGCTGGTAAGTTTCGAGATAGAGATGTCGGATGCGTCTATCGAGATTTTGCGGCGCCTTTTGCTGAGACGTACGCCTGCGCGTGTCGTGGTTCTGCTGCTCTTCTGTGAGAACCATAGGCTCGATCAGATCAAGCGCCGCCTCGCGCAAACGTTCAGTAAGACGTACGCGTACGATATCGCTGTGATCAACCACGAGGATATTCTGGATGTCGTCTCCGCGCGTGAGCCAGAAAGGGCGCTGCGCCGCGTTATCCTATCGCAGGTAAGCCTCTCGGCTGTATCTCCATACAAGTCGCAGGGACCGACGCCGACGCACCTGTTCTTTGGTCGCGAGCACGAGTTGCGTGAGATCGCCGAGAACGCGACGACGACAAGCTACGTTCTGATAGGCGGCAGGCGCATCGGCAAAACCTCCATGCTCCAACGGCTGAAAGATGTCAATCTACCCGCCGCCGATTGTCACGCGCTCTTTCACGATTGTGCCTACACTCCTACCGAACATGAATTGATTCAGGCGGTGACCAACAACAGGCAGTGGTTTCCCAATGGCGCTTCTCCTGCTGCGTTCCCCTCTTTCGCCAGCGTGATTCAGTCTTTGGACACGAACATGCCGCCAGTCATCCTGCTCGATGAGGCCGATAAGCTCATCGAGGTCGATCGCGAGATAGCTTATCCTATATTCAACTCCCTGCGCGCCCTGAGCAATAGCGGCCTCTGTACGTTTATTCTCTCAGGCGAACAGGCCATGCACGCAGAACTGGCGAATCCAAACTCGCCGCTCTATAATTTCGCTAACGAGATGCTGATAGGCCGCCTGGATTTTCATGCCGTCCGGGAGCTCGTGATCCGGCCTATGAAGCAACTGGAGATTCTCCTGCAGGATGAGGCCGAGATGGTGCAGCGTATCTGGAACTTTACCTCCGGTCATCCCAGTGTCGTGCAGAGCCTCTGCCAGCGCCTGATTATGCGTCTGCACAAGCGCAATCTTCACAGTCTGACTCTCGATGATGTCGATGCTGTGGCTTCTAATTACGATTTTTTGCGCAAGGACTTCTTGAATGTCTATTGGGAGCGCGCTACCGCGCTGGAGCGGCTCTGCACTCTGCTCATGGTCGCGGATGGGAACGTGCGCACTCTGGCGACGACCCATGCTGCCTTGCAGCGCCTCAACCTCGCTGTAACGCTGAACCAGGTCGACGAGGCCCTGGAAAACCTGGTCGATCTGCGCAATATCCTGCAGCGCACCGCCGAAGGCTACGAATTTGCTGTGACCGCCCTGCCGCTCGTCATTACTAAAACGGGGCGCCCTCACGATCTGATCGCGCTCAACTGCGAAACCTATCGCCAGAACGGCGATGCAGAACTCCATAGGAAAAGAGGAATTGTCTGATGAGCGCCATCTTTTACGCTGGCGGCGCGCTTCCCGCGCGCCACCGCACCTATATAGCGCGCGAGGCCGATGAGGAGGCGCTGGCGACTATACTGGATGGTGAGTATCTTCACCTCATCGCCCCACGCCAGATCGGCAAAACCTCGTTGCTACGGCACCTCTCCGCGCAGTTACAGGAGATAGGCTGGCGCTGCGCCTATGTCGATTTCTCCATGCTCACGGATCTTTCCAAGACCGACTGGTATGGCGAACTGGGCAGGACGCTGGGGAAGGTGCTCACGCCCGGTTCCGTGCCCGTGCTAACCAATCAGATCGACCTGCGCAACTACTTGCTCGATCAGGCGTTGCACCGGCGTGGAAAGCAGCCGCGCCTCGCCCTGTTGTTCGACGAGGTGGAGGGCGTGGCGCGGGCGAAGGATAACGCGGGCCTGTCTTTCTCGGATACCTTCTTCATGACGCTGCGCAACCTCTACATCCAGCGCGATGACTACGACGGCACGATCAGTATCGCCTTCGCCGGTGCCACCGATCCCAGCGAACTGGTGCAAGATATGAGCATCTCCCCCTTTAATATCGGCGCGGAGGTCATGCTCAACGACTTTACGGAGTCCGAGTCGCAAGAACTTACGTACCTCCTGGAACTTGCGGGTATCACAGGTGATGAAGCGTTTCATCGAGCGATTTACTCCTGGACGGACGGCCATCCTTACCTGACACAGAAGATTTGCCACGACCTGGAAAAGCGGGTTCATAACAAAAGTCCTGTGGAGATGACATCCCAACACGTTGAGTCGGTGGTTGAACAAAGCATCCTCAATCGGGCAAATCTATTGAATAACCTCAAGCATATGACGCGGGTGTTGGGACATCTCTCTCCGCGCGCCGCCGCCTTGTGGTCGCGCTTGCAGTCCGGCCAGTCGTCGCGTGCGGAAGAGGTCGGCGATGAACTTTTCCGCGAACTCTATCTCAGCGGGGCCGTCAGGATGCTGCCCGATAATCGCATCATCATACGCAATCGCATCTATGCCAAAGCCTTTGAGAAGAGGACGAGTCCTGCCAGCGTGCCTGAAGAGGTCCCCGCTGCGCCGGGCAGGCAGGTACGTATTTTCATCAGTTCTACCTGGCAGGACCTACAGCCGGAGCGTGAGGCGGTGGAAAGAGCCCTGCACCGCATGCAGGATACCAGCTTTGCGAGCATGCAATATTTCGGCAGCCAACACGATACGCCTGAGCAGTTCAGCCTGCTAGAGGTGGAGCGCTGCAATATCTATGTCGGTATCTTTGCCCACCGCTACGGCTCCGGCATTACCGAGAAGGAGTACCGGCGCGCCCGCGCGCGGAATATCCCTTGCCTGATCTATTTCAAGGACGACACCGTTCCAGTTCCGCCTGCCTATTTTGAGCGTGATTCAGCCGCGATAGCAAGTCTGGAAGCGCTCAAGAACGAGCTTCGGGGACAGCATATCGTGTCGCTCTTCGTCAGCCCGGATCATCTCGCCAGCCAGATCCTGGTCGATTTGCACAATCGTTTAGGCAGTGCCAGTCAGGACATACAGGCGACGGACGATATTCAAAGAGGCGAGGCGCCAGACAGGACCGTTACTGAACCGCTCTACTAATTACAGATAATGAGCCAGGAGTATGTAACTCTTTAAGCAGCAGGTGGATGATCTATCTGCTATCCACCTGCTGCTTAAACGATCGGCTACCCTCCGATAATGTCTGCTAAGCTGCTCACCTGGTCCAGTTCAGCGATGCACGGCCAGAGGATAAGCTCGTCGGCGCCGGTATCGGCAAACGCTTTGATCGTGTCACGCACCGCATCGGAGGAGCTGGGAACGCCGCTTGCTATTTGGGCAGCCATTGGCCCCAGGAAGCCGTAGTAGTGCTGGATATATGCGTTAGCCTGTTCTGCTGCCTGGGGACCAAGCGCGAAATATGAGCATCCAACCAGCCGTGGACTGCCAGCTCTGCCAGCGTCCTGCCAGACCTTTCTCACTGTGTCGAAGCTCTGCCGCGCCATAGCTGCGCCACCGCCACCCGTAACAAAGCCGTTGCCCCAGCGGCCCACCCGTTGTAAGGCTACAGGCGTGTTGCCGCCGAGCAGTATTTCGGGACCGCCTGGTTGGATCGGCTTCGGCCCGATCGGCTCGTTTTCGCCCTCAAGAATCTCTCCCGACCAGATGCGCTTCATCAAGGCGAGCTGTTCTTCAAAGCGCTTGCCGCGCCTATTGAACGGCACCTCTGCGAGGCGGTAGTCGTCTTCACGGTTGCCAATGCCCAGTCCGAGCGTTAGTCGACCGTCTGAAAGTGCGTCCAGGCTGGCGCTCTGCTTGGCGAGAAGCGCTCCACTGTGCAACGGAGCCAGCAGAATCGTTGTCGTCAGGCGAATGCGCTCCGTCGCACCCGCGACTGCTGCCAGCGTGATCAGCGGTTCAAAGTTGTCGTACACCAGCCGATCAATGAGCCCCAACGTAGAAAAGGGACCTTTGTCTGCCTGCCTGGCCCAGTTCAAAATCAGTTTGCCCTGAACGCCCGGCGTAGTCGCCGGTAGACCTATGCCTATCTTCATTTTGTGTCTCCTGTCGAAGAAATGGTATCATAGTGCATATTACAACATACATTTGTTTGCCGCTGCTGGCTCTGAATCCACCGCGTATTGTTCTTGACGCCATTGTGAGATAGTGACCACCAATTGAGATCTTCTAGAGATGTACCTGGTGTATGCTGCACCTACTCATAAGGTAGCAACGTAGTTAGTAAGGAGCAGCATCAGTGAAGATACTCGATAGCGTTTTGGCGGACTATCCCTTCTTTCAGGGACTCGCGCCGGAGCACCTCCATATGATCAGTGAGTGCGCCTCGAACACCTCCTTTGGCGCGGGCGCGTATCTTTTCCTTGAGAATGAACCGGCCACACACTTCTACGTCATCCGCCGTGGCAAGGTCGCGCTTGAGACCTCAGATCCCCATCTTGGCATCGTTGCCATCGAGACGATTGATGGGGGGGACGTGCTCGGCTGGTCGTGGCTCTTCGCGCCGTATCGTTGGCATTTCAGCGCGCGCGCCGTCGAGTCCTGCGGTGTCATTATGCTGGACGGTGCCCGCCTGCGCGAGCAGTGTGAGCAGGATCACGACTTCGGCTACGAACTGGTGAAGCGCTGTGCCGGTATCATCATGGAGCGCCTGCAGGCGACGCGCAAGCAACTCCTTGACGCGTACAATATCGATGTGCTGCGCTATTCTCAGATGGATCAGAAGAATGGAGTGGAGCCGGGTCGCCTATCGCCGTTTATGATACCATAGGTAAAAGCGCCTGAGTCGCGAAAATGCCTGCAAAACTTTTTCAGGAGGTGTTCTATGGATGCAACTTCTTTCACACGGGAAGACGCTCCAATTCGCGTTCGTCCCTATGTGCCTGCCGACGAAGCGTTTGTGTTCGGCCTCGCGCCACGACTGCTCGTCGGGATCGCGCCCTGGCGCAATCCCGAGCGTATGCTGGTAGCGGTGCAGCGCTGGCTTGAGGACAGCATGAAGCAGCATGGGACGCAGACGGCACTCTTCATCGCCGAAGACGAACGCGGTGAACGGCTGGGTGTTGCCTCGGTTTCGCACGAACATCACTTTACCGGCGAGGAAGAGGCTTACATCGGGGAGCTTGCCACCAACGATGCCGCGGAGGGACGCGGGGTTGGGCGCATTCTGGTTGCGGCGTGCGAGCAATGGGCGCGTGAGCACGGGTACGCGTTTCTCACCCTGCACACCGGCGCGGCCAATGAGCGCGCACGTGGCTTCTATCGCCATCTCGGTTTTCAGGAGGAGGACGTCAAGCTGGTGAAGCCACTCTCAGACGCTTCGTAAGCGGAAAGGATTCCAGGTGAAAAGGGGAGCGAGCAGCTCCCCTATATATCTATTTTGCGGTCACGTGCGAGACCGTTCATTATCACTTACGCCGCGTAGTCCGTCACAGCGACGAACGTGCCGGACAACTCCACCTGCTGCATCATTCTCTTTGTGGAGGCATCAATGAGGGCCGCGAAGAGACGCGTCCAGGCGGGTTCATCCAGGTAGATCTCTTCGGGATGGCATTGTGTTGCCATCATGAAGGGATGGTCGGAGACCTCCATCAGCTCCGCCACACCATCCTCGCTGTAGCCGCTGATCACAACGCCTTTGCCTGGCTTATGCACGGCCTGGTGATGCAGGCTGTTTGCCTCTACAACGCTCTGGCCGAGAATCTTTTCCATCCTGCTACCGGCTTTGACCGAGACGCGATGAATGAACTCGTTGCGCGGCTGATCCCAGTTGCAATGCTGCTGCCACGTGTCGGGACAGCGTTCGCCGAGGTCCTGGTACAGGTCGCCGCCCAGCGCAACGTTTAAAAGTTGCATGCCGCGACAGATTCCCAGTGTGGGAACTCCTTTTTGCATGGCCCAACGCGCCAGCGTCAGCTCCAATGCATCAAGGGACGCACTTGTTTTACCCAGGAGTTTATGCGGTTGCTGCCGGTAGTGGCGCGGATCTACATCGGGTCCACCGGGGAGCAAGAGACCATCCAGGCGAGGAAGAAGCGCTTGTAGTCCATTCAAATCTTGTAAGACGGGAATGAGGACAGGTATGCCGCCCACATGCTCAATTGCCTGAATATAACTCGTGTTACCATACATAATTGGCTTTTCACGATTATGCGAAAAACTATTCCCTGTATGACAGGGAATTCCGATAAGGGGACGCATGAGAAAACTCCTTAAAGTAGACTAATAGAAGGATAGTGTTATTATATCACAAAACAATCTCGGCGCGCCATTTATGCCTTACGAATGAGTCACGCGGGTAATCGTTATCTATATAACGCTGTGGGGAAAAGAAACGTCACAGACCTTCGTGAGGATCTTCAGTTAAGAAACTTTGACAAGATAAGGATTTACGTAACTATACTATAACCCTTTTCACTATGAGAAGTTAATGGAGTGTATTTATAATAGTGATATCGTAGAAAAAGGAGAAGTTTCGACAAGGTTATATCCATCTATAAAGAAACCTGATGCATTTATGATTCTATAGGATCTAAGGGTGGTTGAGGGCACAGGGAAGTGTTTCCCCGCAAATGGTTGTTATCCGAAGAAGTCAGTTCGGAAGCAACCCTTCCAACAAGGGATTGTACGCGTTTAGTCGCGCTTATTATTGTCTGTATTACCCCAACTGATAATGTAATACGTCTGTTGTTTGTTTTTGTCTAAGATGAGCTTACTATATTAGAGTAGTAGAAGTAGAATCTCAGGCAGAATAGTTATCGAGATAGGTGGTTATCATGGATAAGCGTATGCAATATCCAGGCATTAGTGTTGTGATTCCAGCAATGAATGAAGCAAAAAATCTGCCACATGTCTTGCCACATCTTCCCTCTATCGTGAGCGAAGTGATCCTGGTTGATGGGAATTCAAGCGATGACACGGTGGCCGTTGCGATGCAATTATATCCCTCTATTCGCATTATCAAGCAGGTAGGGAAAGGGAAAGGGGCTGCTTTGAAGGAGGGGTTTACTGCGTCTACTGGCGATATCATCGTGATGTTAGATGCTGATGGATCAGCAGACCCTGATGAAATTGAGCGTTTTGTGGCTGCTTTATTGCAAGGATATGATTTCGCGAAAGGTTCACGTTTCAGTAAAGGAGGGGGAAGTCACGACATCACCTTCTTACGTCGTCTGGGAAACGATATGTTAAGCCGTCTAGTCAACCTGCTGTTCGGTACACGATTTAGTGACCTCTGCTATGGATATAATGCTTTCTGGCGGCACTGTCTTGAGTACGTAGAGATTGATTGTGATGGTTTTGAGGTTGAAACGCTTATCAATCTACGTATGCACAAGGCCGCCCTCAAAACCATCGAGGTGCCAAGCTTTGAGCATCCTCGCTTATATGGACAGAGCAACCTGCGCACTTTTTCTGATGGGTGGCGTGTGTTAAAGACAATTGTACAAGAGTGGAGTTCTACCTTTTCAGGTCCACTCCTTACTTCTTCGTATAACATATCCAGGCACTCATCGGTTCATGAATAAATAAACTCAGATATATGGAGCTATGTAGCCACGTAAATAGTTTTCTAACGTAAATTGTTAGAAATGCTTGCAAGAAAGCTAAAATGGAACGCATGACAATGGACATCTCTGTAATAATTTGTGTGCATACGCAGGAGCGTTGGAACGATATTAATGAGGCAATTATCTCATTAAAGCGGCAAACACTTCCCCCGCGAGAGATCATTGTGGTTGTTGATCATAATGTAGACCTGCTTAAGCGATTAAGGCGGCATATAGAGGGGATCGTTATTATTGAAAATGCGGGCGCGCGTGGGCTTTCGGATGCACGAAATAGTGGTATTGCGATAGCACAGAGCCAGTTTGTCGCATTCCTTGATGATGACGCTGTAGCACAGCCTGATTGGTTGGCATACTTAACACAACGCTATAGAGAAGATCCTCAAGTGTTAGGAACTGGTGGAGCGGTGGTGCCTCTCTGGGAGATAGCAAAGCCTGCCTGGTTTCCTGAGGAGTTCTACTGGGTCGTAGGTTGTACATACCAGGGGATGCCCCAGGTTGACGCTCCTATTCGTAATCCCATCGGTGCCAACATGTCTTTGCGGCGCACGGTTTTTGATGGCGTTGGTGGTTTTCGTAATGATATAGGCCGTGTAGCATCGCGGCCCATTGGATGCGAAGAGACAGAGTTGTGTATTCGAGCAAGCCAATATTGGCCGGAAAGCGTCTTCCTTTATCATCCCTCCGCCAGAGTACTCCATCGTGTACCGAAGAAGCGAGCGTCCTTGAGCTACTTCTGTGCGCGTTGTTACTCTGAAGGTCTGTCCAAAGCCGCTGTAGCTCGTTATGTGGGGACAAAGAGTAGCCTCGCTTCTGAGCGCACTTATACGCTACAAGTTCTCCCACAAGGTATTGTACGAGACATCAGCTCTGCCTTTTTTCGTAGAGATGTTGCAGGTTTAGCGCGCGCTGGCGCTATTGTGGTTGGTTTATCTGCAACGATAGCAGGGTATCTGGTGGGAATGTGTACTTACAAAAAAAGAGGTGAAAGTGTGTTTTCTACTGAAAGGGTAGCTAGCCTTTCCTGACTGAATATGCTTTTCATGATCAACTCTATAGTTGATAGATGTCGCATTGTACCAGAAATATTCTCAAGAATAGGTTAAAAAGCATCATGCCCGTGGAAATTGCATCAACTCATCGGCCAGGGGCATAGAGAAAGAAGGAGTAGACAAATGATAGATACAAATACGATTTCTCCAGTATTGGAGCGCCCAGACAGTGCTACGACGGAGTCCTATGCACCTGTATGTATTGCAGAAGTTGAGCTTGCAGAGATACTGCCAACATTAACTACGGTCAACGGACAGACAGGACAACATTATCAATCTATTCACTGCGTAGTGCGCCTGCACTCGCAACCTCTGGGAATAGTCAAGCTGGATTGTGGTGATGGTATGGTAGTAGAGCCTCACCAATATGCCCCATCTATCTGGAATGCCTTGCATCAGCAGATTAATGATCACTTACAAAGTGATGGCTTGCCCACGATTGGAGAATTGAGTGCCGCCGGGCTTTGGTGGTCCAGGACTCCCGCCTGTATTGTCGCTCGAGAGGAGTTCCTTGCGAACGCTCCTCTGGTGAGTGTAATCGTATCAACTCATGACCGTGCAGACCGTCTGGTTTCCTGCCTGCAAGCGTTGTTTGCGTTGCGTTATCCAGCGTATGAAATCATTGTCGTTGACAATGCTCCCAGTACGGCAGATACCTTCGAACTGGTTCAGCGCCTGCAGGAAAGCGCACCCAATTTGCGCTATGAGCGTGAGGATAGGCAGGGTCTTTCATGGGCGCGTAATCGTGGTATCAGGGCAGCTAAAGGCGAGATTCTGGCGTTTACAGACGATGATGTGATTGTTGATCCTCTCTGGCTGGTTGAAATGGTACGTGCATTTCAAGGTTCAGAAAAGGTGGCATGCGTCACCGGCCTTGTTTTGGCGCTGGAACTGGAGACAGTAAACCAGGCGTGGTTTGAGCAGTATGGAGGCTTCAGTAAAGGGTTCACGCGGCGCATCTTTGATCTACATGAGCATCATCCAAATACATTTCTCTTTCCGTATTCGGCTGGCAAATTTGGCACGGGCGCGAGTATTGCCTTCACGGCAGCTTTCCTCCATCAAGTTGGCGGGTTCGATCCTGCTCTGGGTGCTGGCAGTCCAGCGCAGGGCGGGGAAGATCTTGCAGCATTCTTTCAAGTGATAATGGAAGGCTATACCCTCGTTTATGAGCCTTCATCATTGGTCTATCACCAGCATCGACGTGACTACGCTGCATTGCATAAACAGATCTACAATTACGGTCTGGGTTTGACTGCTTACCTGACAAAAAATATTGTCGATCATCCTTCAAGAGCGCTTGATCTGCTTATTAAAATACCTTTTGCTGCCTTTTTCCTCTTTAGAGATAGGTTGTTATCGAGCCGTAAAAAGAGTAAACTTATTGATGATGGTGATCAGAATATGGTACCTTATCCGAAGCAGTTGATCACTCTTGAAATCAAGGGAATGTTTTATGGGCCAGGAGCCTATCTGAAAGGTCAGCGGGCGTCGGGTCGTGATCGCGAAGATGCCAGCTCAAAGAAAAAGTTGCCTTATCGCGTTTCAAGAGGTGCTGGAGAGCTACTAAGAAGTCCCTCGTAAATTGGAGAAATAAGTTGCGTTATCAGCGGCAATTAGCAGGGGTTATGGTTATCCTGGTTGTGCTTGTGGGAATCATGGCTTCTTATCATCTGATAGAGGGCATCGGTGCGGGAGGAATGCCTGCTGTTGTAGGAACAAGAGTAACAGCAACAATAATGCCAACAGCAATGCCAAAAGCGACAGCAACGTCAACATCTAAAGATCGGACTTCTACTCAGAAGCTTGTCTGGGACGACGAGTTTAATGGAGCGATGGGCGCTCCTCCTGATCCGGAAAAATGGACTGCTGAAGTTGGTGGCGACGGTTGGGGCAATGAGCAGTTAGAGTACGATACAAAGAATCAGAATGCTTATCAGGATGGCCAGGGGCACCTGGTGTTAGAGGCCCGTAAGAACAGTTCTGAAGGATTTCAATGCTGGTATGGCCCCTGCCAATTTACTTCTGCTCGCATAAGTACCAGGGGCCATTTTAGCTTTACTTATGGGCGTCTCGAAGCCGACATCAAAATCCCCTCCGGTCAGGGGATCTGGTCGGCTTTCTGGTTGCTTGGCAGTGATTGTGCGACGGTTGGCTGGCCTGCCTGTGGCGAAATTGACATAATGGAGAATATTGGTCGAGAGCCAACTACTAATCATGGGACGGTGCATGGTCCAGTATATTTCTCTAAATCTTACGAGGTGCCGCGAGGTACTTTAGCCGATGCCTACCACGTTTTTGCGCTGCAATGGGATCCCAGCCACCTCTACTTCTTTGTGGATGGTAATAATTATGCTACTTTTGATAAGGCGGATTTCACCCAGCAAGGCTGGGTTTTCGACCGTCCCTTTTATATTGTTCTAAATGTTGCGGTTGGTGGGGTGTGGCCTGGAAGCCCTGATAACACGACCGTTTTTCCTCAGAAGATGTATATCTCTTATATAAGACTCTATAAGTACGCATAAATGAGTTGAGGTAACTCCTCTGAAAACGACCGTTTTCATGCCGGGTGGTGTCGCTCCCTGTATGAGTGTCTGTTCAGATCCCCTGTTCTGACTCCTCGTGGCTCTACCCTCAATGGTCCTCAACCGTTGAGTACAGGTTGTGCAGATGGTTCGATATGGCGCAACACGCGAGCGGGAACGCCTCCCACTATCGTATAAGCTGGCACATCATGGGTGACGACAGCGTTTGCCGCGATCACAGCATTGTCCCCGATATGGACGCCTGCCAATATAGTAGCCTTTGCGCCCACCCAGACGTTACGGCCTATAGTAACTGGCTTTACAATATAGCCGCGATCACCGATTGGATCAGAGCCAGCAGTGATGACATGATTCTCATCATGGATGGATACTCCTTCACCGAAAATAGAATAGTCACCGATAGTCAACTCTTCATGGACCGAGATATGGCAGTTGTGCTGAAACCAGACTCTGTCACCTATCGTGATCTTCCCGTAAAAATCGCCGTGAAAATGGTGCATAAAATGGACACCCTGGCCCAGTTGAAGCTGGGCTCTGGGGCCGATATTCAGGTGACTTCCATGCCCAATGCAAAAACGATCATTCCACAGCCTGGGATAACGCAGACACCATTGAATATAATTCATACGATATTCCATAAAAGGGAAAAAATTGGCCAGTTTCATAGTATTGCTCCTTGCTTGAGACGATTTTGAAAAGCACGTACCTGCTGGTAACGGCTTTCAGGTTGATTACCGCCTCTTTTCAAACGTACACTAAATGATAGACTGTTAAAATACGCTTTCCGTGCTCTTTGCGCTTATCTGTAGAATCTGGATAAGTGCACCTATGATACATATACCCATCAGTATTGCTAGTGTTATCGAAGGGGACCAGTGGCCTGAGTACATCTGGGTACCAGCAGTAACTGCATCAATTGCTAAACTCAATGCAATAGCGAGCGTCCATACTACTATAGGTTCTTTCAGTTGAAGAAAACGTATGAGCACCATGCCAGGGCAGACAGACAAAAACCATAGCAAAACAATGGGTCGCCCAAAGACGTCTGGAAGTACAAAATTTACCAGGCCAGTAGCCAGTGTAGAGAGAATAATAATCGTCGGCCAT
The DNA here is from genome assembly GCA_034438015.1 of Ktedonobacteraceae bacterium. Classification (GTDB taxonomy): domain Bacteria; phylum Chloroflexota; class Ktedonobacteria; order Ktedonobacterales; family Ktedonobacteraceae; genus JACDAE01. The sequence goes on along the minus strand of DAOTTD010000212.1, from coordinate 14,858 downwards.
AATAGTTTTTTCAAAGCATATCTCCCTTTGCTCATGGAATAAATTGCAATATCTGTGCATCAGAATTGCGGTAAATTAATTTAAACTTGCCGGTCTGAAGCAGGTCTGTTTCTAATCGTTGCAGGGCATCGTCTGGCAATCCATTCCATGATGTTGCGTGCATCTGCTGCTCCTGCGAGAAAATCATATAGGTATGAGAATTGTTCTCGTTCTCAAGAAACTGAACGACCGCGTGAGGATTGGTAGTAATAACGGCTTCTGGAAGAGAGTCGGTAAGTGACTTGATGTCGTATTTTCCGTAGTTCTCAAAACTCAGAGGCGCGTCATTCCAGCCTTCGAGAATAAAGGCGTTGGCCGGAGCTATTTGATACAGGTATTGCGTTGCATGCCACTCATCGTAGGAGACATAATCCACACGCTCATCCCCATAGCGCGTAAAGAGGAAACTGCCAAGTAAGATCAAATTGGCTACCATGATGATGGCAGTTCTCCATGGAAAAGTTGCACGTTTTCCTGCAGGTTTAGCCGCTATTGCTGGCGAATTGTCAAAAAACAGCGCTGCGGCAAAGAAGCCCATAAATGGTTCTGTAAATAGGTAGATGCGCATTAGCATTTCACCGCCATAACTCTGCGCCGCTATCAGGGGAAATCCTGATATAGCCAGGAGAAAGAAGGTAACGTCCCGATGTCCCTGCCTCAAGCGCTTAATGCAGCCAAGAAATGCCAGGAACCAGAATAGAAGCGTCGTATAGAGACGCATCCTGGCGATAACCTGGTAGACTGGATCTCCTGGCAAATTTCCAGAAGTAATACTCTTTGGTACATTGCCGGTCAGATCCCCAAAAGTGCCAATTATCGTATTGATATGCTGGGACACATATGGTTGCGCCATAATGAGAACCCAGGCCAGAGTCATAGCGGTCATGAGAAACGGCAGCCAGAACGGATAGCAGCGGCGAAGTATAACCAGAGCAAATACACTTAACAACGTGAAGAAAGGAGTCAGCGGATGGCTGAATACTATGAGCGCATACACCAGAATCAGACAACATAACAGACCTCGTCGTTGCCATGGTTCAACGAATGAAGACTGTGGATCTGGAGCTTTGAGCCAGGCAAAAAACTTTTGTGTGAATGAGGTGTCCTTCCCCAGTTGTACCTGCATCTTCGGTGGTATTCTAAACCACTTCACGAGTATCATGATGATCACAAGATAGAGAAAGAAATTCAAGCCCTGGGGGGAAAAGTAATCCTGCCCGACCCAGTTGGTGAGGTGGAAGAGCAGAAGAGCGAGCCAGACAACACGCTTATTTGTTGTTATCGACGTAAGGATCACATACATCGGACAGAGGTAAATCAGATTATAGAAAAGTGGTGTCCAGCCTGCATAGCTCAGAATAGTAGAGTACCCAAAAACCTTTGTGAATAGGGCGCTCAGTACGAAAAAGCCAGGCCAGTTAAAATAGATGTCTAGGTAGGGATCTACTGTTCCTGTTTTCATGATATAATCGGTATACCCTGCATGTCGGTATACAACGGTGAAACGAGGCATTTCTTCGATCAGGTTTGGAGTCGCGTATAATATCAAAATGATACAAAGGAGTTGGAACGCAAGAAGCGATACTCGAACCTCTCGACGCTGCAAGGTTAAAGTGAAACATATTACCAGAATACCCAGCGCTACAATAATCCTGGGTGAGAGCGCTGAAATCAAACCCAGGTTATTCATGTCGTTGAGCGATATCGTTTGTAATGATATGGACCATAAAAAGAGAGCAATAAGAGGAAGTAAGAATAGAATGATATCCATCACATCAGGTCGCCTGAAATGACGTAAACCACCTACGTTGTTTATCTTGACCCTATCTATATCTACACTACTTACCTTATCCTTATCTGTGGAATTTATCTTTGCTGCATTGATTTCCATTGCTGTTTCTCCTGTAAATTTTCGGAACTGTGTGGATGGCTCATCCAGAACACCTTAGCAGGCCTGATTACGCGATAAACGAAAGGCAGCATGAACAATCCCTGAAGCAGGACTGCGACGAGCCAACCCAGGCATAATCCTGTTAAGCCCCCCAGGTATGCGCCCAGCACCGCGCCAACTAGTTCGAGTATCCCTCCAATCGCCATGCCAATCATGGCCCTGGTGATACGATCCTGGATACGACAGAAGGAAATGTAGTGATTTTTAATAATGGCTGGAAAGGCTGCCAGGATTAGAATACGCAGGTACCAGGTCGCGTGATCTGCGTAAACTCTCCCAAATACACCTAGCACCAGCTTTGTTCCCAGGAAGAGTGCCACAATTGTCATCGCACTGACGGCAAACGAAATGCCTATGGTCATGCGTGCTCTCTTCCTCAAAGATGCATGATCAGCCGAATTCATCGCGTGCAGAACCATGGTGAGCGAATTGGGCACCACAAAGACAAAATTGGCGAGCATCCAGGAGACATAAAACCAGGCATTCATCTGTGCTGAAAGCAATGTCGCAACCAGCACTGGCAGAAGCTGCGTGGGTACCTGCAGGACCATGTTAAGCAAATGATGCTGGAACGCTGCTGGTCCTAATTTGCGCAATATCTCCCACTGTGGCAGATAAGTTTTGCCCTGCCACCCTTGCTTAAAGAATGCATAGACAATCACAATGACCACAGAGAACGCCATACTCACTGTCCAGGCCATGTAAATGGTCATGCCTGTCTTCTGTGTCAAGTATAATCCGGCAGCAAAAAGCAAAACCAGCTTTGCCGCGGAAAAGAAGGCATTGCGCCAGAACTGGAGATTTCCCTGCAGAATGCCAATGAGGGCCTGATCAAGGATCGCTGTGACTGCTGTAAGGCTGACACCTACCGCGAAGGCAACAATATCCAGGACGCTGGCTCGCAGTGATGCAAATTGGGCGGAGATATCAGGGGCGAAAATTGCGAAGAGAGCGCCAATGATCCCTCCAATAATTCCTACTACAACAAGGCTCGTACTGATAAGAGGAACTTCTCGTCCTGGCTGACGAGATAATTCGGTGATGAGCAACGTCCCCCATCCAAACATGCCAATACCGCCCAGTAACATCATTACCGAAACGTTAGCTGAAGCGAGGCCAACCGCTTCTGGTGTATACTGGTGTGCCGCCACCCACCAGTAGGCAAAGCCGAGGCCCGAGGTGACTGCTGTTGTCCCTACCAATGACCCCGTATTGATAAGCATAACACGATTCGCTTTTATCCCCCGAAAGGCGGCTTTCACAATCCACATAAGGTCTATGCGCAAATTTCACCTGCCAGAATTATAAGACAACATACTCTATCTGATTGCATCGATACCAGCCTGCGAGGAAGCCAACTTCTTGCGTCTCCATCCGGAGGACCAGCGGCTTCGTATATAAGTCAATGGCCCACGAAGCTGTCCCTTTCTTCGGAGTAGTTTTAATTCTTGTGGAATGGGAGTGGCTTTTTCTGCTGACATGGGCGTCCCTGCTCTATGACGCCAGAGAACGAATAAGGAACGCACAAACCTGCTGAGGCAGTCAAGAATGAGCAGGGGATGGTCTATCAGGATCCTGGTCAGGTAGGCAGTATATGCTATCCCATAACCATAGAGTTGTTTTTGTAAGGCTGTGTAGTCCCGACGATGCTGGTGATAAATCAAGGAAGCTGGATCGTAAACCAGGCGATATCCATGGAGGATTACATGCAGAAATGCTACAACATCTTCGCCTCCACAGGTCGGGCTTCCAGCTCCAAGAGCAGGATCGAAACCGCCTTCGCTGCGGAGAAAGCTTGCCGTAAATGCCATACTCGCGCCTGCACCTGCACTGCAGGCTCCTGCGATATAGGGATAAGAGGGGTTTTTCTGGTGATGCTCACGCAAGTCGAAAATTCGACGGGAAAATCCGTGGGAGAGACCTCCCTGAGCCTCAAAGAGAAACTGTGCAGGCGTCTCCAGTTCTAGTGGCAGAATTAAACCTGCCACGCAGGCAACATTCTCCAGTGTTCCAAATCCTCTTACCAATCCAGCCAGCCAGTAGGTGTCTACAACCACGTCATCGTCTGTGAATGCGATGATTTCTCCCCTGGCTTCTTGAATACCTCGATTACGCGCTAAAGACAATCCTGGACGATCCTCGCGTACATAACGTATCCCTGGCTCATCTGCATACCTCTGCTGAATGAAATCAGCCGTTGCCGAGGTTGAAGGAGCATTATCTACTACAATTACTTCATAGTCTGGATAGCGCAAACTGAGCAATGACGGCAGGCAGCGAGCTAAGCGGTCGGGACGATCACGAGTGGCGAGTATCACGCTTACAAATGGGGCTGTTTGAAGAAAGTTTTCACGTTCTTCTATACACCTGGGTGTATGCATACTCGACAGCCCTGCGGCATCCAGCCTCGTCACTTCTGGCAAGCTGTCTTCGCGCAGATGCGCGTTGATCTGCTCTCCCAGCAGCTCCCAGATGCGCGGTGCATATTCGTCGGGGTATAGCTCATTGCTAGTAAAAGCGAAATCAACCGGGCCCAGAGGCTGTGTATGCAGACGAACCAGGCAACGCGTGCGCTGGTAGGTCTGTCCTTTTTGTTTATCATATGCTGAAAGTGGCGACAGTGGCTGACTCAGTTCGATTTCTTGTATAAGAATAGGGACAAAATCTGATATTGGATCTGTCACATCTCTATGCTCTTGCGAAGTTGATACTGCCTGCATAGCTATATTTTCCTTTTCATAAATTCTCTATATCTATGATCAAGCGTCATTGCGCGATAATTTTCTGATACATAAGAACTCTATTTCCTGTTTGACAATCTGGTAGGTATGCAACATGTCGACGTTGCATATCTCTATCCATAAAGAAATATAACGAATAGGTAATACTATATGAGTAAATTTATAGTTATTTATTGGTTATGAAAATAATTATCAAGTTGATGATTCGCAACGAGGAATGTACATATGTCATCAACCTTCACGTAGCAGGCCGTCCTCCGACTGCTACCATCTCGTTGCTTCGCTGTGATGCGGATTGTACTTCAAACAGTGTGGGTACCGGTACGTCGCTGATAGATAACACGAACACAAATGTGAAAGCGAACCGTTTCTAACATTTTTACTCCTTTTTAGGAATAGCCGCCACAGTCGTTTCCTGCTATAATGCACATTGGAAGAGGCTAATCTAGCGTTAGAGAGGAAGTTGATCGATGGCCCGACGCTTTCATCCACGGAGTACGCCTGGGGAGAACATACGCCTGGTAACACGCGGAATTCCGTGGAAGCTTTTGTTACTGCTGCCCGTGCTCGCTGCCGTGGCGATTCCAACCTATCTGTTTGGTTCGCGCCTCGGCAACCAGGTGCTGCCATCTGCCACGAAGCTTTTTAGCGCCCTCGCCGCTCCTGCGCCCTCGGCGACGCCGACGCCGCCACCGGCCTTTCCCACGCTGCTGCCGCGTGCCGGAACGATCCTCTATACGGCGCAGGAAGGCGATTCCTGCGACTCTATTCTGACGTTCCAGATGCGTATGAACGACGCGGGCCAGGTCTTCAGCGACGTAAAACCGGCAACGGTGAAGGCGCTGAACGCCTCGCTGGGCAAGAATTGCCTCGACCTACAACCCGGCATGGTGCTGCCACTTTCGCCACAGTATCCACTGGTCGCCTTTGGCGGCCTCGTGCTCAAGATAAACGCGACGACGCCCCAGCAGGTCCTGCCGACGCCGCTCATCAACGTCCCGACCGAGCAGACGGGCCCCGATTGTTCCGGTGGCTGCAACCTGACGGTGCGCCTTGCTCCCAACGTGCAGATCCATCTGCTGGTGCAGACGACGCTGGACCTGCAAACCGGCGACTGGATCTGGGCCCAGGCCATGTTTGGGCGCAAGGCCGTTCCAGGCTTCGATACCTATCCCTACGCCGATCCGAATGCATCCCTGAACGGCATGTCGCTGCGCGCCTGCGATTTCCAGGTGAATAATGTCCACGACGACAACTCGCTCTCCTGCGATCAGCTCATGCCTGACACAATCGACGACGACAATGGCTCCTGGCTCTTTGGGGTGACGGGCTCCAGCGCGCTCAACCATTGGGGCTACAGGTTGAAGCTCCCTGCTGGTACACAGGTGCTTCTCTGGCTCACGCAGCAGATTGGCAACCTGAAATTTCAGCCGGACAACCCCGTATATCGCTACGATGATAACTCAGGTCACTATGTAAAAGTGTAATGAAGTACCCACGCATCTGGTACAATCGCGAAAGAAGTAACAAAAAGATGACCAGTTCGTTTATAATGTGTAGGCATACAAAGAATGGGCATCTGCTCATCGTCAATGGCTCGGAGATAATCTATGGTAGATCTGGAGGGGAGAACCCTCGACCGCTATGAACTGCAGCAACTGATCGGGCGTGGTGGGATGGCTGATGTATATCTGGCCTTCGATCCGCATTTCGAGCGCGAAGTCGCGATCAAAGTATTCAAACGTCAGGATGAAGAGATGCTCAAGCGCTTCATCCGTGAGGCGCGGCTGATGGCGTCATTGCACCATCCTCATCTCATGCCTATCTTTGACGCGGGCGAAACTGTGATCGATCGTGTCCCGCAATACTACATCGTCATGCCGGTTATGGGCGGTGGAACGCTGCGTTCGCGTATTCGACGCAATCCGCTCACACTGGAGCAGACCTGCCAGTACCTGCGCGAGATCGCCTCCGCGCTCGATTATATTCACGCGCAGGGGATTATCCACCGCGACATCAAGTCCTCCAACGTGCTGCTCAACTCCGACGATCGCTGCTTCCTCTCCGACTTTGGCGTCGCGCACACCGCGACCGATGCGACGCAACTCACCAGCACAGGGAACGTGCTCGGGACCGTTGATTATGTCGCGCCCGAACTGTTTGAGCCGCATCATAGGGCCGACGCGCTCAGCGATCTGTATTCTCTGGGCATCTTGCTGTTCGAGGCGGTGACAGGCCGCCTGCCTTTTACCGGTGATACACAGATCGCAGTCGTGGCAATGCACGTTGGCAAGCAGCCTCCACTACCGCGCACCTTCGTGCCGGACATCCCTCCGCAGGTCGAGCGCGTCATGCTGCGTGCGTTAGAGAAAAATCCCGCGCACCGCTACCAGAGTGCAACCGGGCTGGCCGATGCGTTTTGCAGCGCCGTCAGCGCGCCACGCACGCGTGATCTCGATACGTTCGTCAGTTCTCCTGTCTGGGGCGATCTAAACACGGTTGTCCGGCCTGCGCGCGATGAGCTGGCCCTGGCGCAGTCTCCCGTCATGCCCCGTATGACGCAACCCGCGCCCGTGACGCCCGCAACCGGTGCCTATCCTCAGGTTCCATATGAGTATTCGTCGCACGCCTATCCGGTTGCAGCTCAGCAGGCCGTTCCTGGAAGCAAGCGAGGACGCATCGTGGCCGTACTGGCGCTGGTGACGCTGTTGGCCGTTGCCTTGCCGATATTCTATATCGCGGTCATCAAATCTCCCAGCAACAGCACTCCCACACCCTCGCCGGTAGCGACGACCGCCGCTACCACGCCGACGACTGATCTGACCGCGACGGCGCAGGTAACAGGCGCCACGGCGACGGCGCAGGCGAGTAAAAACGCCACGGCGACGGCACAGGCGGCGGTGAGCGCGACAGTGCAGGCGAGTAAAAATGCCACGGCGACCGCTGTGGTTGCTCCGACGGCGACGGCGCAGGCGCAGGTCACCGCGACCGCTGGCGTGATCCAGACCGTGACTGCCGGTGCAGCCAGCTATACAGACCCTTTGACCAATGCGAACAATCCCACCACACAGAGCGCGAAATGGGATTCCGACACCACCAATTGCGTCTTTCAGTCGAACGGTTATCATGTGCTGCAAACGGCGTCGAATCTCAGTAGTGCCCTGAAGGGATGTATTGAGACCGGCTTCTCTTATGCCAATCTGGCCGCCTCGGTCGATGTCACCATTGTGGGTGGCAATTCGGGCGGCATCTTCTTCCGTACCACTAATCAGGGGTTAGGCGGCGCCTACGCTGGTTATCTGTTTGAGGTAAATAGCCAGGGACAGTACAGGCTCTCGCGCTCCAATAACTTTAGCTTGCCGAGCGTGACCATTTTGCAGGATTGGACTGCGTCGCCCGCTTTGAAGACCGGCAACAATGTAAAAAACACGCTGCAGGTCTGGGCGAACGGGGGAACGCTGGACCTCTACGCGAACAATGTGTTCTTGAAGGGCGTGCAGGACACGACCTTCACCACCGGTAATATTGCGTTCGTTGCCACAACGGCCAGCGGCGGCGATGATGCCGATGTTTACTATACGAATCTCCAGGTCTTCCCCAAGTAGGGGATTACTAGAAGTCGTACTTCTGTGGTGGGAACAGCTTATGCTCAACGGCATAGGCCGCCGCCTCGCTGCGCCGCGCCAGGCCCAGCTTCTCCAGGATATGGCTGACGTGGTTGCGCGCCGTCTTCTCCGTGACCGACAGGTCCTCAGCTATCTGCTTGTTAGTGTAGCCACGGGCGACCAGGGCGAGCACCTCGCGCTCGCGCTCTGTAAGTTCTTCCCCGGCAGGAAGCCGCGATGTTCCATCGGCCAGCGTCGTCATGCGCATTCTGGCGCGTTGGGCTGTGTTGGGATCGAGCAGCAACTGCCCGGCAGCCACGTTACGGATCGCCTTGAGCAGCTCCGCCCGGCTCACGTTTTTCAGGAGGTACCCGCTGGCGCCCGCCATAATCGAGGCGAAGACGGCCTCCTCATCGGTAAAAGAGGTGATCATCAAAATAGAGACCGTGGGGTGGGTGCTCTTGATCTCGCGACACGCCTCGATGCCGTTCATCTTTGGCATACGCACATCCATCAGAATCACCTGGGGGTCCAGTACGCTCATCTTTGCCAGCGCCTCGGCCCCGTTGCTTGCCTCGCCGACGATGCTAATATCCGCTTCCAGATCGAACGCAGCGCGCATACCCAGGCGCACTACCTCGTGGTCATCCACGATCATTAACCGTATCTTTGCCATCCTGGCCTCCTTGTGGTGGACACCGTTAGACCGGTATCCGGGCGTGTACCTTGACGCCACCTTCAGGTATCTCGATCAGCTCGAATGTTCCCCCCAGCTCTTCGGCGCGATCACGCATGCCGCGTAGGCCGTGCCCCGAGTAGACGCGCTGGCGGTTCCCCTGCATCGAGAGGTCATAACTATAATAAGCTGCCTGCAACCCGCGTCCATCGTCGCGCACCTGCACATCTATCTCATCAGATGTATACGTTAGATAGACCCATAATTGGGAGGCGTCTGCGTGCTTGTAGGCATTGGTGAGCGCCTCTTGCACGATGCGGAAGATCGCCGCGCCGACCATCGCCTGTCGGCGCGTGATCTTGCTATCGTCGCTTCTCTGTTTTTCGGTTCCCTGCACCTCCAGATGAACGGGAAGATCGCTGATGGCCTCGAACTCGCGCAACTGGCTGTTCAGCATCTGTGTCAACGTCGTGGCGCCGCTCATGAGGGGCTTCAACGAGAACATGTAGTTGCGCGTCTCCCACAACGCCTGTTTGGAGATCGTCACCAGCCTATCGAGGCGCTCGGCGAGCGGCGTTACCAATTCCGCGTCCTCCTCGGATGCCTCGACGATGCGGTGCGCCTGCGTTGAGCATGTCTCCGCGTTGAGGCTGAGCATATAGACGGTCTGGGCGATGCCGTCATGGATCTCGCGTGCAATGCGTGTGCGCTCAGCCGTTGCGGCCAACTGCACGGTCTGTTCGGTCAGGCGAATATTATCGAGCGCGATGAGCAACTGCGTTCCCGCGATAGACAGAAATTCCTCCTGTTTACTCTCGAACGGCGTCCGGCGCAGGTTCTCAACGCCTAGAATCATTTGCACCTGCCCATTTTTGAAGAACGGCATATAGAGGCGTGCGTATCGTTCCTGCCGATCGCGTGGCTTCGTCAATGGCTCGAAGATGACCAGTCTTTCGCCTGTCTCTAAAACCTGTTTGAGCAGTGCCTCGTCCCGCTCGGGCATCTTTGGTTCGGATACTGAGATATCCACGTTGATGCAGGTCGTGACCTCCAGTTGTGCTACGTCGCTTGTCGTCTGACCCACGCCGTCTTCCTGCTCCTCGCTCGCTGGCATGCTGACGAGGGCCAGGACCAGGCGCTGGAAGTGTCCGCCGCTGTGGATCGCCTCGGCGCTTTTCTGGAGCAGGACGGACCTGTCGTTCGCGTGGCGCAGGATGATCTCGCCAATAGCGCGCAGCGCTTTCTGTCTGCGCCCATCCATCTGTACTTGTTTTTTGCTGCTGCTTATATTTCCGAGCAGGGACATGAGATATGCGGCGAGGATAGCCGCCAGAGGAGCATCGAACAGTGAGCTGATGATATCTATAGTTTTTGCCTGGTAAGGATGCCCGCCGGGAGCAGGAAGCAAGACGCCCAACACCACGAACAGGTCGTAGCCGATGGCCGCCGCCAATCCTCCCCGATAGCGATAAGCAAACGCCGCCGCGAAGGCTGTAGAAAAGCCGTAGCGGTAAAAGGGCGAGCCTACGCCGAAGTTCGGCTGCATGCCAAACGGCCCACTGTAGTACATGATCAGGCCGCAGATGACCACATCCATGCTGTAGATCGCGATATCCCAATAGGGGTTCCGTGTACGTGCGAGTGGAGGGACGATCTCCGGCTCTTCGCCCTCTGCCGGCGCTCGTTCCGTCCGCTGCCAGAAACTACGCAGAATGTTCGGGATACCAAAACGCGGCAGCATGATCTGCAACACGGGCGCGTACAGCGTCACGACAAGCGTCTGGAGGAACGCGATGAGCAGGAGATAGAGACAGGTATTATACACGGGCAGGGCCTTATACTGCTTGTCTGCCGTTAAAATTACGACCAGCGCGAGTAACCATGTACTCCAGCGCCAGATGAGAAAGAAATAGCTCGGTGTATTGCGTAAGCGCCGCAGCGTCGTATCGGGAAGCGCTTTGAGATTTTTTTTAGCCAGACTCATAGCTCCTGTACCTCCTAGAGATATGAGGGAACATGCTTTATATGCTTCAACTTATAGGCAGTATGCCTTGTTTTGGAAATGCTGTCAATGAGAGAGGTCGCCGTAAATGAGAACTCTCTTGTACGTTTTATTGTATGTGATGTCTTCGACATTTGCTGTGACGTTGTTCACTGGCAAACAGAAACACTTATGTGGTATGGTATGAGCATACAACGTATTTCCGTTTAAAGGGAGCTGGCAAAGAAGAGAATCTTCGAGAGCGTCCAGCAATCCGAGTAGTCGGATGGACAATGTAATTGTGCCCTAGCAAAGAAGGGACGGTTTATAGTCGTGAAAAAAACCGAGGGTAAACGTGCATCGTTGTTGGCGAATCTGGGCGATTTCAATCGCCCTCTACGTGTGCGACCTGTGCGCTACCTGGCACGTGAGTGGTGGGCGATCGATACCGAAGATATATGGCCAGGAATGGTAATGGATCTACGTCGCCTGGGCTTCGAGTCGGTAGCCATGGGGGAAGAGGTGTTGGTACGCGAGGGGGCGGCCTACGAGGTCCAGATGGAGGGTCCGGCAACGCCTGCAGGCTTAAAACCTTTCCCAACGATCAACCCGACCATCCAGATTCGCAAAGAGTCTTACTCACCCGAGTATTCGGACCTCACCTACCTGGATGAGTATGACGATGAAGAGGACAAGGAAGAAGGCGAACCCGAAGACCTGGACGAAGCTGAATAGCCCGTCCCGGTCCCCAAATACATAGATGGAAGCAGTATGCTGCGCGACGCCCTCTGAAGCAGGCGCTTCAGAGGGCGTCGCGTTTTTAAGATTCGTAGAGATACTTGCTTCACAGGCACGAACATAGTTGCTAAATCTTAGCATTCTGCTATAATGAAACCACAGGGAATGAAAGCAATAAAATCTATCAAGGAGCGATCTATGCAGAAGGACCCTCAGCCGGAAAGCCAACCAGAACCGGCTTTGACTGACGATAGCACTGTCCTGCAATCAAGTCTCTTTGGCGCTCCAACCGTGATCGCGGAACCACCTGACCCGTTGGAGACGCCCTTTCCTCCACTCGTGCGCACCAATCCGCTGACCGATCAATCTAGCCTGGCTGCCTGCTCCCTACCATACCGGCAGGAGTTGCTGCTGCGCGGCAAGTCGAACTATACCGTGACCTGCTTCCTCTCGGATCTCAAGATGTTCGGCGATTACCACGGACACGATACCCCGATCGGGCGCATCACAAAAGAACATCTTACTGACTGGCTGATGAAGCTGAAGTTCGGGACGCATGGGCAACCACCCGCCCCCAAGACGATGGCACGCCGCGTCACCTTTTTGAAGAACTTCTTTTCATGGCTGGCCCGCGAGGGCGTAATCAGGGAAGATCCATCGGCGAGCCTGACGCTGGAACGTCCGCTGCCACCTTTGCCACAACTGCTGTTCGCTGACGAGATACAACGCCTGCTCGATGTCGCTGCGGAGGATGTGCGCTGCCATTGCCTCATCTATCTTATTCTCTACGCCGGGCTGAAGAAGGAAGAGGTGATGGGACTGAAGTTACAGCATGTCGATCTCTCTGATCCACAGACGCCAGTGGTGACTGTGCACTTCGCACCTTCAACTGGCAAGCAGCACCGCGAGCGTAGACTCGCGCTGCCTGCCGCGTTCACTGAGATCTTCCAGGCGTATCGGACGCGCTATAAGCCCATCGATGCGCTCTTCGAGTGCACCGACCGCAACCTGAACTATATCCTGGCGAGGGCCGTCAAGGCCGCCGATCTCAAAAAACGGGTGACGTTGCAGCTCCTGCGTGACACATACGCTGTGCAGCAGCTTCAGTCCGGCGTCTCGTTTGAAGCGTTGCGTGAGAAGCTCGGCCTGTCCGATGAGGCATGGCTGGAGTCGAAAGAGAAATATCGCCGCCTCGCCTTTCCAAAGTAGGAAAAAAGGCGTCCCTGTGCCCTCGCAGCGCCTCGCTTAGCGCTGTGGGGGCATCTGCATTGGTGGTTGCTGCTGTACATAGACAAACTTCTGTGCGATCTTGCGCTTTAATGCATTATTCAAGAGCACGGCGTTGATAATAATGGCGGCGATCATCATCGGCCCCAGGCATAAGAGACCGACGCCAAAAGTGAACAATGTGCCCATAATGACAATGGGCCAGTAGATAACAAAACTGCAGATCAAGAGGACGATCCCTGGGGTGGTCTCGCCCGCCATCAGCCAACCCACGCCAAAGATGCCGAAGAGCGAGAGGATGATCTCGACGATGAGCGCGCTGTCGTGGCTCCCACTCGCGGGTACATTGTTGATGACGGTTACATTGATGCCGGGCGCGTATCCTGCGTTATAGGGTGGGCTGTAACCATAATTCGGACTGTATCCCTGCCCACCTTGCTGCGGCCCGTCGGATCGTGGAGGGGGTGCATAGCCCCTTTCGTACCCTCCCGCATTGTTTTGCGGTGCATAGCCCCCAGCCGGCCTGCTGCCCTGTGGAAATGGACCGTAACTGGTAGCTGGTTGCTCGCTTGCAGATGCCGGTATCGTAGCGGTGCCACAGATTGGACAAATCATGGCATTTTCTGCCAGGGTGTTCCCGCAGCGTTTGCAAATCATACGCACACAATCCTCTATAGTAATAAAGCTCTCAACCTGCTCTATCGACTGCCTTTGCCTATGAGAGCCTGTTGTCTATCAGACTTGATCGATTCTCTGGCGTGGTCACACGGTGTTCATACTCCACCCGGACCGGTCGCTGCTCAGTTCAACAGTGCCTTCCTGCGCCGTCTGTATGACTTGCGCGGCCTGCCATCTTACGCCATCCTTTAAAGATGAGGTTGAAGACTGAGCCTGTTGACCGCTTTTACGCTGTTTTACGCTCGTTGGTGTCATCAGGAGTACTGCCGGCTTCGCTCTCTGAAGTACATTATTCAGTTCTCCAGGCGTCCCTGCCTCTTCTACGATCTGTACGACATCAGCCTGTAAATAAGGAAAAGCGATATCGTTCAGTAGTCCAGCGAGCGCATACCTGCTCTGTGCGCTTGCGCCCAACAACAGGAGGCGCATTCCAGGCGTTACGACACGGATAATCAGTCCGTTATCGCGCGCTTCGTCGCTTCCTTTGTGTAATGGCCGCACGGGCCAGAGTACCTGCAACGAGACGAACATGCCTATGTTGATGTCGGTGCCCTGGGTGGCGGCGAGATAACGAAAACTTCGCTCACTAATTGTACGTCGCCAGAGGGCATAAGTTGTACTCGGATGGAGCATACCACCATCGATGACTTCTCCAATGCTGTAACGTTTCACGACATCTAGCAGGCCGTTAAGATGGTCCTGTCGTGGCGTTGTCAACAGCACCGCGTCGAGCGAGCGCTGCCAGGATGGCAACCAGCTATCCAGCTCCTGTCCCAATGATGTTGCGTCGAGTCCGCCATCGATCAAGATCGTCTTGTCATCGGGTGTGCGGATCAGTATCGCCTCGCCCTGCGCCTGCTTGCCCGCTGGCCCGACATGGAGGAACGTAATCGTCACCTGGGTAGTGGAGCGTGGAAGCAGTGATATAGTACCTGTCGCGACGATGAATAGCATCGCTACACCCAGTTGTGCCCTCTGCCATGTGCGCCGCGAAAGTCGAGGCAGTGGATCGTGTGCTGGTCGCTGTTGATCCAGGACCAGCCATCTGCGCAATGCAAACCATCCCAGGAGGATCAGCAGGGCGTAGTAGCCCCAGGCAATGCGACTATCCAGAGCACCGACACTTATGTATGCTCCCGGCAGATTCGCGCCCCACGTCACGACATGGCTGAGATACCAGAGCAGCGGCTGCGCTATCCATCCTATAAGTTGTGCGAGAGGC
>DAOTTD010000211.1:0-7992 GCA_034438015.1 Ktedonobacteraceae bacterium | reverse complement strand
CGACATGGGCGATAATGGCCACATTGCGAATATCTTCTCTCGTAGTCAGTTTTGAATCCTTTTCTAAAGCCGTTTTAACTTGCATTGCCGTGATGTCTGTCCTCCATATGACGGCAAACTTGCCAGCGGACCTCTATAAAAGTTTTTCAGTCCGCTGGCAGCTTTGCCTGTACGCTGATTGTATGATTTTAGCTCAAGTCTTGCATCGATTCTTACATAGAAGAGAAGAAATGCATTATAAGTGCTTACCCTTGTGCGAATGATAAGTATCTCAGTATTCCCTGGAATGAACGCCGGGAGACGCAAGAATTGGAAGCCTCTGCACCGCAACATTGATCTACATATCATATGTATGATACCTCTAATTGCGCTGGCTGGCAACTATTTAGTAAATAAATCGGCATGAGATACCACATTGCATACGGCGGTGGGCGTTTGCAATGTATCCGAGAGTACGCGCGAAGCGGTGGTGCTACACCTATGATAACAAAAGTGAGCCTGTTTCCATTCCAACCCCTGATTAGTAGGGAAGGGCCTTGCGCCCCTCCGGCTCCCGAAGCGCGATCATGCCCAGAAGAGCGGTTCTCTGGAAACCGGAGGGGCGCAAGGCCCTTCCCTACTAAATGTATTGAAACAGGTTTTAAAAACTCTGGACAAATGTAGCCAAATATGGACATGGATGACAGTATTTTCATCATCATTGACATTTTGTTCTCTGTCAGCTATACTCCCCGCCAGAGCACTTTTCCAATCATGTTTCGCGGGGTTCGTAGGTAAACCGCTCCCTACGGTGAAAGCATGAGCGTGTTGGGAGGGTCCCCAACGTGCGGATCAGGCTCACTCACACTGCAAACGTTTTGCAGGAGCTTGATCGGCACTTATCGCTCCAGTAGAGGGATCAGTTCAGGTACCTTCTACGACGGTTGGTCGTAGTCCAACCGCCCGCCTGGTTCGTTCGTCAACAGGCGTAGGTCAAGGCAACAACGATGGGCAGATGTCAACATTTGTCCAGAGTTTTTGCAACTATTGGACCCCAGACGAATCACGGCTAGTAGTTCTCATCCAGAGGCGACCTCTGTGCTTTGTTAAGCGCCTGGTCGATATTGGTGCAGGCGGTGATGAGTGCCAGGTGCGTGAATGCCTGTGGGAAGTTGCCCAGCGCCTCGCCCGTCGGACCGATCTCTTCGGCGAACAGCCCGACGTGGTTGCCGTAGGTCAGCATCTTCTCCAACATCAGGCGCGCGTCATCCAGGCGGCCCGCGCGTGCCAGCGCCTCGGCCATCCAGAAGCTGCACGGGCTGAACGTTCCCTCCAGAGTGCCCAGGCCATCGTCGGCGGCGTCTTTAGGATCGTAGCGATGGACAAGGGAGTCCCGGCTCAGTTCTTTGCGCACACGCTCAATCGTCTGTAGGATGCGCGGATCGGTAGGACCTGCGAATCTGGTAATGACCATCAGCAGAGAACTGGCGTCGATCGCGTTGCTGCCGTAGTATTGCACAAAGCTTTTAGTCTTCTCGTTCCAACCCTTTGTCATAATCTCTTCATAGATGGTTGCGCTGGTGGCCATCCAGTCCGCCATAGGAGCGGGCAGGCCGCGCCGCCGGGTCAGGCGTAGCGCGCGATCGAAGGCGACCCAGCTCATCAGGCGCGAATGCACAAAGTCTTTGGGGCCGCCGCGCACCTCCCAGATGCCCTCATCGGGCTCCTGCCAGTGCTTGCTTAACCATTCCAGCAGGCGCCGCAGGTTCTCCCAGAGGTCGTAGCTGATCACGCCATAGCGGTTGTAGACATAGATGGCGTCCATCAGCTCACCGTAAATATCGAGCTGCCTCTGCTTGTACGCGCCATTGCCGATGCGCACGGGTCCACTTTGCTTGTAGCCTTCCAGATGATCGAGCGTGATCTCGGTTAGATCGTGTCCGCCATCGATAGTATACATCGGCTGTAGCGTCCCGTTCTCTCCCAGCTCATGGCAGCGCGCATCGAGCCAGCCCATAAACGCCTCCGCCTCCTGCGTAAAGCCCAGCGTGAGCAAGCTGTAGAGCGAGAACGCGGCATCGCGCAGCCACGTATAGCGGTAGTCCCAGTTGCGCGGGCCACCAATGGTCTCGGGCAGGCTCGTCGTTGCCGCCGCGACGATTGCACCAGTTGGCGCGTAGGTGAGCAGCTTCAAGACCAGGGCCGAGCGCTGGACCATCTCGCGCCAGCGGCCCTTGTACTGGCACTGTGCCAGCCAGCTCTGCCAGGAGCGCCGCGTCTGGGCGAATGCCTGCGCGTAATAGGGCTGCGAGTCCTCGTACGGCTTCATATCGCTGTTTTGGGCGCTCTCCAGAATGAAGCGCGCGGACTGGCCCTCGTGCAGCGTAAAGGTGGAGCGCACCGCTCCTTTGTCGTCCTGCTCAAGCGGAACCGAACTGACGAGGCCCAGGCAGAGGCTCGCGCTGTGAAAGATCGCACCCTTTGGTGAGAGACTGATGGTATGGGGATCGCGTGCGTAGTTGAACGCCGGTTTACAGACCATTGCAAAAGACAAAGAGCCGCGCACCACTGTTACCGAGCGCAGGATATGATGCTGGTGTTTGTCGGTGCCCCCGCGTTTGATCGGCATGAAATCGGTGATCTCGCCCACGCCGTCGACGGTCAGGAAGCGTGAGATCAAGACATTCGTTTCCGGCAGGTAGAGCTGGGTGTGGCGTGTGCCAGGCGTGTCTAGCGGCGCGATGCGAAAGAAGCCGCCTTTATCAGCATCGAGGAGTGCGCCAAAGACGCTCGGCGAGTCGAAGTGGGGCAGGCAACACCAGTCGATGGAGCCATTCTTGCCTACCAGCGCAACGGTGTAGAGGTCGCCAATGACCGCGTAATCCTCAATGGGCTGGTAGCGCGCCCTCCCTTGAGGAGTTTCGTAACGTTGCTCTAATGACATCTGTTTTTCCTTCGCAATGCTATATGAGACCATTTTATCATAGTTGTTTATAATACTGTTTCAGTGTAGAGAACGTTTCCACAGGGATAGGCTCCGTCTCATATAGTACTTCGTGGTAAGAAAGCATAGAATCTGTAACGATAGTTACCTCATCCTGAAACTCAATGCTAATGTCAATCGTGTTAGTGCAGTGTGCGCCCGCACAAATACAAACGAAACGCCTGACAATGTTATGTGATAAAGGAGGAGAACAATATATGTGGCCATACGATCAGAACAACCAGCAGATGTATCAGAACTACGCGAACGCCTGGGACCAGGGCACCTATTCACAGATTCCCGACCAGGAGGCATATCATAACTACAGACAGTTTGTAAATAATGCTCCCCCGCAGGTGGTTGAACAGGTGCACCAGCAATACTACCAGCAGATGCCTCCCCAGCAGCGCGGTGGCCTGTTGCAGGGACTGCTCGGTGGGCTGACGCAGCAGGGCTATAGCCCTCAACAAATGGGGCTGCAAAGCGCTGATCCCTACAATATGTCGCCCCAGGATGCGGGGCGTATGACTAGCTTCGCTCAGCAGCAGAGTCCCGACCTGTTACACCAGATCATGGGTCCCGGCGGTCCGCTGGGCAGCACGGGCGCGAAGTTAGCCGTTGCGGGCGTCGCCGCACTGGCTGCCAGGCAACTGCTCGGCATGGGCCCCGGTGGTAACAGAGGCGGACTGCTATAGACGCCTGAGCATTGCCCTCCGCTACGAAAGATGGCGCCTGCTCTCTCAGATGGAGCAGGCACCTTTTTATGCAAACGCCGCTAATGTTGGTGAGAGTGTTCGTGGCTGTGAGCGTGTCCGACGTAGGGCGCGTGGGCGTTGATGATGGGGCGGCGTTGCTCCGAAGCGAGGTGCTGCTTCAGCCAATCGACGACCACATCCAGGCCCGTGCCATCTTTGAGGTTCGTGAAAACGAATGGCCGCTCGCCGCGCTGGAGACGCGCGTCCCGCTCCATGACCTCCAGCGACGCGCCTACGTACGGAGCAAGGTCTATTTTGTTAATCACCAGCAGTTCTGAACGCGTGATGCCCGGCCCTCCCTTGCGCGGTATCTTGTCGCCGCCGGATACGTCGATGACGTAGATGGAGACATCCACCAGCTCGGGACTGAACGCCGCCGCCAGGTTGTCGCCGCCGCTCTCGATGAAGATCAGCTCAAGGCCGGGCAGACTCTCTTCCAGGTCGGCGATCGCCTCCAGGTTCATTGAGGCGTCTTCCCGGATCGCGGAATGTGGGCAGCCACCCGTCTCCACGCCGCGTACGCGCTCGCGTGGCAGTGTCCCCTGGCGCAATAGAAATTCGGCGTCCTCCCGCGTGTAGATGTCATTCGTCACCACCGCCAGGCTGATTGTGGGCCAGAGTCGCCTGCTCAGGCAATCTACCAGGGCCGTCTTGCCGCTGCCCACCGGACCCGCAATGCCAACGCGGAACGCCCGCGCTGAGTCATGTTCTGTCATCTCGCTCCCTTTCTGTAACTTTTCAGGGCCTCACCATCCCTACTAAACAGTTATCCCTTTCTTTGTCGGAGTCACTAAAACAGGAAATAGCGCTGGGCCAGCGGCAGCACCTCGGCGGGTTCGCAGGTGAGCAACTCGCCGTCTGCGCGCACCTCGTACGTCTCCGGGTCCACTTCGATGCGCGGGGTGGCCGCGTTGTGCAGCATATTGGCCTTGCCGATGTCCCGGCAGTGCTCAACGGCGACCGCAGTCTTGCGCAGGCCGAGCTGCTGCGGCATCTCCGCTTCGAGCGCCGCCCGCGAGACAAAGGTCAGGCTCGTGGGAGCTATCGCTGCGCCAAAAGAGCCGAACATGGGGCGGTAGAGTATGGGCTGCGGCGTCGGAATGGAGGCGTTCGCATCGCCCATGCCGCTCCAGGCGATAAAGCCGCCCTTGACGATCATCTCCGGCTTAACGCCGAAGAAGGCCGGTCGCCATAGAACGAGGTCTGCCAGCTTGCCTGCTTCGATCGAGCCGATCTGGTGGGCGACGCCGTGCGTGATGGCCGGGTTGATCGTATACTTGGCGACGTACCGCTTCACGCGCAGGTTGTCGTTGCGCTCGGAGTCTTGCGGGAGTGGGCCGCGCTGCACCTTCATCTTGTGCGCGGTCTGCCACGTGCGCGTCACAACCTCGCCGATGCGCCCCATCGCCTGCGAGTCGCTCGAAAGCATACTGAAGACGCCGAGATCGTGCAGAATGTCCTCGGCTGCGATCGTCTCGGGTCTGATGCGGCTCTCGGCGAAGGCCACATCCTCGGGCACCTGCGGATTGAGGTGATGGCAGACCATGAGCATATCCAGGTGCTCCGCGATCGTATTTTTGGTGTACGGTCTGGTGGGATTGGTGGAGGAGGGCAGGATATTGTCGTAGGAGGCGATGCGAATGATATCGGGTGCGTGTCCGCCGCCTGCTCCTTCGGTATGGTAGGTGTGGATAGCGCGTCCGCCGATGGCAGCGATGGTATCTTCGACAAAGCCCGCTTCATTGATGGTGTCGGTGTGGATGGCGACCTGGACGTCGTAGGCGTCGGCGACCTTGAGGCAGGCGTCGATCGCGGCGGGCGTCGTTCCCCAGTCCTCGTGCAGCTTGAGGCCGCACGCGCCCGCACGGAGCTGCTCCGCCAGTGGCTCTCCGGTCGTCGTATTACCCTTGCCGAGAAAACCAAAGTTCAGCGGCCACGCTTCGGCGGCCTGCAGCATGCGCGCGAGGTTCCAGGCGCCGGGCGTACAGGTGGTCGCGTTCGTGCCGGTCGCCGGACCCGTGCCACCGCCGATCATGGTGGTGATGCCGTTGGAGAGCGCTTCGTAGATCTGCTGTGGCGCGATGAAGTGGATATGACTATCGATGCCGCCCGCCGTTACCAGCATATTCTCGCCCGCGATCACCTCTGTCCCCGCGCCCACGACCAGTTCGGGATCTACGCCGTCCATGGTGTCGGGATTGCCCGCCTTGCCGACCTTCACGATGCGCCCATTTTTGACGCCGATATCGCCCTTCACAATGCCCCAGTGGTCGATGATCAGCGCGTTGGTAATCACCAGGTCCAGCGTGCCATTCGCCTCCTCGCGCGTGGCCCGGCTGCTCTGGCCCATGCCATCACGGATAACCTTGCCGCCGCCGAAGGTAATCTCGTCGCCATAGACGGTGTAGTCTTTCTCGACCTCAATAATCAGTTCGGTATCGGCCAGGCGCACTCTATCGCCGGTCGTGGGACCATACAGGTCTGCGTAAGTACGACGCGGTATTCTCAAACTCATTCTGCAACTCCTTGTGCGGTAGACGATCAGGACTTGAGCGGTCCGTTGACCAGTCCATTATGTCCGTAGATAATGCGATCGCCGCCAAAGGCGACCAGGGCGACCTCTTTCTCTTCGCCCGGCTCGAAGCGCACGGCGGTCCCGGCGGCGATGTTCAGGCGCATGCCGTAAGCGGCGTCACGCTCGAAGTGCAGGCCGCGATTGACCTCAAAGAAGTGATAGTGGCTCCCAACCTGTATGGGACGATCGCCTGTATTTTTGACCAGCACCGTCGCCGTCTTGCGGCCGCTGTTCGCCTCGATCTCGCCCTCGTTCAGCAGATATTCTCCCGGTTTCATAGCACCCTCCTGCCTCATCGAATAGGATCATGGATCGTAACCAGCTTCGTCCCATCGGGGAACGTCGCCTCGACCTGCACCTCGTGGATCATCTCGGCCACGCCCTCCATCACATCCTCGCGTCCCAATATGGCGCCGCCGAATGTCATGATCTCGGCGACGCTCTTACCATCGCGTGCCGCCTCCATGATCTCAGCCGACAGGATGGCGATGGCCTCCGGATAGTTGAGCTTGAGTCCGCGCGCCTGTCGTTTGCGTGCCAGCTCGGATGCTGTAAAAATCAACAGTTTCTCCTGTTCACGTTGCGTGAGATACACTGTGTCCCTCCTTCTGAAAATATCGATGATATTATGCGTCAATAAACCTTGCGCGGTGGAATAGCCTCCTTGCCATAAAGTGTCCGCTTTGCAGCTTTCCAGAATGCAAGCAGGCCCGTCGTTATATCTCTTCCCTGACAACTCAGGGCGCGCACGACCAGGCCATGCGCGCTAAGCGTGCTCACGCCCCAGCTTAGCGCGCCCGGTCGGCTGAGCTCTCGCGCAATTACGCCCAGGTCGCGTTCCAGGTCCGACCAGCGCTCGGGTGCCAGTCCGACGCGACAGATGTAGAAACTGCAGAAGTAGGAATAGGGGCCGAGCCTTGCCGGAGATGAAGGCACATGGCACGATGGTGCAAGCTTGAGACATTCTATAGCTAATGGTCTACCCTGGGCGCTGATATGCAGCCCCAGTTGTAATTGCTCGTATTGAAATAGTTCTCCGCGCGCCGTGCGTCCGGGCGCTACGGTCTCCCACCAGAACAGCCCGGCGTCATGTGCCAGTTCGATACGCGTGTGCTGCCTGTAGCTTGAGCCGGCGAAGGGGATGAGCGGGTCGGGCAGATATTCCAGCAGGCCGCCCTCCCGGATCTGGATGTCGTTCGTCTGCGCCGCCATCGCCGCTCCCGCCTGCCTGCGATAGAGGCGCGTAGAGCTGGTCGAGGTCAGTTGCGCGTAAGCATGTGCCCCTACCTCGACGCCCATAGATAGCTCATCGCCGCCCAGTATGCCGCCTGAGAGATTGTGGAGGTGGACCAGCGCGCCACCCTCTGGCAGCGGAAATGCGCGCACGACCTTTAGTGGCTGCTGCTGCTCACAGACCCTCATGCGCGTCTGCTGGAACGCCTCGTCATAGTAAAAGCCGAGACTCAGACTGCCTCGAACTCTGCTGGATTGTAGCTGATTGTTCAAATGACTTCCTGAAAATAAGGATCAGGGTACCTGTGCAGTAGAAGCAGAACAACTGCCCAGGAACGCTTAGGAATCGTCAAAAAATAAAGCTCTCAATTGAGCCAGTTCGCGGGAAGAGTGTATAGTTCCACTCACCATGAAAGGTGTCTGCAACGATGAAGAGCGTGCTCATCTCCTCATCAGATATCTTGCGC
>DAOTTD010000210.1:0-23889 GCA_034438015.1 Ktedonobacteraceae bacterium | reverse complement strand
CTGGCAGATCGCGTACAGTGCGCGTGTAACGGCTTTGTATCCGTTTAGAGATGGTCCCACAACATGGGCAGGAAGCCATTGGGGAAGCTGCGCGCACGGTGATCGTCGCCTCATTAGTCACGCTGACGCGGGTCTTTGACAAGGTCTGTAAGGTCTGGAAAAATGGTCATTAGCTCGAATCGAATCAGGAAAATGTCTCGCTGGAAGAATTTGTTTTGTTCTTTAGTCTACCACATTTCGCATCAGCGAGCTTGCGGGAGATCCATATATTGGCGTCTCTTACGGTTATGAAAACCACTGTTGGAATTGTAAAAAACCAATCTCGTCAGCCATAAATGCCCGGTGTTCAGGTTGTGGACTCTACATCTGTAGCTCCTGTGGTTCCTGTTTTTGCTGATCTCTTAATTACTGAGGTTGAGGAGAAACTCAAAAGTGTAGAGGATTTTATTCCAAGAGATATTGTACATCCCTGTCAAGGAATCATGGCGGGGTTTCATTCGTTTCGATTATGAGAGCATCCAACTGTGGAAGATTCCCGCAGAGGTGATCTTGAGTACAGGTCTGACCGGCCTGTTTCCGCTTTTGACCTTGACTGAGGGTGGGAAAACTACTGAAGTGTTGGATGCTATGATAGAGGCGCTTGTCGCGGTAGAAGAAAAAGATCTGCTGGTTTTAGCATACACGCTTGCCAGTCTGGTATATACGTCTGAAGCCGATCAAAAGATGCTGAAACGGAGGTTTGCGATGTTAGGAGATATCCTACGAGATACCTGGGCTTACCAGGAAATTATGGAAGAAGGACGCGAGGAAGGTCTTCAAAAGGGCCTGCAAGAGGGCTTGCAAAAAGGCTTGCAAGAGGGCCTTCAAAAGGGTCTGCAAGAAGGTTTGAAGGAGGGCCTGTACGAGGGCTTGAAGGAGGGCTTAGAGGCTCTGCGTCACATCTTGCTGAGCATTACACAAACGTCCTTTCCTGAACTGGAGTCGGTTGTCAGGCGTAAGGCGATTCTCATCACGGAGCCGAAGGTGCTGGAGGATATAACGCTCGAAATGCTGGCCGCGCGGAGCAGCGAAGAGGCTAGGCAGATTCTGGATAACATCGAAACTAAAGCTGAGTAAGCAACAAATTGTGCGAAGGCGTAAGATCTTCAACTTGCGCCTTCGTTGCTAATAAGCTATGTGCGGGTTTTAGACTGGTTTTGTGGATAGTGATGATTGAGCCTTTCAAGCCCATCAATTTATTCTTCAATTGAAGAGGTCTGCCAGCTCTTTCACAAGCGACTCCTGCCCCCATTTATCCTGCATCTGCTCATAGACGGTATACGCCTCGTCGAAACGTAGATCGCTTCCCAGGGCCCGGGCCGCTTTTACGGCAGCTGTGAGCAGTACGCAACTTTGTTCCAACTCCTCCAAAGCAAGAGCGGTTGTTGCCTGGTTCACCATCAATTCTACGCGATAGGGCTCTTCATCAACGGGAACGAGCCGCTCAACATTAGCGAACGCGTCCCATGCCTGCCGGGGCTTGTGCAGGTGTAAATACACCTTGCCGGCAAAATTGTAAAAGGTGGACCAGCGGAAATGCGTGTAGGAGTAGACGGGATCATCTTCTGGCCGGTCAGGATAGTGTTCGCGTGCGCGCTGTAGGAATTCGCGCGCCAGCGACTCATCCCCATGGCCCGCGTAGGTTTCGGCCAGGCCTGCGTAGACATAGCCTCGCAAGAGTGGAGAACAATGGTTGCAGAGACGAAGCGCCTCCTGATAGGCCAGAAGCTTTGGCCCATAGCGATGCAGGCAGGAATAGACATATGCCTTGCGTGCCAGTGAGGCGGTTTGCAGGTTGGCATCTCGCGCCACCTCGCCATATTGTGCCGCCACCCGCGTATGTTTGAGCGAGGTCCCGTAGTCCCGGCGCTGCAATGCGAGGAGATACCCTAACTGATGAGCCTGTGATGCCAGATTCGCAGCCTCCGATTGATGTCGTGATGTCGATTGAGCCAGGGCTGACAGTTGTGTGATGTATCCGGGGAGGCTGCGACTTAATTCTACAAAGCCGCCTTCGTAGTAGAGTTGCCAGCAAAGAGGCAGGCTCGTTGTGCAGAACGAGAGTATTTCATCAGTGGACAGGAGCGCCTCTTTCGTATCCCGAGCCAGACCAAACACGGCCAGTAGTGCGCTTACTAAAAATGCAATCGCCTGTTTGCGTAATATCCCCTCGCTATGTTCATCGCCCCGTGCCTGATGTATCATATCGAGACTCTTTTTGACCTGTTCGACATAAAGGGTAAACCCGTCGCCGGACTGTTGAGATTGTGGAAGCGGATCTGTCATTTCTCTGGGCGCTGCGTGATAGCTCCTGTCTCTGGTTAGATTGTCTGCAGGTTCTCGTACAATCTCGTTTGTTCCAGGCTCTGTGGTGTCAACGGGTGCAAAGCCTAACTCCTCGGGAGACATATTAAAGGCTTTGCAAAGTAGATCGAGTTTCCCCGGTTGAGGCCGTTGCAGGCCGCGCTCCCAGCGATTGAAGGTATTAACGCTCACACCGATCTTTTTACTGGCTACCCCGATGCTCCAGCGTTTCTTGAGCCTGGCTGCCTCTAACTTTCGGTTAGCTGTATTTTCCATCATTCTCTCCCGATACTCGATATCTTGCAAATGTAGTGGTTATTGAAAACTGTAGCGGAATTAGATCTCTATCCCAATGTATGTTGGTGCAAATATTTGCTACTACCAGATATTTAAACTCATCCTTATAGACAATTAGACAAATCATAGGACTTAATGATATGATTGCAGTATAATCGTTATTTACGCGCATGACATCGGGGAGTTCACCTATTTTTACTGGTCTCTTCTGTAGTAGAATGATGGAGTGCGGACATGAGCAGTTACGAGCGAAGGAACGACGATCTTGCTGCGCTTCTATGCGCGCTATCTTTCGCGACCGGTCTGGGGTTTGGTGGACATATGGAGCATGGCCTGGGATGCGCCTGCCTTGGAATGCAGATCGCCGATGCATTGGCGCTGAACGATGAAGAGCGCGAAGCTATCTTCTATGGAGCGCTCCTCAAGGATGTAGCATGTACGGCCTGTTCGGCTGGCATTGCGGCCTTCTTTCCTGACGATGAAAAGCAGGTCTCCCTGGCAGATGTCATTCTTGTAGATCCATCTAAACTCAGCGATATGTTTGGCTGGCTATCCAGGTACCTGCGGTTAGATGCCCAGTTCCCCAGTCGCGTCACTAAACTCATGTCCTTTTTTGTGAAGTGTGGACCGATCGTCAGGGAAACGATGCGCAGCCATTGTGAAGTGGCGGAACTCTTCGCACGGCAGCTCGGCTTCCCGGAGCATGTTCAACGCACGCTTCGTTTCCAGTGGGAGCGCTGGGATGGCAAGGGCATGGCCTATGGACTCAAGGGGCCGGATACGCCCATAACATCCCACATTCTGCATCTTATACAAGTACTTGAGCTGATGTATCGCTTCGGCGGCCCAACGGCAGCATGCACTATCGCCCAGGAAAAACGCGGAACCCGTTTCGAGCCGAAGGCCGTGGATGCGTTCCTGACCATCGCGCAACACCCAGATTTCTGGAGCACCTTTGAGGAGCAGGCCACGCAGGACGCGCTACTGGCAAGACGACCGGCAACCATGGCCGATTGCGCCCAGGAGGAGCAGAGCGAGCGCGTGTGTGAAGCGCTCGCCGACTTCGCCGATCTCAAAGCACGCGAGACCTGGCATCACTCACGCATCGTCGCGCAGGTTGCGGTCGAGATAGGTACCTGCCTGGGATTGGAAAGGAGTGAACTGAACCGGTTACGCTGCGCCGCCCTCGTTCATGATATCGGCAAAGTGACCGTCCCTCTCGGTATCCTGGAAAAGGGCGAGCAGCGATCGAGTAGCGAATGGGAAACCTACCGCCTCCATCCCTATTATACGCAGCGCGTCCTGGAGCGCGTCCAGGCATTACAGGACCTGGCGCCAGCGGCAGCGGCCCATCATGAGTGGGTGAATGGTCAGGGCTATCACAGGCAGCTCAGCGGTGAACAGATCCCCTTTCATGGCCGTATCCTGGCCGTTGCAAATACCTATGCCCGCCTGATCCAACTGCAAGGTGAGCAGAAGGACCAGGCAGCAGTGTTGCGCGAGATGCATCCTCTCGTCGATAGGCAGTTCGATCGGCGCTGTTATGAGGCACTGGTCGCATCGGTCTCGCACGGCCTGAGAAGGAGCCTCATCAGACCTCGAAAGACGGGCGATCTGACCGAACGAGAGGTCGAAGTCCTATGCCTGCTGGCACAGGGACACAATACTCCCCAGATCGCGCGTGCACTGGACATCAGCAAGAAGACGGTCGAGCACCATCTATCGCATATTTACGCTAAAATTGGTGTCTCATGCCGGACGGCAGCGGTGGTTTACGCTGTTCAACAGGGGATTGCATAAAGATCTTCACAAGAGAAACGGGATGCGCATCTTAATCCCACACCTGGGCACGAGCCTTCTCCAGATTTTCTCTCACCCCTTGAGCGGGATCTTCCATATTAAGCGCGAGGAAGACGCACAGAGCCGCCTCATAGCAGGTAATAGCGTTATGCAGATTGGCGCGCAGGTCTCCCGATGGGAGTTCAGCGTAGGCGGTTGCCAGGCTCTGCTGCGTCCTGGCCCAATCGACAGGAGTGTTCTTGCGCGTGTAGACTTGCAGAGCCGCCTCGTAGCAACTGATGGCGCGCTCAAGATACTCCTGCCGATCTCCATCCGGCATATGCGTGTAGGCGTTGCCCAGGTTGCTTTGCGTCGTGGCCCACTCTTCGGGCATATCGTCTCGATTATAGACGAGGAGCGCGGCGCGATAGCAGGCAACCGCTTTGCCGACATGCGCCCTATTCTGCGTCCGATCGACCGTGATCAAGGCACTATAGGCATCGCCCAGCCGGTTCTGAATTTTCGCCCAGTCGAAAGGGAACGCTCTGCGATTATAGACCTGCAACGTCGCCTCATAGCAGACGATCGCTTTATGCAAATGTACGATTGTATCGCCGTCCAGCAAGTTAGCATAGGCATTGCCCAGATTATTCTGTACGGCAGCCCAACCGATAGGAAATGTTTCGCGGGTATAGACGCGCAACGTTGCTTCAAAGCAATTAATGGCCTGGCGCAGATTGTACTGCAGATCGCCGCCTGGCAGGTCGAGATAGGTCAGGCCGAGCATGTTCTGCGTCCTGGCCCAATCAAATGGGAATGTCTCGTAGCGAAAGACCTGTAGGGCTGACTGGAAGCAGGTGATCGCACGCTCCAGCCGTGCCTGCTCATCAACGCCCGGAAGAAGATTATAGGTAATACCCAGGTTATTCTGCACGGTCGCCCAATCGATAGGCGTCTCCTCAAGCGTGTAGACCTGCAACGTTGCTTCGTAGCAAGAGAGCGCCTTATATAAACAGGTATCCGACTCAGCGCCGGGCAGGTTGCGGTAGGCATTGCCCAGGCTGTTCTGTGTGTCGGCCCAGTTGCGGGGAAACGCTTCGAGCGTGTTGACTAGCAGAGAAGCCTCGTAGTGGGCGATCGCTCTGCGCAAATACTCCGCGCGTTCGCCACCGGGCAAAAAGGAGTAGACGTTGCCGAGGCTCTGCTGCATCATGGCCCAGGCCTCGGGTGCTCTCTCACGCGTGTAGACACGTAGAGCGGCGCGATAACAATCGATAGCCATCTCAAGCATACTCTGACGATCATTGCTCGGCAGAAGGCAATAGAGATTGCCCAGGCTGCTCTGCACACCGGCCCACTCGTCGGGAAACGTATCGGGGGCGTAGACCTCCAGCGCGGACTGGAAGCAAGCGAGCGCCCTCTCCAGGAATGCTGGCTGCCCTATTTCCTGCAAAGCAAGATATGTAAGACCCAGGCTATACTGTGTCTTCGCCCACTCTACCGGGAACGCATCGCATGTATAGATTTCCATCGAGAATTGCAGGCAAACAAGCGCCTTTTTCAGGCTGATCTGCCGGTCGCCTCGGAGCAGTGCGCGATAGGCGTTCCCAAGGTCGTATTGGGTCCTCGCCCACTCGGCAGGAAAAGCGGCGGGAGTATAGATGTTCAGTGCATTACGGAAGCAAGCGATCGCCTGTTCCAGATTCGCCTGTCGATCTCCATTCGTAGAGGTACTATAGGTAATGCCAAGAACGTACTGAGCGGTGGCCGCTTCACGCCTCTCATTCTCATTCATGTAGTGTATATCCCATTAGTAAGGGGGCTGGTTCCCTCCCTGATATGCGTGAAAAGTAGTATATGAGAGATTCTAAAGGCTGGCTCGGCGCTTGTCAACACTGCATCCGACCAGTTTAGCTATGGTACAACAACTTATGAATTTTATAAACTTCTATATAATTCAATGCTCAAATTTGTGAGGTATTGCATTGACATTCTTCTGTACTCACTGTACTATAAGCTAAGAATGAGGATAAGGATGAGGTGGGTACACAAAAATGATTATTACCTATGGAGGAAAGCAAATGCCAAGTGACCAATACCAGACGCTCGGAGCATCTTTCGGCATAGTTCTTGCCATCAGCGCCCTTTTCAGTCTTGCCATTATCGTCTTCGCTATCATCATCTACTGGAAAATCTTCTCGAAGGCCGGTTATAGCGGGGCAATGGGACTGCTCATGTTTGTTCCTATTGCTAATATCATCGCGCTCTGTATCCTCGCCTTTGGCAACTGGCCCGTCCTCCAGGAGCTGAACGCGCTGCGCCAGCGGGTAGGGGGAGCGCCACAGTTTCCGCAGAACCCTCAGAATCCGCAATATCCTCAAAATCCACAATACCCACAATACCGCTAAAAGATCGATCCCTCTACGCGACTGGACTCCGTAGAGGGACTTTTTTTATCGCTTCATCCCCTGTCGTTTTCCATAACTGCACAGACGATACCCGTGTTCAAGATCAGGGGGAAACGGGCCCGGTCCTGTGACACGCGCCCGTTTCCCCAGGTCAAACACTGATAGTTTTATCTTCTCCCTATATAAATGACTTATCTTCTAAATCATTTATATTTAGGGATGGCCACCATCGCCAGGACCTCTATCATGACCACCAGGACCACCGGGGCCTCCATCATGACCACCAGGACCTCTATCATGACCACCGGGGCCTCTATCAGGGCCACCAGGACCTCCATCATGAGGAGGCCAGGGATGGGGCCAACCTGGATGACCATGATAAGGAGGACAGTCAGGAGGCCAGGGATGAGGCCAACCCGGATGACCATAATGACCATAATAAGGAGGACAATCAGGAGGCCGGCGATGGGGCCCTCTATCACGATCGCTACCGGGCTGCCCTTCTTTACTATGGTTCAAGGTAACAGTATTATGCTTTGCCACTATTCTGGATGCTGCTGAAGCATTTGAAAAAGCAAAGCATAAAATAAACGCACTCAGAAGTATTGCTCCAACTATGGTAAAACAGAGCCTTTTTAGCATAATCGTCCTTTCTTTGGGGTAACTTAAGAGGTATCTGTTCAGATCCCCCCTCCCCGTTTTATCATAGAAGGATTGTACAAATGATATTCATCTATGTATTTCCACATCATCTCTAGCATTGATGCCTTAATAGTGCACGCAAAGTTTCCAGGCAAGGAGTAAGAGCTGGAAAAACGATGGGATCTGTTGTGTAGGCATGGATGGGGTAACGTACCGTCGAGAAAAATAAAGAAGGGGATGACGATGGAATTATCGTCCAGGAGATCTAGCTTATCGCGTGTCGCTTACAGCTTGCCATCTCATTTCACTTACAAAAAATCTCACAATCTTTAACCGTTGGATAATGGGATGTTAATATGCAACCGCTATACTACGGACATGTAGAACACCCCCACAAACGGAGCCAGCAAAGGCAGGCAAGTGTGGCATCTGACGCAGACCTTATTTCAGAGCCCTCACTCGTGTCTCCTGGAACACCACATAGTTACAACCGCCGTCGATCCCGGCGGCGGTTGTACCTCGATATACGACGCAGTCCTTCGGGAACGAGCGCTCGTAAGGTGGACGAGAGGTATACTCCGAGCCTCTCGTCCAGTGGGGCCCTAAAAGCCCTATAGCTCAATCTTTGTGCCCAGTACTTTCAGGAACTGCGCTATCCAGGCAGGATGAGCAGGCCAGGCGGGACCGGAGACCAGGTTGCCGTCGGTATACGCCTCGTCAACTTCCAGCGACTTGAATGTACCGCCCGCTCGCGTCACATCTGGTCCCACGGCAGGATACGCGGAACACGTTCTTCCGGTCAAGACACCAGCCGCCGCCAGCACCTGTGCAGCGTGACAGATCGCAGCAACAGGCTTATTGGTGGTGAAGAAATGGCGCACGATCTCAAGCACGCGCTCATTCAAGCGGATATACTCAGGAGCGCGTCCGCCAGGGACGACCAGCGCATCGTAATCCTCCGCTCGCACATCGGCGAAGGTTGCATTGAGATGAAAGTTATGACCGGGCTTCTCGCTATACGTCTGGTCGCCCTCGAAGTCATGCACCGCCGTGCGCACCGTCTGACCAGACTCTTTGCCAGGGCAGACCGCGTGCACGGTATGACCCACGGCCAGCAGCGCCTGGAAAGGCACCATCACCTCGTAGTCCTCAACATAATCGCCTACAAGCATCAAAATCTTCTTTGCAGCCATAGAGGCCTCCTTCTTGTTCGCGCAAAAACAGGGAAAACGGGCCCGGTACCTTTGCTACCGAGCGAACATACAAAGGCGTGTAAGGAAACTAGTAATTACTCATCCTCGTCGTTGATACTCTGCACCTCCTGAGCACGCTCCTCCTCGGGATACCAGAAGCGCACACCTTTGGCGTCCGGAGCGGGCGCGGCAGTCTTTGCCTCAGCCGGAGGGCATTGTTCCAGTTCGAGGACGATCTTACTTAACGACGATTGTAGTACTTTCAGGGTATTGAGAGATTCTATAGAGGAATCGATCCCTTCGCGTTCCTCTTTTTGCATATTTTCCTTCAGAAGATGTATCTGTCTGGTAAGTTGAGCATGGAGCTTGCGTAGCTGGCTGCATCGCTCGGGACTAATGGTCACGGTGCACCTCTTCTCTATGTTTTCTCGTAGCTATTACCCTACTGAGCACGCTCGCTTTTTGTGAGGATCAGAACGATTCCCCACCTTATCCTAGCATCAGAGAAGAGAAAAGACAAGCGCATGCATAACGAACGACTTGCATTTTTACTGGCTTGTTAGAGCGAGTTCAAAGCGGCGTAGAAAGAAATAGGCGACACCCGCAAGAATAACACCCAGTTCAAAGCCGACATCCATTCCGTACGGGTGGCTCAACCAGAGAGCAATGGGACCGATATAATCGGCCTGCGCGGCTCCAAGCAGAGCTCCTCCCAGGCCAATGAGCAAGGAGACAATGGCCGCCCAGCCAAAAGGCAGCTTTCCAGGAGCATTCCAATCATCGACATTGTAGTTTCCACGGCGGAAGACAAAGTGTTCGAGGATCAGGATAATGGACCAGGGACCCAGCCAGTACGCGATAAGGAGCAAATAGTTTGAAAGCGTCTCATTAAAATTCGTACCAGCGGCTACGGCAATCAACACGTAGACCACTGCTCCGATAAGGGTCCATACCTCACGACTGAGCCGCTGAAAGGCCTTGCCGAGTACCTGTATCGAAAGTGCAAGGCTGTAATCATTCGGTAAATTGTTGGCAACTGTACTTAAAGACAGTATCAACAGCAACAAGGCGCCCAGAGTACCTTGAGGACCAGCAACAGCCTCCAGAAGATCAGTCCCGCTCAGTCCCTTGTAAGCAACGGCCAATGCCATCCCAAATATCTCCAGAACTATGCATGGGATGGTAATGCCTAGAAAAGTGTACCAGAAAATACTACGGGCTGGCGTTGTTTCAGGATGCTTTACACTGTAGTCGGCGGTATATGAACTCCAGCCGATAGCGTATCCATAGACAGCGCCACCAAAGGAAAAGAACGAGGCGACTTCAGCCATGTTCAACGCAGGAGTGGGTACGATGGTCAGATGCGGCGCGGCTGCAATCATGAGGAGAAAAAACACGGCAGCCATGGGTATCCAGGCATAGCGTTGATAGTAGTGAATATATGTATACCCGTAGATACTCACAAGCGTCGTTAACATGGCGATCACCAGGATACCTACCTGCCTGGGAATAGCTCCTTTACTGAGAACTTCTATTAATTGACCACCCACAATAATATTCACGGCAGACCAGCCGACGCAGGCCACTACATTGAAAAGAGCCATCATTCCGGCACCAAACCAGCCAAAGGAGAAGCGTGAAATGACCATCTGACGCAGGCCGAGCCTGGGACCCAGCGTCGAGAAGAAGGCGGCAGGGAGCGCACCAAGGATATTAAAAATAACGATAGCGATAACGCTGTCCCAGAAACCGAGAGCAAAGACGCTCTTAGCAAGTGCTCCTAATGCAACACTGGAGATGACTAGATTAGAAGAGAGCCACATTGTGTGATTATCAAAAATGCGAATGTGGCCTCGATTACCTGGTGCTACCCGCTCAATGCCCTGCGTCTCGATGCCTTGTTCAAGTTCTGGAAAAATGGTGGCCTTAGATGCCATTGATCAAATCCTCCTTAAGCCATATACCCATTATCACTAACGCGCAATGACAGAAATAAGAATGAGCGTGAGGCGTTTTCTGCGCACACAAAACGCCTTTTCGCTATCATGTCACTAAAATAGCAGCCTTACGAGCGAATTTCTATTCGTATTGTACTCACTTTTTTGCGATAGATATATTTATTAGTACATTACTACTAGTACATTGACTTACTCGTGGAGTATTGTTTAATCTCAAGAGTGGGATAAAATATTTTATACGTGTTAACAAATGTACTGAAAGTCGAAATGCCGCATTTGTGCATATTATCGTCTTTCTACCTATATGCTTCCAGGGAAAAATTGCGGAATAGACATTGTCTACTTCCGCCTGGTACCGGGCGTTAGTTCTTTTCCCGACTCGATATTCCGCATATTCAATATGGAAGCATTTAGTAGCCAGCAGTTGGGAGAGTCGTTTTCATGGATACCAGGCTTATCTCTAATTTGATCGATGTGTCGCTTTGTCTTGTGGCCCTCTTTATTTCGGTGCGCTCATTCGATGTGTATGTTCACTTTCGCTATCAGCGTCTCTTTGTTCTAGGGTTATCCATGGCCCTTGTTTCAATCTCTGCAGCGGCTGATTTCACTGCAAACTACGTGACAATTATTACCCTTCATACAGATTGGTTTTTGTACATTGCTCAGACATGCGGCTTCTTTTTCATTTTTCTCAGTTTGTTGGAGAGTTCTAACAGCTTTCTCAAGCTCATTATGATCTTGAATGTCCTGACCGTTCCTCTCCTGCTAATCGTCCTCTTTCTCTCACCTGTTTTGCCCGGCGTTCCCAGTGGCTCCTTGCACATCGTCCTGGAATGTATGCGCTGGCTTATCAGCTTTATGATCTTCTTCGCCTATTTTTTTGCCTTCACGAGCAAGGCAACGCTCTTTAATCGCTTCATGATGGCAGCTTTCTTTCTGATCAGTTTTGGTAATTTTATGTCTATGATGCAGAGTTTTGCTCCCAACTTAAATGCACATCTTCTAAGCAATCTAGGAAGCATTACTGACATGGTTGGCCTTATTGCACTTATTATTGCGGTTTCATGGAATTAAAAGACAAGAAGGTTGGTTGAACTATGAAACCCTCGCATTGGATTGGCTCTCCCCGTATCTTTATCATAGACGGCAGCATTACAGATTGCCGCTTGATGAGTAACATCCTGCAACGAGCAGGCTGCAAGGTCGATTTTACCATTGATGGTCGGGAGGGATTAATAAGTGTGTTGGAGGCTCCTCCTCAGTGCCTCATCCTCGATGCCACCTTACCCGGTACAAGTGGTTATGCCATTTGCCGCCATATACGGGCAGTGGATCAACACTATACTATCCCGATTATTATCGTGAGCGCAAAGAACACGCCCCTCGATCAGAAATATTCCCTTAGAATGGGAGCTAACAGCTTTCTTGCCAAACCAATTTCTGAAGAAGCGCTCCTTCAGACGGTTAAAAAGTTGTTACCAGGGTTTTCGCTTGCCGCCGTGGTCCAAACGCCACCACCATTTACCTCTCAGCCTGA
The DNA here is from genome assembly GCA_034438015.1 of Ktedonobacteraceae bacterium. GTDB lineage: Bacteria > Chloroflexota > Ktedonobacteria > Ktedonobacterales > Ktedonobacteraceae > JACDAE01. Next base: position 11,732 of record DAOTTD010000210.1, on the reverse strand, counting down.
CACTTCAGAAACTCTCATGGAGAAGTATGCTCTCATTCCTCATCGTCTGAACGAAGATGGGATACTGTTGAGGCGCAATCCGTTCGCGAGCTCCAATTTTGTGTCAGATAAGCACCTTCGTCGTCTCTACGCCGTTATTAATGGTCGCAGAAATGTACAGGAGCTCGCAGAAATGGTACAGCTCGATCCGCAGACAACTTTAAAACTCCTCAAGACCCTCTGGCAGCAGCAACAAATCGCGTTCCATGATAGAAATCAACAACCCCTCAAGGAGCTATCCCTTTTGGATAATATAGAGCGAAACGAATAAGGGGGACAGTAGCTCAGCGGTAGAGCTCCAGACTGTGGCCCTGAAGAGGCTGGTTCGACTCCAGCCTGTCCCTAACTGCCACCAGCCGCAAGCGGTAGTTGCGCCATCAATTGCCCCTGATCATAGGCGGTGACGGCGCCCGCTTCTCCGGGTATGGGATCGATCTGCCCATTGTCGTTCAGGTCGAAGCCGTTCAGAGCGTGGTCGGAGAGCGTGGCGATATCCTGGATCAGGGCCGTATTGGTGGGATCGATCGTGAGCTGGTGCGCGTCGTTATCAATGTTGGTCAGCCACTTTTTGAGGTTATCCGTGGCGATCTGGACACGACTGGCGTGCTGCCTGATGGTGTCGGTTGTATCGGCCTGGGTCGCGGCAAGGGCGGCGTGCACTCCCGCGAGGATGACGTAACCGCCATTGGCGTTATTGGGATCGAAGAGGCCGAAGCCATCACCCGCATTCGTCACGTTGAAGCCGCTGCACACTGGGTTGAGCGGTTGTGTATTATGTCCATGCGCACCCTCGACGAGGTTGACGATATTTTGCGCGTCGCAGCGCACGGCCTCTGGTCCCTTGTTGGTAAGGCTTTTTAACAGCGTCGCCTGGCCGTTGAGCGCCTGCGCCTGCTCGCGGAGTCCGACCAGCAGGCCGACTTTGCCGGGTGTGGAACCGAAGCTGAAGAGCAGGTGGCGGATATGGATAAAGGCGAGCGGCGGGAATGTCCCCGAAAGCACGATCTTTCCGGATGGTAAGGAGGGCGTTCCCTTCTCCTGGGTGATCTCCAGTTCATTACCGGCCCCTAGCAGATTCGTCTTGCCGGAGAAGTTCAGGCTGAAGTTCTGGCCCTGGGCGGTGAGCGCGCCCAGCGGCAAGACCTTCTCGGTGCTGACATCAACGAGCCAGGCATAATAGTTGGAGCCAGCCGCCGGGGCAGCGAGTCCGCTCGTTGTCAATTTGAGCGCGCCGGTGAGCCCCTGCCCATCTGGACTATCGCTAAAAAAGGCTGTCGCGCCGGCATTGTTGGGTGCTCCGGCATTGTTGGGTGCGCTGGTCTTATTGGGTGCTCCGGTAGTTGTTTTTGTAGTGGCTCTATTGGCCGTAGTGTGCGTAAGGGCGAAGATGCCCGCCGCGGCACCACCCACGAGCAACAAGAGAAGGAATGCGATGAATATGTTGCGCCCGGTACGTCTGTTTGCTTTTTGCGCCTGGGAGCCGGGGAATACGCCAGGAGAGGGGGCGGGAGATGCGCCTGACCTATTGGCAGGCTCGACGGGGGGCGTGGTTCTCAACGTCGGAGCGGACGAGGGATCGAGTGGCGGGCGCATATATGGTTGGCGCTCCGCGGAAATTTCCGTGGCCTGTGTGTTATCTACGTTCGACCTTATTACGGGTTCGCCGACGGTGGTTCCTGGCGCACGCAGAGGCGCTACCTGCTTGCCGCAGTTGCCACAGAAGACCGTATCTCTGTCAAAAGGTGTATTGCAGTTTGGACATACCATCGTTCGTTTCCCCCTCGGCCCGCCATGCTGTCTTAGAGCACTTCAACGTGCGACTCTATTGCGCTGGCAGGATATGGAATACGCTTGTCAATAGCTCCATCACGCCGTGATAGCTGATGATGATGAGCGCGATACAGGCCAGCGTTATATGGACAGTGCGCCAGGTGCGAATGATCCTGCGCGCCCGCTGCTGGCGTGCGAGCGATTGTACCAGGACGGCGCGCCGGCTAAAGGTTTCGTTGGCGCGCTGAAAGTCGAGGCGCTCGTTAGGCGCGACTATGGGCGGTCCGGTCTTCACGCCGGCAGAAGAGAGCGCCTGCAGGCAATATGCTTTGAAGGGCTCGGACTTTCCCGCGCACAGGCGCTCAATTGTGTACTCAAGCTCAAGGATACGCTCTTCGAGCGCGCGCACAATGCCGACGCCATTGGTGCTGGCTTCACGCGCGATCAGCCTTGTTTGCCAGAGATCGAGCAGACGCCCCGTTACGCCACTGAGTACCAGGAAGAGCAGGGCGAAGAGTGCCGCGCCCGCCATGTATGAACCTGTCAGATCAGTTACCCTCCGGACAAAGCCATTCAGGACATAGAGATAGTTCTCGTGCAGGAAGACGATGAGGATGGTGATGACGCCGATCCACGTGTGCATCCATAGCCAGCTCTGCACCTTTCCAGGCAGGCCGCGCACGAAACGACGCCGCAGCGAATAGGCGGCGGTTGCCAGCACCAGCACGTACGCGATGATGCCGAACAGGCGGAACGGATCATTGATCGGCGCGGCCTCCCCCTGTGCTTTGGCGGCCATGTAGAACCAGACGTAGAGCGCCACGTAGCATATGAGGGCGCCCGCCAGCCAGAGCCATTTTGTCTTCGCGGCAGGCGCACGCCAGATGCGGCGCAACGTGCGCGCTTCCTGCGGTGGTCGTTTTACGGCAAGAGACATAACTTCACTCCTCTATTTCGCGCGTCGTCGCAGGATCTCTTCGGTTGAACCAAAGAAGGTGATCGGATTGATACGGATGGCCGCCCCTGTAGGACACGCCTGCACGCATGCCTGGTTGTCGTAGCCCGCACACAGATCGCATTTGATGGCGAGCTTCTTGCGTATCTCGCCGTACGCGTCGATCGGCTGCGGATCGTTCAATGGGCCCGGTGCCGCCGCCATAGGAAGCAGGCGTCGTCCGCGTTCTTTTCCGGCGCCCCTGGTGAAGACGCTGCTGAACTGCTGCCAGGTTGATTGTGACACGCGCTCCTCGTCTTCATCAAGCGTCATAATAGAGATATTATCATATGGGCAGCGCTCGGCGCAGATGCCGCAGCCGATGCAGCTCTCGGTGATGTAGACCTCGCCGCCCGGCATGCGCGCAATACCGGCGCGGCTGCAGAGCATGCAGACGGGGTCCTGGCATTGCCGACAGGCGGTGGCGATGCTCATATTCCCGACCACCATGCCCTTGCGATTCATACGCGAGTGCCCATGACGTCGCGCGCATGCCTCCTCGCATTCGTTGCAGTGAATGCATTTGTCGAGGTCGATGACAAGCACCTCGGTCCCTTCGACGACGCCATCGGCGACCAGTGAGTGCAGGCCCGCGCGCGTCGCCGCGTCCGAGAGCGGGTTGATGTCGTCGGGCGGCGCGATGTTGAACGGCTCGAAGACGGCGCTGTACGCAATCATGGAAGCGTCGCGATACAGTTGCAGCCGCTCCTGAAAGCGCTGGTTGACTTCGGGATAGCGCGTGAAGAGAGATGTCAGCAACTGGCGTGGCACCTCCGCTACGCTGGTGCGCGTGATCGCCGTCACCGTCACGGCGCGTCGGTCGCCCAGCATATCCAGTCCGCCCGCGAAGTAGTCGCCGCTCTGGCGGTAGGCGATGATGCGCTCGTCGCTCTTGTCGCGCCCGGTCCCGGCAACGGTGCGCCGCGCGACCTTTACAAAGCCTTCCAGCAGGATGTGCAGCGACTCGCGCGCCGGCTGCCCCTTGCTATCCTCGCTGAAGAGTCGCTCGTCGCGATCGAAACGCTTGATCTGGGTCTGCTCGGCAAGCTGTCGTATATCTATGCCTGCCACGCCCTGAAACAGCGCCATCCGCTTGAGGATAGACTCGATGGAACGCGTTGCGCTCAAGCGATCGAAGAACTGCTTCACGGCGGGCACGATCTCCATCAGGCGCTGCATGACCTGCTCTGGAACCTCCAGCACGACGGCGGCGCTCTGCGCGCGGGCACTGGCATTGCGCTGCTGGCCGGTCAACGTGCCATGCTCGCCCATGTATTCTCCCCGGCGCAGGATCGCAACGGGCATCTCTTCGCCGTTGGGTCCGGCGGTGGAGAGCTCGAAGCGTCCATCGAGAATAAAGTATATCTCGCGCCCAAACTCGCCCTCGTGCAGAACGACCGAGCCAGGCAGCAGCGTGAGCATCTTGGAGGTCGCGACGAAATGCAGCAAGTAGTTATCCGGCACCAGGTTCTCGTCGCTGAACATCGGCTGTTCGCGCAGGCGGCTCAATAATAGAGGGATGTTCCAGCCGGGAGGCAGATAGCCGAGCACGCGGCTCATATCTACTTTACCGTCCCAGGGAACTCCCAGGCGCTGTTTGAGCGAGAGCATCAGCAGGTCGCGGTGGTTATCAACCGGACAAACGGGAACGCACGAGCCGCACATCACACATTCGTCGGTGAAGCGCGCTACATGCGGGGCGATCTCGTCGGAGATGGTGGCGCGATTCAGATCGGCGATATTGATGTGGGCCGAGAGTGGGACCGGGCAGGCGCGCATACAGCGGTCGCAGCCGATGCACATGTCGATCTCGAAGCGCACCACCTCTTCCGTCAGTGGTTGCACATCGGTGCGATGCGATAGCCCGACTAAAAAGGGCTGTTTCGGTACTATTTCTTTGCTATTCATTCGCTTGACCTTTTCGACTCATCGCGACCCGCCCTGGGACGATAGCGGCGCGCTACAACTCGCGCAGAAACGCGCGATCTGCGTGTTCACTCCGCCACATTTACTACAGATCACGAGTTCCGGCAGCGGCGCTGATTCTCCGTCGCGCCTGTCCTCGCGCCCGCTCACTCCACTCGCGACCGGCACGCGCTCCTGCCGCACAGTCCGGTCCGCGTCGCCACGCCCGGCATTTTTCACGTTCTGGGGAGCGCGCTGTCCCTTTTGGGCAGTCAGGCTGGTAAGTTCGGCCTCCTTCGACCTCTCCATAACTGGCACGGACCTCTCACTGGCAGGCGACATGCGCAGGTCTACGAAGTAGAGCATGCAACCGCCCAGCGAGACACGATCCCCGTGCGAGAGGTGATAGGGATTATCGATGCGCGTCTGGTTGACCGTTACGCCGTTGCTACTGCCCAGGTCGCGAATATAGAAGCCGTCCGGTCCCGTGGATATCTCGGCATGGCGCCGCGAGACGACCGGGTCCGCCAGTTCGATATCCATGCCCTGATCTCGCCCGACGACCATACGTCTCCCCTCCTTGAGGAGAAAGACCTGTGGCGGGCGATTGCTTGTCCCGACGGTGCCGCTTGCCAGCACAACCAGCGCGGCAGATTGCCTGAACGAGGCAACCACGGCGGCGGAGAGGGGTGTCGTCGCCCCCGGCAACAGTAGCGAGCCATCGGATCTGAGTAGGGGCTGGCCCAGTGGATCGACCCTTTCACCCATCACGTCCTGCAGGCCCGTAATGCCAGCCATCGAGACGCTGCCCATCTGCGAATTTTTTGCCTGCCCGCTAATAGCACGCGTGACGAACTTGAAATTTACTACTTTACCGAAACGTACGGTGTCGCCCGGTTTCAACACATACGTGCTCGCGGGTTGCAGGCGTCCGTTATTCACGAAGGTCCCGTTGCTGCTCCCCAGATCGTGCAGGATAAACTGCCCATTGGCGTAGCTTATTTCGGCATGCCGACGCGAGACGGTCGCCTCATCGACCAGGAGGTGCACTCCCTGCTGGCGACCGACTGCCATCACTTTTGTGGTACTGAGACGCGTCTCTGCCGGAATGCCCTCCATCCTCTCGGCGGCTACCAGCAGCGACTCGCTGAGCTGCGGCTTGATGACCGTCGCGGCTGGAGCAGGCTGCGCGCTCGCATACGCTGCCTGTTTGATTGCGGCGTCGCCCTGCCTGGCGACGCCGAGGAGCGGCGGCGGGACGCCCTGGCGGTCGAGCCAGTCGTCGAGCTTGAAGCTATCCGCGAACATCACGGAGGCGACAGTCTGCAGGTTGACGCGATGGTCGATGGCGCGTTTGAAAGCGAGCGCCTGTCGGCGATCTCCGAGCGCGAGCATGCCTACGGGCACGCCGTCTTTGAACAGAACTTTACGATACGTGCGCGGCTTCGGCTCTGCGACGATCTCCTGCAGGCCCGACGCGCTGGTGAGGCCGACGGACGCGAAGTCGAGCCCGTACAGAAACGTCGCGTTGTAGAAGGTGCCACTATTGAAAGGCCGGTTGGTATCCAGCAGATCGAGCATGCTGTAGGCGGCGGCCCGGCCCTGCTGGATAGATGGGTACCATTGCCCGATCAGGCGCGTGCGGCCCGTCAGCATATCCTGCGTCTCAAGCACGTCGCCCGCCGCGAAGATGTCCGCAATATTGGTGCGCATCCTGCTATCGACCCTCACGCCGCGCCCGCAGGCGATGCCGCTTGCCTTGATGAAGTCGATGTTCGGCTCGATGCCGACCGCGATAATGACCGTCTCGCACGCGATCTGCGCGCCGCTGCTGGTGACGACGCTGCTTACCTCATTGCGCCGCCCGCTGATCTCCGCAATCTCTTCTCCCACCCGCACATCGACGCCATCGCGCCGCTCCTGTTGCAGTACAAGGTCGGACGCGGTGGCATCGAGTACCTCCGACCAGAGCGTGTTGCGGCGGACGAGGTGCGTCACCGTGTAGCCACGGTGACGCAGCGTCTCGATCGTCTCCAGTGCCAGCGTCCCGCTACCACTCACCACGACGCGGCGCGTTGCGCTCAGATTCGCCAATAGCCCCTGGTAGTCGGCGACGGTACGCAGGGTGTAGACCCCCACCAGGTTCAGGCCGGGACAGCGCAGAGACGCGGGACGAGCGCCGTTTGCCAGCAGCAGGCGATCATAGCCCGCCTGACGACCGCTCTGGAGCTGCACACGGTGCTGCGTGGCCTGTATACCAACCACGCGATCGGGCAGGAAGCGAATGTTGCGGTCCTGGTAGAAGCTCGCCGGTCGCGCCCACAATTTGTCCTCGGGTACGCGGCCCGCCAGGTAGTCTTTCAAGGCCGGGCGATAATAGACAGGGAAGGGATCGTCAGCGATCACCGTGATCGTCGCGGCGGAGTCCTCGGCGCGCAAAACCTCAGCGGCAGTCGCACCAGCGATGCCGTTCCCAATAATCATATATGATGGGGCCGTTTGCTCAGCCATTGTTATCCCTCCCAGGGTGAGCGCAAGGTGACGATGCTAGCGACTTACTGCAAAAACACTTGATGCTTCGTTCTGGTAGCATGAGATGCGCTAGATGGCGTGATGAGGAGGAGCAGGCACCCTCACTTTTTCTCATTCCATCGATCCATCTCAAGATACTGCATTAACACAAGTGTATGAACAAACTACGCCGACGTCAAGTCGTGATAGTCCCGTCCGACTGCACAGAGATTTTAATGGGGGCGAGTGGAGTTGGTGCCGGTCCTCCTACGACGGCGGCTCCCTTCGCAGGATCGAACAGGGCATCGTGACACGGGCAATGCAACAGGCTCTGCTGCGGATCGTAGGCGACTGCGCAGCCCGCGTGAGTGCAGGTGGAGTCGAACGCGACGAACCTGTTGTCGCGTAGATGCACCAGCACGCCGGGATTTGTCTGATTGGCAATAGGAAACGTTACGGCGCTATTCACCGCTATAGCCGAGGTGCGCCCGATAACCTTGCCTCCGCTCGTCGTCCCCTTTGCAGTTGTCGCCGGCGTGCCTGCCGCATTCGTTGTGGCTGTCGTCGAGCCGCCGCTTAAGAGTTTGACGCCCGCAAACGCCACTCCACCAGCCACGATAGCACCCCCCGCCAGCAATGGAAACAGAGTGCGCCGCGACATCCTCCGCGCGCTCTTCTTAAGTATAGGAGCGGGTGGCTGTGCGACCGGCGGGGGAGCGATCAGCAGCGAGTACGGCTCGTTCGGCGCGACGACCTTGTGATAGGCCTGAGCAAATGCTATGGGTTGACGATAACGCTGTATCGGCTCTTTGGCCATCGCCTTCATGATGATATGATCCAGGTCGACCGGGAGGTCGCTGCGCCATGTCTTCAACGAGGGCACCTCGGCGTACAGGTGCTGCTGCGTTACTTCCGCGCGCGTCTTCCCCATAAACGGCGGATGCCCGGTAAGCATGCGATACAGTACGGCACCCAGTGCATAGATGTCGGTATATACATCGACGGGCTTTCCCAGCAGTTGCTCTGGCGCGCTGGACTCGCTGCTGCCATCGAAGGAGTTGCCATTCGCCGGCTGGTTCTCCAGTCTGCCCAGCTCATGGATGCGCAGCAGTCCAAACTCCGTCACCACCATCTGGTGATTTGCCTGCATAAATATACAGGAGGTCGAGAGACTGCGATGAATCACCGCATGTTGGTGCGCATGCTCCAGAGCGGCGGCGATCTGGTCCAGGTAGCGACCGATCAGGGCCAGATCGGTCGGCACGTTCTGTGCCAGCAGGGCGCGCAGGGAGGTCATGGAGACGCTGGGGTACACGAGGTAGGGTGTCCCCTGGTAGTTGCCGTAGTCCAGCAGCGGCAGGATATGCGGATGCTGTAGCGTAGCGACCCGGTTTGCCTCCTGCTGGAAGCGTCCCAGGAAGACGATATGCGGATCTCCATCCGCCGCCTGCCCTGGGCGCTCGTTCTGGAATGGAGCATCCACGAAGCGTACGACAAAGCTAGTTCCCGTCTTCGTGCTCGCCAGAAAGACAGGCCCCCACTTGCTCTTTTCGATCAGTTTCTCCAGGCGATAGCTGCCTAGAACCGTACCGGTCAGTTTCTCTAAAGACGGACGCTCAACCATAATTGGCCTCCCCGGACTCACTCACTCATACATACATATATGCACCTTGATTATTTCATCATACCAGAGTATACGTCAGGGAGTCTCATACGCACATCGTTAACATTACCCATTTCCTACACGGACATCCTCGGAAAAATATGGTGGCAAAAAATGGGTAGAATTACGGATGTATTCAAAGAAGCTAGCGGCTATGCTTATCTGAAGGGCCGTCTGCATTCTTGACGGCTCATATCGCATAAAAAGGAGCTTCTTATGACAAGATCTGCGCTGACACGTCGTCCGGTCCTGTTGGGACTATTTCTATCGTTGGTAGTGCTCGCCATCGCGCTACTCGTCTATCCTGTCGCCGCCCAGCTGCACAGCGCCTCGGTTCGTGCGAACCGGAGCATCGCTTTTCAAGCCAAAAGCATACAGGACCTGATGCGCGCGCATCAACTCGCCTCGACTGTACAGGTCCTTGCGGCACAGCCACCCAGCGTGATTATCCAGTTTCCGCTCTTCCCCAGCGGCGTAAAGAAGGCATTCCCTAAAGCTACAGGAGTGGTCACGATCGTCCAGGGCAATCCAGCGGTCAGTCTTTTCGACACTGTGACGGTCGATGTGCAGAATATGCCGCCCGACATCACCTTCACCATCTTTTTTATCGAGATTGCAAACAAGCCATTCGGGCATGTGCAGTACGTGTCTGATCTCCACACGCGCTCCGATGGTTCGGGCGATGTGACCTTCCAGACGATCACGCTTGTGGCCTTCGCCGCTGACGCCCGCAATCCCGGCACATCTACCGACCAGAGTGGAGCTGCATCAGGCATTCAGTTAGAGCATCTCGGCATGTGGTTCTCCTCGCTCCAGGATGCGCAGCAGGTCCTCAAAGACAACACGCTCACAGGCACGCCTTTCGATGGCGGCAACCCTCCCCTGCACGCGGGTCCCCAGGCGCTAACCGACGGTCAGACCGATCCGGTATTCTAAGATCGCGAAAGGAGATCCGATACATGCACATTTTGCAATACGCGCGCAGAACAGTATTGAGTGCCTCATGCCTCCTACTGCTGTTCATCTGCATACAGGTAAGCAGTGCAACGAGTGCTATAGCCGCTCCGTCCAATCGGCAGCTACAGGTAGGACATGCGCAAAGCAACCCGGAGGCCGCGCGCCTGCTGCGATTGAAGCAGAGCGGGCACCTGGCACAGACGGTCAATATACTCAACTCGTTGCCACCCACAACGATTCTGCAATTTCCGCTGGTACCATCGGGCATCAAGCAGAAATTCCCCAACGCTACCGGCCTGGTAACTATCGTGCGCGGGGATCGCGATAATAGTACGTCCGATATCGTAACAGTCGACGTGCAGAAAATGCCACCCAACATCACCTTCACCATCTTCTTTATCGAGATTGCAAACAAGCCATTCGGGCACGTAGAGTACGTGGCCGACCTGACCACGCGAGGGGATGGGAGCGGAGAGAGCATCTTCAATATCATCTCGTTCGTATCCTTTGCGATGGACGCCCGCAACCCCGGCACATCCCAGGACGACAGAGAAGGACTGACATCGGGCATCAATCTTGAGCACCTGGGAATGTGGTTCTCCTCGCTGCAGGACGCCCAGCAGGTACTGAACGATGAAACGCTTAAAGGGACGATCTTCGACGGTGGCAATCCGCCGTTGCACGCAGGTCCCCAGGCTATGACCGATGGGCAGAGCGCCCCGGTGTTTTAGGAGGAGAAGGCATATGTTTCGCTCATCACAGCCATGGATAGCACGAGGACGCAACACCTCCTTGCATTCAAATGAGTGTGAAGCACTAGCTGCGAAGGCAGCGTTTTTGAATGGAGTCTGGTATAACACCATCCTGACCCTTTTCGTCCTGCTTCTGCTCGGCGCGTGCGCAGGTGTGCCTTCCGCAACCCAGGCAACGACCCCTAAAGCAACAACTTCCAGTAGTGGTAGCACAAGTACAGGAAGTGCCAGTTTTCCGACCACGCCGCTCCAACTGCGCACGCCAGACTTTGGCAGCTCAGAGCAGATCGCGCCGACCGTCAAGGTGCTCGCATCAGCCGATCCCACCCTGATAATACAGTTTCCATTGGTACCGTCGGGCATCAAGCAGAAATTTCCTAACGCTACCGGCCTCGTAACCGTTTTACAGGATACAAAGGCTAACGACTTTGACGCCGTAAGCATCACCGTGGACAAGATGCCGCCCAATGTCAAGTTCACCGTCTTCTTTACCGAGATCGCGGCCAAACCTTTCGGGCACGCCGAGTACGTGGGAGATGTCTTTACACGCGGCGATGGCAGCGGCGAATCGACCTTTCACCTGATCACATTCGTAGCATTTGCCGCCGATGCGCGCCAGTCCACCGTTCAATCTGCCGATCAGACGGATGCCGCGTCTGGCATTCAGTTGGAGCACGTGGGCATGTGGTTCGACGGCGTAAATAGTGCACGGCAGGTGCTAGGAAATCCAACGATCCCTGGGACGCCCTTCGACGGCGGACACGGCGCATTGCACGCCGGTCCCCAGGCCATGACCGACGGACAGACGCTGCCGGTGATTTAAAGGACGCTGTAGGGCCTGACTTGTCCATTCTTCTGTAAACGCCTGTGGGGCTAGGCTTGCCAGGCCTGACACTTGAGTAGGGATGGGGCTTGCCCCCATCCGGCTCAGGGAGCACGATCATACAAGAGGGTCGCGTTCTTGAGAGCCGGATGGGTTCTCTCACTGACCCATTTCTATTACCCCTGCGACCGTGGTAGGGACCAGCCTCGGCGCGTCCGTGATTTATCGGTTTCCTCTCCTGTCATACCTATTTGCATGTATTCATGTATACTGAACGTTTATTGCTATGGAACAGAGAGGAACATGATAAATCCGGAC
>DAOTTD010000209.1:0-6715 GCA_034438015.1 Ktedonobacteraceae bacterium | reverse complement strand
GGTATCAAGGTTTCTGATGACGAACTGGCTGCCCTCCATCTTTGCAGAGCGTCTTTTCATGGCGAGTGGAACTACACCATCAAGCCTCAAGACATATGATCATTTTATTTGCGGAAGGGACCTTAGTCTTACCTAAAGGAAAAAGATACTGAGGGATAAGGTGTACCAAATCGAAAAAAGAGACAAAAAGAGTGGTAAAAAAGGGAAACGAATCGTCATAATAATAGTTGATTATGAAAATTACTATGGACGATTCGCGTATAATTAGTTTATCACAATTGGATGAAGTTTGCAGAACTGGATAAGATTGCCTACTCCCATCCTGACAACGAATTTGCTACAATCATGCGTGAAGAAGAAAGAAAACTCTTTCAAAAAATCAGAGATAAAAATCGACAAAATGGTGATTCGTTTTCTTAAAAATTTACCTCGTTTTTAGTATCATTCTTCAATTAGGTACGACTCTATGGGCTTAATCTTGAGGCTGGTTTAGCTATAAGGTATGGAGCTGTCATTTCTCCATACCTTTTGTCTTGCCTGGCTTATATTTTAACCGAAAATGCCTAGCTCTACTCCTAAATTAGAAACGTAGGGATTGTGTTTATCTGCTTCATGAAGCTGTGTATACAACTTTAAGACGTTTTCCTCTTCCATCCTTGAGTGCATGGCCTTTGCGTATCTCAAAGCTGCTTTTCCTGCTTTAGCACTTGCCTCTATATCATCAGGGAGTCACGGTATTTGGGGCACTTCTGCGCGGGAAGACTGCAACGGGGGTAGCCTCATTGACTCGCTCACAAAAGAGCGCCAGATCGCGACCCCGCACGCGATCTGGATGACTTTCCGGATGCGCAGATGTTCTTTCATTAGCGCGAGATCCTGATGAAGTATCTCCGAGAGAACGAAATACGAGGAATGAGAGCACCTCTGTGCTCAAATGGGCTCTCTTTGCTCTTTTCTGTATACTGAAAGGGGAGTCCAAGACTTCTTCGCTTTTGAGAAAAAGGCATCTCTTGGGTCATGCCCCAGTTGGCTCAATGATGCAGACACGATGAGAGAGCGAGTCTGCAGAGAAAGACTCTCTATAGTCAAGTCTTTTTGGGACCAATTTGGACCAGCAGAAAAAATCCGAAAGTATGAGGAAAGGCGCAATGCCAGCAAGTGGGTACAGGAAAGTCAACCACGCCAAAAGCTTGCGTGGTGGTATCGAAAAGAGCCGCTCAGCAAGTGCGAACCGATGCAGATGCCTGGCCCCCCATAGACACCAGCCGCCTGAGATGCACGCAGATGCAGCACTATGCCGCTCTGCGAGCATGCAGCTGCTGTGCCAGCTCAAACGTCGCCGCTTGGTAGCAGCAGTAGTGGGTCCACATCGCGAAGATGATCCTGACCCAAATGTTGGCAAGTGCTCGCACGGCCACTGTATGGCTTTTGCCCTCAGCTCGTTTGCGTTGATAATAGGCTCTGGCCCACGGTTCACTTTGCGTGCTTTGCCAGGCGAACTGATGAAGGGCATTGCGCAGAGGTTTGATACACCCCAGGCGGCGATGCGCTTTGGCATATGCCCCGCTTTGAAACAGGACGGGCGAGGTGCCACCCAAGGCTTGCAGACTGCTGGCATCCAGGTAGCGGCTCCGGTCATCACCAATCTCTGCCAGCAGCCGAGGAGCCAGATGTTTACCTGCGCGCGGCAAGCTTGCAAAGATCTCGTGGTCAGGATGGGTCAAAAAAAGGGCGCTGATCTCCTTATCATACTCAGCGATTTGCTCGCTCAACGGCAGCAGTTGACGCACCAAGGCGAGCATCAAACGCGACTTGCTACGCGTGGTCACCGCGTCGGCTTGCAACTGGGGTTGCTGCAACTGCTCGATGATGGAGAGAGCCACCTTCCTGGCTTGTGGATGTCTCGTTTGCCTGAGCACCTGCTGGATCTGCTCAACCGAGGCCGCCGCCGCCTCTTGTGGTGTGGGGTAGGTCTGCAAGAACAGCAACGTGCTCTTTTGATGCAATTTGCCAAAGAGATCCAGAGCTACTGGGTAATAGGCTTTAAGACAAGCAGTGAGCTGATTGACCAGGCGCGTTTGCATCTGGATCAAGCTATCCTGATCCCGCGTAAGCAGTTTCAATTCGGCCACCTGCTCACTGTCAGGAGTGAGACGGTGCAAATCGGCAAAGTCAGCCCGCCCTGTTTTCGCCAGCAGGTAAGCATCAATCAGATCGGTCTTGGCTCCAGAGGCTCCTCGCTTTCGATCCACCGTGCGAGGGTTGACTGGGTAGACTGGCCAGCCTGCTTCCAACAACTGAGCAATCAGCAGGCCATGCGTGGTTTCAATGATGCAGGCCATTTGCTCTTTAGAGGCCGTTCCAATGATCTGCTCCAAAAAGGTGTTCAGCTTTGCCAGCCCTTGCGCAGTGTGGCTGACACGAAGAGATCCGAGTTGATGACCCCATTCATCAATGACCAGGGCGTCATGATGAGCATTTGCCCAGTCAATTCCGGTATACCACATGAAAAACGCTCCTCTCTGCAAACATGGTTCCTGAGCTTGCGTGCCCTTATACTATGGCGCTCGAAGCGCGACTCTCTCATGATCGCTTTGGCTCAGGAACAGCGTCGGGGAAGTGCGAGCTTTCTCAATCGGTCGAGCCGGGTGGAGTATCTAGACTTTCCCCGACGAGTTCAACGGTTGTATAGAACAAGTCTACCCTTGTTCCAGCCCTGTGTCGAGAGGGCTTGTTACTAGTTTAATGTATAAGGAGTTTCCTTTGACAAAGCGACGCATGCACATGTCATTGCCGCAAACCCTTCAGGAGAGCGAACAGCGCTTCCAAGCCACATTTGAACAGGCTGCGGTTGGGATTTCCCATGTCGCGCCCGATGGGCGCTTCTTGCAGGTGAATCAGAAACTCTGCACCATCGTCGGTTATTCCCACGAAGAACTGCTTCGCCTCACCTTCCAGGATATTACCTTCCCTGAGGACGTAGACATCGATCTGGCTTTTATCCGTCGCCTTCTTTCCGGCGAGATTGCTACCTATTCGATGGAGAAGCGCTACATCCGCAAGGATAGCTCCTTCGTCTGGGTCAACATTACCGTCTCTCTGGTTCGTGAGAAGACAGGAACACCTTGCTATTTTATCTCCATCATCGAAGATATCCAGGCCCACAAGCGAGCCGAGGAGGAACGAGAGCGTCTGCTGGCACAGGAACGGGAGGCACGTCTTCACGCGGAGGAGATCAATCGACAGTTCCACATCTTGCAAGCCTTGACCGATACCGCTCTGGCCTCTATGGGGATCGATACCTTTGTCCAAACCTTGCTCCGGCGAGCGGGTGAAAGTCTGGCAGTTGATGCCATGGCACTCTTTGTACCAAACCTCGAGGATATGACACTGCATTTGCATACGGCGGTTGGTATTGAGTTGGAGGACCTCTCCTGGCTCCAACGCCTTTTGGGAGAAGAGATACAGGGAAGGATTGTGCGGGAGCGCCGCCTGCTACTGATACCTGATCTCTCTGTGTTCTCTCCGTCTTCACTCCCTCTGCGCACTCCTCTCCATTCGGCACTTGGCATCCCACTACAGTTTGGGGACCAGCTGATTGGAATTCTTGTCCTGATGAAGAAAACGCACCCACTTACTGAGATGGATGTCGTCTTAGCGGAGCGGGTAGCCGACCGACTGGCTCTGGCCCTGGAGCGCTTTCGTCAGTTCGAGGCCCAATTGCGCACTCGACTGGAAGCAGCACGTCTGGTTGAGGTGGAGCAGGCCAATGACCTCTTACGCCATTTCACTGCGTTGACCAGTCATGAGTTTCGTTCGGGCCTGACTAGTATTCAGGGTTTTAGCGAATTACTGCAAAACCAGCTGAGCAGTCTCACCCACGAACGCGTCATCGAGTATGTGCAGGATATCCACGACAGTACGCTCCGACTGCGTCGTATAACCGATGATATTCTGAATCAGCAACAGCTGCAGGCAGGTCAGATCACACTCAAACGTGTCTCTCTGGATCTGCATGCGTTGGTGACTGCCGTGATAAAGAGTATACAGCCGACCGCCCTGCAACATACCTTTCATCTGGAAAGCGATGCCATGCTCCCGCTGATAGAAGGAGATGCCGACAAGCTCACCCAGGTTCTGCTCAACTTACTCTCCAATGCGGTCAAGTACGCTCCTCATGGAGGGGAGATTGTCGTGCGACTCCAGGGAGAGGAGATGGGCGTACATATGCAGATCCAGGACCACGGAATAGGAATTCCTTCTCAGATGCTCGAAAAGATCTTTGCTGCCTATGAACGAGTCAACTCAGAGACGACCCGCTATATTGGAGGAATGGGCCTGGGGTTATCCATTGTTCGTCAGATTGTTGAGCTGCATGCAGGAAAAGTGTGGGCAGAGAGCATCTCTGGAGAAGGGTCTCTCTTCCATGTAACGCTTCCGTCCTTTCGACCTGAGACCGAGAGAGAGGGACTTCCCGCCTAACCAAAAAGAAGAAAGAGGGAAAAACGCTGTGGATCATCAGGTACTCGACAGAGAAAAGCTGTGCGACTGGACAGCAACCTGAAAGCGTGCTAGACTCAGAAACCACCTCGTGAGCGCGAGGAAGAAAGAGAAGGAAGTCTACCATGCAAGCAAGCGTTTCCCCACAGCAGCGTCAAGCCGCCAAACATGAGATGATCGAGCAGATTGAGCAGGGAGCCTCGGTACAGCAAGCCAGGAGCCAGAGTGTGGTTCCTATGCATCGTGCGACCGTGTATCGGCTCCTCCAGCGGGTGCGGACCGAAGGAGAGACAGGCTACACCGACGGACGGCATGGTCACCCGATCAAGCTGCGTGGTGAGGTGCGAGCCGTGCTCATTGAGTTCTGCCAGACAACCCCTTCGGTGTCGAGTCCTGTCGTGCAACAAGCCATTGAAGAACGCTTCGGTCAAAGCATCAGTGTGAGCCAACTCAACCGCGTTCGCGCCTCCCTCGGACTGAGCCGCCGGAAAGGGCGGCGGGAAAAAAAAGCCCAACGTTTCCCTCTGGATTGAGCCGGGATACCACCAGAGTGCAGGCAGCCTATTATTGTTAGCAGCGGCAAGTGAGACGAACCTGATCACACCGCTCTGTGAAGCTCTGTCAATCCAGAGCACGAGAGCACATCCTTCATTGGTGGGAACGCACCTGAGACTGCTGCTGACATTACTGTTTCTTGGGGCTGTTGGCCTGCACCGCACCTGGGACCTGCGCGGGTACACCGCCGATGGGTTAGCCCTGCTCACCGGGCGCAAGCGGGCGTATGGATACCGCTATACGGAAGCGTTTTTGTCGCAGGTGGCTTCGGCTTCGGGAGCAGAACTCTTGACGGATGCTCTGGCAACGTGGACGGCGCAGTTGTGGCAGACGCCAGAGGAAGCATCAGAGCCATCCAAATCACTGACCTGCTACATCGATGGGCACCGCAAGCCCGTCTACAGCGATAGGCTCATTCCCCGTGGACTGGTTGGGCGCCTGGGAACGATTCTGGGATGTCGCGCACTGGTGTTGCTCCATGATGAAGAGGGACATCCCTTGCTTGCCACGACGCACCGGGGAGATCAGCATTTGATGGTCGGGTTGCCTTCCATCATTGCACGCTATGAAGGCAACGAGGGACTCATGCGGGTCAAGCGGATCATCGTGGACCGAGAAGGCATGGGCACCGAGTTCCTCGCCCGCTTGCACGCCGATGGGCGAACGGTGGTGACGATCTTGCGAACCAACCAGTATCAGGATCTGACCTCGTTCTCCGAGGTGGGAACCTTTGTTCCGCTCTCGACAGATACGCGGGGCCAGATCGTGCGAGAAGTCGCTCCCGCACGTATCAGTTTGCCACGACCTGATCATCCGGGGGAACAGCTGTGCTTGCAGGTGGCTCTGATCCGTGATCTGCGCCGCTTCATCGCGGTCGAGCCATCGGTGCCAGATGCAAAGCGTGCGCATAACGAGCCAGCATGGCAGCAAGAGGGCTGGCAAGCGACTGCGGCCCCAGTGGCCCAGGTGACTCCCAAACTGATTCCCATTGTCACGACGGCCTCGACCATCGATGCGGTCGAGCTCGCCCAGACCTATATTCAGCGGTGGCCGAAGCAAGAAAATATCATCAAAGACTATTTACGGCCTTTAGGAATGGACACCAATCACGGGTTCGCCAAAGCGCCCGTGGAGAACTCGGAAGTGACCAGGCGGCGAGCCCACCTTCAACAACAGCTGAGCAGGCTCAAGCAGTGGGAGATCAGTGCCAGAAAGCGAAGAGCGGCTGCAGAGAAACGGTGTGAACGCCTGCAGGCGCAACAGCAGAACCGCGCCAGGGAATTGGGCAGGCGACTGAGGCTCGATCAGAAGGGCTGGCAAGAACAAGGAATGACTGATCAGCTCATCGGGCGGTCGACCTGCAAGCGCCAGATACTCAATCATGAAGAGATGGTGCAATTTCGCCCCAAACAAGAGCAGGCCGATGAACACGCGAGCACTGAGACACGCAAACTGGAACGCTATTGCAAAGGGCAGCAAGAAGTATTACGTGCATTAGAAGACTTGGAGGCGAAAGAACAAACCATGTATGAGCTGGATGTGCGACCCGTTCAGCTAAAACTCGCCAGAGAGGCGAGGGGAAAGCTGGCAAGGGAAAGAACCTTGATAACTGATAATCCGATGTGAGGCGCAATTCCTCACCCGCGAGGTGAACGCGGAA
>DAOTTD010000208.1:0-5210 GCA_034438015.1 Ktedonobacteraceae bacterium | reverse complement strand
ATAATTATTTGGGCCGAACATTCCTTCAAATTTTTCCTCTCGTGCCTCTCTACAGGCTCGTGGATACTGACAGCTTGCTCACCCGAATAATTATACAGAGATGGCCCACAGAATCTTGGGATTTACACGAAGGAGAGACGACGGGGGAGAAAGCAAAAGGACAACCTTTTTCGAGAGGCTGTCCTTTTGTTGTCCCTGGAGACCATTCCAAACCGGGGGCTAACCGGCTGCTTGGGACTGATGACCTTCATCCGCCGTTCGGATGAGCCAACGAGAGACTCATTCTGGCAAACAATCAGGTTGCCCCCGGTTTGGAATGGTCTCCATTTAGAGGCATTTTTTTACAATCGCGAGAAGCATGTTCAGGAGAATGGTCTCCTTCTAAAAAACGCCTGTGATTGGCTGATTACTTGGGCCAGCTAGCAGAGGCATCCCGTGAGATAAGGTAATCGCGGAAGAGGTCATGAATGAAATGATACCCTCCCCCTACCCTGTAAAGGAGAATGCGTTGTACCGCTTCGTCAAGCATACGCTCGTAGTGCCAGGGAATAGCTCCCCGATGCCACAATAGAAAGCGAAGCACTATATGTTTATACCAAGTCAATCCTCCATTGTAGGTCCAAAGGACGATTCCGGCGATCAGCGTAAATACCACGCCATTCCTCACTCCACCAAGAAACACAATATGTTTCTGAAAAAGAAGCAGCTTGGTGAGCTCTAAGAGAAGGATCGCAATCAGACCAAACATCCCTCCCCCTATGAGACCAAATTGAAGGCTCCGGCGTCTTGTACGCTTGATCCCTTCATTTGGTGTGATCCGTTGCTGTTCTTCAATAGCGCTGTATGTAATACTGCCTCCTATCGACATATTCAAACTCGCAAATATCATGATGCCGAAAAAACTGGCAAGAGTGACTACTGATGACTC
Source organism: Ktedonobacteraceae bacterium (assembly GCA_034438015.1). Classification (GTDB taxonomy): domain Bacteria; phylum Chloroflexota; class Ktedonobacteria; order Ktedonobacterales; family Ktedonobacteraceae; genus JACDAE01. Next base: position 4,282 of record DAOTTD010000208.1, on the reverse strand, counting down.
GGTAACTTGTTGAGAAGGGGAGAATGGAAGAAAAACTGCTATCAAGAGTCCATCGAGCAGACCACTCACAATGCAGGCAATCAAAACGAGTCCTATCCTCCTCTTGATATTTGCCCAGGACCAGGTAATTACCTCCATCGGCTGAATCTTCACGTCAAATGGCCCCACAATAATAGCAATCATAATAGCCAGAGGTGTCCATATAAAGACGCTTAAGAGAGCTCCTACCAACGCCATTCCTGGCAGAAGCATATTATAGACAAAGTCCCACAATCCATAGAGCAATCCCAGCGAAAATCCAAAAAAGATGCGATTCGTTCGTAGGCGAACAACCACTCTGAATCTTGTTTGCCCCTGGCTCTCTTCTCCCTCCAGTGGCGAGAGCATTTTTGGTGAATGCAGCCATTGAAAGGCCAGCGTATTGAGCCCTATATAGAGACAGCCAATGACTGGTCCAAGAAGAAGGAAACTTTGGACCATTTGTGAGAAATCGATACTGCCTGCGGCGGGTTTGATACTATTCCATAAAGCAGCACACAGTCCCAGGAGTACGCTATAGAGCGCGCCAATACTCGCACAGAGCAGGAAGGGATACCAGCGGGAAGCAGGTAACCAGTCTACTTGTAATCGCTCCAGATAAAACTCACTCTGATGCCGCTGCCGCAATTGTCGAGCAAGCCAAACCAACCAGTGCAACACGCGGTCAGAGGGGTAGGATCGGGCACCTCCCTTCTGTTCAAGCATGCGTGTGATATAGCTTTCAAAGATGGCCCGCTGCTGCTCTTCGGGTGTTCCCAGAAGGGGGATGTCCTGAATGCTTCGGTCTCGGTAGGCCAGCGCCACGATACTGAGGAAGAGAGGGGTGGTGAGTAAATCCTGGAGCACTCGGTTGCCACTCACGACCTCTCGCACGGCGGCCAGAGAAGAAGCAGCCTGCTCGAGATAGGCCATCGTCTGATGTTCGTCCAGCGGCTGAACAAGGATCGCGTTTTGGAGAGCTAAACGATCTGTTTGACGGAGATAATCCTCTTGTCGAGAACTGACCACCAAAGGAGCTCCCTGTCTGGCATATGAGGCATTGAGCTCGGCAATGCACGTCGTTTGCGCCGAAACCGCAAGCTCATCGAGTCCATCGAGAAGTGGTAAGATCTGGTTTGTTTGGATCCAGTCTGCAACTAGATGATGAGGAAGAAGATAGTGAAGCTTAATTTCTTCAGTTAGCCACGATGTGAAGGAACGAGAGGCACTTGTCCATGAAGAAAGCGAGAGAATGATGGGCAATGGCTCGGTCGAATCCTGTCTTGCTCGCTCGACAAGAGCCAGAGCCAGTTCATACAAGAGCGTGGTTTTGCCTGATCCTGGCGCGCCCAGAATGAGCAAACTGTGGCCTGCCTGGTCAAAAGCATCAAGAATGGAGGTCCCTTCGGCCAGAGGGCGATCAGGGTATTGTGGAAGCCAGGGTCTGAGTCGTTGTTCATGAACCAGTCTCGAATCCTCATGCAGTCTCAATGGCAGAGGGGTCATCCCCTGCAACGAGGCTTCTAGAACATCTACGTAGTTTTTATGAAGCTGTTGAAGCAAGCGGGCACGATTCCCGCTTCCAGCGGCCGAGGGCTCCTCTCGGTCAGCGGAGCTTCGAGTCTGAGCAGTGCCTGTGTCATCCGTTTCCTGCACCGGCACTCGATCTGGCTCCTTAGCCAGAGAGGATGTGCGTCGAGTTCGCTCGGCAAACCCGAGCTCCTCCGGGTTGGCTTTCCCAAAGAGTCGGAGCAGTTTGCCTTGTGCATAGGGCTGGGGAAGCGTGCCTTCATTTTCCCATCGACGATAGGTACGTTCATCAACTCCGACCTCCTGGGCAACCTGGGACTGGCTGAGGTTATGGTCTTCCCGTACCTGCCGCAACAGGACATTCTGTTTTCCTTCGCGAGGAGGCGGTTCACTCATTGCTTTCCACTCATCCTTCCTTAAGAGGTAGAGTCACCTGCCCTTTCCCTATTACATCACATCTCCTTTAACCTTGCAAGAAGAGAGGAAACAGGCAAAACAGGTATTGTGCCCGCCTGCCCTCTCTCCTCGTCCGCTTTGTCCTTCACTTCTCATGGGTGTTTCCGGTATGATCAGCCTACGAGACGTAGTCGATGGACTCTAAGGACTGATCCTACTCGGTAGAGTGAAGGATCTCACTGCGAGAGGTCCCTTGTATCATCAGGAGGCAAATCTATGAAGAGCTTTCACCGCAGGCTGCACCAGCAGAATGCACGTCGCATTCTGCTGCATCACCGCCAATTCCACCAGCGCGCCATGAGTGCGATGTTAGGGGTTGGTCTTCCTGGGCTGATTGTGGTGGTGCTTGGGGTACTGCGCCTGGGACGTTCTCACTAAATTGGAGGTGGCTTATGGACGGTGAGAAAAAATGTGTGCTGGTGATGATTGCTCTGGGCTTCATCTGCCTGACCGTGTTGTATGTCTTGCTCTTTGTGTCGTTGTGGCCTTACAAGGAGTGGGTCGGGGTGAGTCTGTTGGTGATCCTGGCTCTGGTGATTGTGGTGTGGCTGCGTGGTCGACTCAATGAGCAGCAATTACGCCAGGTTCGCTATCGGCATCATGAGGAGCTTCCTCTGGACGTCTGGGGAGAACCGATGTACTGGCCTGAGGGGGTGCAGGAAAATCCGCATCACTTGCCACCGGTTCTCGAGCGACCGGCTTGCCAGTCTCACTTGCAGAATGGGTACGACTAGGGGAAGTGCCTGTGGAGCAGGAGGACAAGCTGCTGCATCATCACTGCGGCTCTCGGCTCTGGTCGGTGGTGCAGAAACGCTTCAATGGCATGCTGCACAGCAAGTGCATCGATTCCATCACCAGATGGTCGAGCAGGCGCAACGGGCTTTTGGTAGTTTTTTGTCCACGGGATACAACAGCTCTGATGAGCTGGCCTGGAATGGGATGAGAGCCAACTGGCTGTTCTTGGAGGGTGTACCTTCCCTCATTCGTCTCGTCAGCCTACAAAGCGCTGTCAGACATCCTGGTACATCCTCTCGTTAAGAAAGGAGGGGCGGGCACAGCAGGAAGCAAAAGTCGGAATTAGGAAAGAAAAAGCCACCAGTTTTCTTTCCCCTGAGAGGTAAAAGCAGCAAGAGCGACTCTTTGAGAGAGGCATTGCCCTGAACACTGTTTTTAAAAGGGCTTTTCCTTGCGCTCTCCAGGCCAGTTCACAGACTATTCCAACTTTTGCTTCCTGCCGTGCCCAGACCCCAGTAGACAACGTTTTTCAGGACCCAACATGTTTGGAGACAGTTTGAAAGAAAGGAACAACACATGAAACTCAACATCACCTACGTATGGAAGGATGCATTGAGTAGCTTCGCCGCACTCATGATCGCTGTGTCGAGGAGGGAGGCAAGCGCTGTGTCTACACAAAGCAGTCTTACTACGCATTCGGTTGCCCAAATGCGGCGCACGATGATCGCCCTGCTTGCGGCATTGCCTGCTCTCGTCTTCGGACTCGGAGTTGCGTTGCCTGCATATGCTAGCGGCAACTATGGTCCGGACACCTGCCTTCAGGGGTGGGTCTGGCGAGAGGCTGTGCCGGGTGATCATGTGTGTGTCACGCCTGCCACCCGGGCGCAGGCAACCTACGACAACAGTCAGGCGGCAGCGCGGCGTGACTCCCTGCGCCTGTGGCACACCACGTACACTATTCCGGTTAATGGTAGTACAACGAACGACGTGCCGCAGTACCGCCTGTACGGCGATCACATCAACGTCGGTCCAGTGACCGTCCAACTCCGCAGGAACAGCGACAACGCTTTGCTGCGGGCGTGGACCGTCAACGCCACCTCTACGTCCTCGGCGCCAGGTGGGCAGTTCCGCCTCGACACAGGCATCTCCGTCTGTAGTAGGCCACCCGACTCCTACTTCCGTGTCTTTGATCCCATCTCAACCCGCTGGTCCGATCCGTACTCCGTCAAGACAATTTGCTACACGCTCTGAAAGAACTGAGCAAGTTTTATCCTGGTTGATACACCGTCAAAAGTGACACTCTTCTGAAAAAGAATGCAGAAACCAGCCCCTCAAGTGACCTGAGGAGCTGGTTGCAATTCCACCTGGTAGCCCAGTTTCTCTAAGCGCCCAACGAGCCGTTTCTCGAGAGAGTGTTGTAAATGCCAGAATTTGAATCGCATTGATTTGTATAATTATTTGGGCCGAACATTCCTTCAAATTTTTCCTCTCGTGCCTCTCTACAGGCTCGTGGATACTGACAGCTTGCTCACCCGAATAATTA
>DAOTTD010000207.1:0-14862 GCA_034438015.1 Ktedonobacteraceae bacterium | reverse complement strand
CCACAGGCGCACAGATCCTTATCTTTCCCGATGTGCGCGGCCTGCACCAGTTTTATAAAGACCTGGCCCTGCGCTTCGCCGAGACCGGCACAACCGCGCTCGCCATCGACTATTTCGGTCGCACAGCGGGTCTGACGGAGCGCAACGATGCATTTGAGTTCTGGCCACACGTGCAGCAGCTAAACATTCAGACCTCTTTCAAAGATGTACAGGCTGCGCTCGCCTACCTGCGTCAGAATAACAGCCATCAGCCGATCTTTACCGTTGGCTTCTGTAGGGGCGGCAGCTTCTCGTTGCTATCGGCGACACGGGACTTCGGTCAGGCAGGCGCAATCGGCTTCTACGCGGGCCTGAGCAGGGTTTTCGCGGGCAGTACGGGCAGCATCCTCAATCTCTCCAGTCAGATCCGTTATCCAGTGCTCGGTCTCTTTGGCGGCGCCGATCCCGGCATCCCGTCCACCGACGTACAGGCACTCGACGCCAACCTGGACAAGGCGGGCGTCGAACACGAAATCGTCGTCTACCCTGATGCTCCGCACAGCTTTTTCGATCGTCGCTCAGCCGATTTCGCCGAAGCCTCCAGCGATGCATGGCGCCGTGTCCTGGGCTTCATCAAGGCCCATACGCCTGCGTGATCTTATGACATCTTGCACCTTTTATCTCTCACGCGCGTACATGTAAGTGTCGGTCTCGTTCACCCAAAGGAGACTTATATGAGCAGGAAGTTGTCGGTCCGTAAAACGGTGTCGTTTGCATATGCGGCTGTGGCTGTATTCACGGCGATCTCTGTGATTGTGCCCGTCATCTGGGAACGCAAGGCCCGCAAAGAGAACAAATAGCCGCATATCATTGATGGTGTAGGGGAGCGGTTCACAAGCCCGCCTGGATCAGCCTGGGGAGCAAGGCGGGCTTGTGAACCGCTCCCCTATCTGTCCTCTTGACATCTCAGGTATACTTGTCCCATAACATACAATACCTCCAACGGTGATGAAGAGGAGTAACCTGACAGCGATAACAGCGAGCCGGCAAACGGTGCAAGGCCGGCAATCGACTACAGGCGAAGGGCGCTTCGGAGTTGGATTCAGCATAATGAGTGGCTTCACTGTTCGGTGAAGAAGCAGGGTGGAACCGCGCATGTCGCAGCGAGTCATAGTTGCCCCAGGCCTATGCGAGCGACATTCGTCCCTGGGCGGATTGTACGCCTGGGGCATTTTTATGTGGAGAGGAAACCACTCATGACCCAAACTGAAGCGGCACCAGCAGCGAATGACACGCCCCTGGTCCCCATCGAAAAGATCGTTGCACTTTGCAAACGACGCGGCTTCGTCTACCCCAACTCAGAGATCTATGGTGGTGTCGCCGGCATCTACGACTTCGGCCCGCTTGGCGTGGAACTGCGCAATAATATCCGCCGCTACTGGTGGTGGTCGATGGTGCAGACACACGATAATGTGGTGGGCATCGAGGGCGCGAATATCACCCACCCCAAAGTGTGGGAGGCCAGCGGCCACGTCGAGAATTTTGTTGATCGCCTGGTCGACTGCAAAAAGTGCAAGCGCCGCTGGCGCGTCGACCACCTGCCACCCGAAAACCTTGAGCAGAATAAGTGCCCCAACTGCGGCGGCGAACTGACGGAGCCGCGCACCTTCAACCTGCTGATGGAGACCTATCTCGGCGTGGTCGAGGGCGATCGCGTGAAGACCTACCTGCGCGGTGAGGCCTGCCAGAACATCTACCTGGACTACGATAATGTGTTGAAGTCCTCGCGCTTGCAGATCCCCTTCGGCATCTGCCAGATTGGTAAGGCGTACCGCAACGAGGTGACACCGGGCAACTTCCTGTTCCGCCAGCGCGAGTTCGAGCAGTGGGACCTGCAGTTCTTTGTCCATCCGAGCGAGATGCAGAAGTGGTTCGACTTTTGGAAGGAGTATCGCTTCAACTGGTACCAGGGCATTATTAATCACAAGGACCGCCTGCACTTCCGCGAACATGGCCCCGAAGAGCTGGCCCACTATGCGAAGCAGGCGTTCGACATCGAATATCGTACAGTGCTCGGCTGGCAGGAATGGGAGGGCATCCACTGGCGCCAGGACTGGGATCTCTCGCGCCACAGCCAGTTCAGCGGTCAGGACCTGAGCTACACCGATCCGTCGACCGGCGAGCGCTACATCCCCTGGATCGTCGAGACCTCCGGTGGCGTTGATCGCACGTTCCTCAATCTGCTGCTCGATGCCTACGAGGAGGAGCCCGATCCTTCCGGCAAGGAGCCGCGTACGGTGCTACGCCTGCACCCAATGCTCGCTCCCGTCAAGGTGGCAGTGTTCCCCTTGCAAAAGAATAAAGAGGAGCTGGTCTCTGCCGCGAAGGGCATTCACAAGAATCTGCAACGCCTGATGGTCTCCCAGTACGATGATATCGGCAACATCGGTCGCCGCTATCGCCGCCAGGACGAGATCGGTACGCCCTATTGCGTTACGGTCGACTTCCAGACCCTGGAGGACCATACCGTCACCGTGCGCGAACGCGACAAGATGACGCAGGAGCGCGTCGCTATCGATGCACTGCCTATGTACCTGCTCGACCGCGTGACCTGGAAATAATACTGCTTACATTCACGAAGTCGGTGGAGGCATTATATCTCCACCGACTTCTGTTATCTTGCTTGCAATGTATTGCTGGCGCATCTCTTTTGAGGATATAACACGAGATTGGTGTCCTTCGTCATTTCATGTCCGTTTGTTATAGTGGTAATAGACACACAACTCTCTCAAAAAGGACAACACATGACAACTCTCGTTTCATATAATATCCTTGCAGGCGGCTATAGCATACATGATAACGACGCGCCGCGCACCCAACAATTACTTTCCATCATCCGCTCGGCGAATCCAGATATCGTTGGACTGGCCGAGGCCACTCAATCAGTAGTGAAACACAAACCTGTGGTCATTGAGGAGCTCGCGGAGGCGCTCGATATGCGACTCATTCGGGGCAAATCGCCCAGGCGCGCGGACGATTATCATACGGCCCTCCTGACGCGTCTCCCGGTGGTCGATACGCAACTCCATAGCCATCCCAATCTCCATAGAGCGCTCCTCGAAGTACGCGTACAGGAGACAAACGGGCGACAGTTCACCGTATTCGTGGCTCATCTCTCTGCCGCGTTCGATCGTGGTCGCGCAGGCGGCGCGATACGCCGGCGCGAGATCGGCGAGATTCTGCGCATTCTGGCACCAGCACGCGCGCAGGGTGTTCCACACGTAATCATGGGCGATTTCAATTCGCTCGCACCCGGCGACCGCTTCCATGCCAGCTCGCTGGTCAGCTACATTCTGGACATCGAGCGCGAGAAAAGTGACCCCCATCTGGACGATGGGCACCCTCAACTCAGAGTCATCGTGCCACCCGCACTGCGTTTCGTCAAACCCATCTTACGCATTATCCCCCGTAGCCAGTTGATCTCGACGCTCTTCAACTCCGCAGCCAGCCTGTATGCGCCACGCGACTGCATCCAGCTCCTGCGGGATGCCAATTATGTAGATTGCTACAGGCGCATCCATCCCCAGGCCCTGGGCTTTACCTGCCCGGCAGCAGCGCCAGCGGGACGCATCGATTTCATCTTCGCCAGTCCCCAGATGGCCGATCGCCTGGAGACATGCTATGTCCTGAAAGATGGCGAGGGCGTCCAGGGCAGCGAGGCCAGCGATCACCTCGCGGTCGCCGCCGAGTTTGGCTCCCATACACAACCGACTGAGCGGGCAGAAACATTCGCCCAGGTCGCGGTAAACTAAAAAACCGTGGAGCGCATCATCAATGTGCTCCACGGGTCTCTGCATCTTCCACCTATTGGAATACGTCTTTCGTTTTCTCAAAAAGGTTGCGGAAAATGTTTTTACCATCCTGCTCGCTCTGCTCTTTTTCGAGCCGGGCGAACTCCTCCAGCAGATGTCTCTGCTCAGTCGTCAGATTAGTTGGCGTGACAACCTTGACAATAACATGCTGGTCGCCGCGTGCGCTGCTATGCACGACCGGGACCCCCATGCTCTTGAGACGGAACGAGCGACCGCTCTGCGTTCCGCCAGGGATCTTGAGCGTTGTCGCTTTGTTATCTACGGTGGGAACCTCAACCTCGTCGCCAAGCGCGGCCTGCGTGAAGCTGATAGGCAGTTCATAGATGATGTCGTTGCCCTGGCGCTTGAAGAACGGGTGCGGCTTGACGGAGAGAATGACATAGAGATTGCCAGGCGTACCGCCGCGTGCACTTACCTCGCCCTCTCCGGTGACGCGCACATTGATGCCGTCATCAACGCCCGCCGGAATGTTCACGACCACGCGCCGGTTGTTGCGCACGCGACCCTGGCCGCGACACTTCTCGCACGGCGTAGTAATGACGCGGCCCTCGCCCCGGCAGCGCTCGCACATGGTGACGTTGACAAACTGGCCGAAGATCGACTGCTGCACGCGCCGAATCTCACCGGTTCCCTGGCAGGCAGAACAGCGCGAGGTCGATGTTCCCGGCTGCGCGCCGTTCCCACGGCACGTCGTACAGGTCTCCCAACGTGGCAGCTCTATCTCTTTCTGGCAACCGAACACTGCCTCTTCGAAGGTGATCGTCAGCTCATAACGCAGATCGGCTCCCCGCTGCGTGCCCGAGCGCCGCTGGCCCCCAGCCGTGCCCGCGAAGAACGTCTCGAAGAGATCGTTGAGGTTGCTGAACCCACCAAAGTCGTTAAAGCCGGCCCCTGCTCCATTGCCCACTCCGGCGTGTCCATAACGATCATAGGCTGTTCGCTTTTGCTGGTCGCTTAACACCTCGTAGGCTTCATTGATTTCAATAAAGCGGGCTTCCGCTCCCTGCTCTTTATTCGCATCTGGATGGTACTGCTTGGCAAGACGGCGGAAGGACTTTTTGATCTCATCGTCCGTTGCGTTGCGAGATACCCCCAGTATCTCATAATAATCTCGTTTGTTTGCGGCCATCGACTGGTCCTTTATCGTCAGAAACAGGGCGCGATCTTATCCGCGCTACTGGACTTAATACTAACCTTACAAGTAAGACGTTTAATCGCTTTATCTACAAGCTTACATCACGTTCCGGGCCATACGCAATAGTACGAAGTCAGCTCAGAAAATGCAGCTCATCCTATATTTAGACGATGTATGCTGTATTTTTTTAACATACCGCGTGAGAAGGTACCTCCGCACAGCAGCAAGTGTAAGAGCAAGCGGAGGGCACCCTCACGGATGCCCTCATTGGCGCTCTTACATCTCTTTGTATTCGCCTTCGATGGTGTCGTCGCTGCTCCGACCACCGCCCTGCTCAGGTCCGCCCTGAGCGCCTTCGAAGTCAGATCCGGTCGCACCAGCGGGCGCGCCCTGCCGGTAGATCTCTTCACTGACCTTGTGGAAAGACTGCTCCAGAGCTTCGCGCGCCTCTTTGATGCGCGCTACATTGTCGGTCGAGAGGGCTGAGCGTACGTCGGCGATCTTTGCCTCGAGTTCACTCTTCTGCTCAGCGGAGAGCCGGTCGCCCAGTTCGGCAATGCTCTTCTCGGAACGGTAAGCCGCACTGTCGGCCAGGTTGCGTTCCTCGACCTCTTCCTTGCGCCGCTTGTCTTCGGCGGCATGCGTCTCGGCGTCGCGCACCATGCGATCGATCTGGTCCTTGTTGAGGCCGCTCGATGCGACAATGGTGATCTTCTGCTCGCGACCAGTTCCCTTGTCGCGGGCGGAGACGTTGACGATGCCGTTAGCATCGATGTCGAAGGTGACTTCGATCTGCGGAATACCGCGCGGGGCGGGCGGAATGCCATCCAGGATGAAGCTGCCCAGCGAACGGTTGTCCTTAGCAAACTCGCGCTCGCCCTGCAGGACGTTGATCTCTACGCTCGGCTGGCTATCGCTAGCGGTAGAGAAGACCTGGCTCTTCTGCGTCGGAATGGTCGTATTGCGCTCGATCAAGCGCGTGGAGACCCCACCCAGCGTCTCGATACCGAGAGAGAGCGGCGTGACGTCGAGCAATAGTACGTCTTTGACATCACCAGTCAGAACGCCGGCCTGAATGGCAGCGCCGACCGCTACGACCTCGTCCGGGTTGACGCCACGGTTAGGCTCGCGATCAAAGATGCGGCGCACCATGGTCTGCACGGCAGGCATACGCGTCTGACCACCGACCAGGACGACCTCGTTGACTTCTCCCGGACGCACACCGGCATCGGCGAGCGCCTTCATGACCGGGCCGCGCGATTTCTCGATCAGGTCCTCAACCAGTTGCTCCAGCTTCGAGCGCGTGAGCGTCATGGTCAGGTGCTTCGGTCCGCTGGCGTCGGCGGTGATGAAGGGCAGGTTAACCTCCGTCTGCATAGAGCTGGAGAGCTCTTTCTTGGCCTTCTCAGCAGCCTCTTTCAGACGCTGTAACGCCATGCGATCCTGGCGCAGGTCAATGCCCTGCTCTTTGCGGAACTCGTCGGCCAGCCAGTTGATGACGCGCTGGTCGAAGTCGTCGCCGCCCAGGTGCGTGTCGCCGTTGGTGCTCTTCACTTCGAAGACGCCATCGCCCAATTCCAGGATAGAGATATCGAAAGTGCCTCCACCGAGGTCATAGACGGCGATGCGCTCGTCTTTCTTCTTGTCGAGTCCATACGCGAGCGACGCTGCGGTCGGCTCGTTGATGATGCGCAACACTTCCAGGCCCGCGATCCTGCCGGCATCCTTGGTCGCCTGGCGCTGGGCATCGTTGAAGTAGGCGGGAACGGTGATCACCGCCTGCACGACGCGCTCGCCAAGATACGCCTCGGCGTCTGATCTCATTTTTTGCAGGATCATCGCGGAGATCTCGGGCGGGCTGTAGGTCTTGCCCTGGACCTCTACCCAGGCATCTCCATTGCTGGAGCGCACAACTTTGTAAGGTACCAGGCGCCGGTCACGATCAACTTCGGGGTCGTCATACTTACGCCCCATGAAACGCTTGATCGAGTAAACGGTGTTCTCGGGATTGGTAATCGCCTGTCTCTTCGCGACTTCACCAACGAGACGCTCACCGTTTTTATTGATCGCAACGATCGAAGGTGTCGTACGCGCACCCTCTGCGTTGGGAATAACGACTGGTTCGCCGCCCTCCATAACTGCAACACAGGAGTTTGTGGTTCCTAGATCAATTCCAATAACTTTTGGCACTGTCGCCTCCTACTAATTCTCTATTCTTTTGTTGTGCTCGAATTACTCATCATATCCATAGACTTCGGCCAACAAATCGTCCATCATACGCGCCATGTAGCGCACCACCGCTATGGCACGCCCATACTGCATGCGCGTAGGTCCTATCACTCCCAGCAAACCACCTACTCTGCCCTCCTGCCCGTAGCGAGCTACGACCAGGCTGATATCTTTCATTTCGTCCCACTGGTTCTCACCTCCGATGATCACCTGCACTCCGTGAGTAGAACGTAGTTGTGACGCCAGGGCCGGTAAAAAACGATTCTCTTCCAACACTTCCATGACCTTGCGCACACGCTCGCTGCGCTCTTCCTCCGGCCCCATGCGGCTGTATTCCGGTTGATCCAGAATATTGATGACTCCGTCACGATAAAAAACATCGTCCATGATGTCGCCATGTTGCTCCAGGATGCGAACAACCGCTGCGCTGATGAGCCGCTCCGTTGAGGAGAGATCCAGTCTGGTAAGCAGATTGCTGATCTCAGCCGCATTTTTGTTGTCAAAGAGCTTGTTCAAGCGCGCCGCGCTGGCGCTCAACTCCTCCTGCAGGACGGCTGTGTCCAACTGCAGGCGCTGCTGCTTCACCGTGCCGTCCGTTAGCACTAACACGATGTGAGCGGAAAGATCAGTCACCGATAACACTTCAAAATGCTTGAGATGCCCCTCGTTCGCGCGCGGCGGCGTCATGACGGCGGCACTGTGCAACAGGCGCGCCATGACCGATGCGGTGAGACGTACCCACTGGTCTAACTGGTCCTGCACCTGGTAAAACTGGTGCCGGATCAGCCGTTGCTCGTCGAGCGAAAGAGCCGACTCTTGCATAAGATGTTCGACAAAGTAGCGATAGCCCAGGTCAGTAGGTACACGCCCGGCAGAGGTATGGGGTTGGTGAATCAATTGCGCCTCTTCCAGTCCCGCCAGCTCATGCCGCACGGTCGCGGAACTGAAACGCAACCCATATTTGCGCACAAGAGCCTCGGACGCAACAGGGGTAGCGGTGTAAATGTATTCTTCAACCAGCGCCCGCAAAATCTGTTGTTTGCGCGGACTCAGCGGTGTCATGTCCTACCTATATTCTGCCATACCACCCTCGTAGCTACGCTGCTATACGAGGATGATACACTGGCTGTCAACTATGATTGCTAGCACTCTCACCTTGAGACTGCAAATACAGAATAGCACTCTCAGGGAGCGATTGTCAAGAGTTTACCCATTGTAGGGTGCACATCACATTGTGCCGTAGGGATGCGATTTATAAGCCCGTTACACCCGATATATCCACACAATAAGGTAGGGGCGCGATTATGATGTAGGGGCGCGATTTATAAGCCCATACGGTTCGGGCTTGTAAACTGCGCCCCTACCTTATTGTGGTCTGGGGTCAGATCATCCATTTGTACCATTACCATTGCCCGTGCTGGTATTTGTGGTGCCGTTGTTCTGTGGCACGCTTGCCTGAACAGGGTCCTGGCCATTCAGCATCCAGTCGCAGTCGCCACCAGTCCCTATCAGACCTGTTGTGCTGGAGACACATTCTTTGTGAATGCCGGAGGGTATCGAGAATAGGGTCTGTTGACCCAGGCCGAGCCCTTTCAGGTCAATATTGCCGCAGGCGATGCCGTCACCTGGATCGCCACAGGGCCGTCCGCTGACGCGCTCTATAATGCTATGCCAGATCGGCGCTGCGCCCGTGATACCGATAACGTTACGCCCGAACGCTTCGTCGTCGGCGTTGCCTGTCCACACGCCAACCACGACATCGGGAGTAAAGCCGAGCGTCCAGTTATCTTTGAAGTCGTCGGTGGTTCCGGTTTTTGCCGCGACCTGGTGCTGGGTGCATTCGGGCATATATGTGTATACGCACGTCGGGTCCCAGTCCCAGAACGAAAGGTCGTGGTCCGATTCGAATTCATAAGCCCGCGAGTGCTCGTCTGTCAGCACCGAGGTCATCATGTACGAGATCTGTGGCGACATGACCTGAATCGGCTGGACGTGCGTGGGATCAAAGTGATAGAAGTTATGTCCATAGTTATCCCAGATATCCAGAATGCCTTGCGCCGGGACGCGCTTCCCATTGTCGGCAAAGACCTGGTAGGCATTCACCATCTGCAACAGGGATACGTCCGTTGTGCCAAGGGCAAGCGACGTTCCCAGGCACGAGGAAAGTTGCATGACACCCTGGCTCTTACAATCGCTGATCCTTTTGTCAATGTCGGTTATGCCCATGCGGCGCGCGGTGGTTACCACGTTATCCAATCCGGCGAACGAGAGCGCTTTGAGGGCCGGTATGTTGAACGAGTTCGCTGTCGATTTGCGAATGGAGTTGGTAATGAAATTGTTGTACGTGTTACCATAGTCGGTTGGGACATAGGTATCGTTGGCGGGCGTCCCGGCGGCCTTTCCGTTGGGGAAGTAGGTCTTCACGTCCGGCAGTACGATGCCGGGATACCAGCCCATCTGAAAGGCGGTAGAATACACGATCGGTTTGAAGGTTGAACCGGGCTGCCGGGGCGCTATGGCAGCGTTCACCTGGCCGTCAACCCTCTTGTCGGTAGATTTGTAGTTCGTGCTGCCGTCCATCGCTAACACTTCGCCCGTCTTCGCGTTCATGACGACCACCGCCGCGTCATTTACATTAAACGCGGGGCTGTTGAGGGTCGCTATGTAACCGCTGAGCTTCTGATACTCCGGCTGCGTGAGATGACGTGTGACGGCCCTCTCTACATAATCCTCCAGGTTGATGTCGATGCTGGTACGGATGTTAAAGCCGCCATTCAGTAACAGTGTGGCGCCCTTGTTATAGTCTCCATCCCCCAGCACGTCCTCCAGTTGATCGATGACCCACGATACAAAGTGGGGCGCTTTCCAGTTAGAGTGATAGGTCTGAAATTTCATATTCTGGGTCATGCTCTCAACGCGCTGGATGATCTCCGGCGTGATGGGGCCGGCCTGAGCACCAGACCCCAATCCCTTGACAAGCACTCCCATGTCGACCATGCTTTTCAAGATGTAATCCTGGCGCGCCAGGGCCATCGCCTTGTCGGTTGGATTCTGCGCCCACATTCCCGGATCGAAGAGGCTCGGATTGTTGGGCATGGCCGCCAGCAAGGATGCACGCGCCAGGGCGAGTAACGGGCTGTGCGTCTTCTTGACCGGATCGTAGTCCAGGTGCGAGACGGCGGGAGTACATTTGAAGTTCCGATTGCAGGTTCGCGCGAGACCGAAGTAGTCCTCTGAGGCGGCTTCCACGCCCAGCTCTGTCGCTCCAAACGGCGAGATATTGAGGTACATCTCCAGAATCTTCGTCTTGGGATATTCCTGGGACAGGCCGATGGCTAACGTGGCTTCGGAGAGCTTGCGGTTGATGGAGTAGGTAGCGTCGTTCCTCATGTTTTTGATGAGCTGCTGCGTGATCGTGCTGCCTCCACCATGCGATCCGCCGTAGACCAGTGCGCGCAGCAGCCCCTGCGGGTCTACGCCGCCATTCGTCCAGAATGTGGGGTCTTCCGCTGCGATCATTGCGTCGCTCATGACCTGGGGAATATCGTTGTAGTTGACGGAGATGCGCCTGCCAGGTCCGTTGGTATCGTAGACGTTGGCGAGCAGAACGTTATTGCGGTCGTAGATATGCGTTACCTGCGAGATCTGCTTGTTCGCTATCTCCTGCAACTGCGGCTGCTGGCTCTGATAGTATGTGTAACCGTAGGCGGTACCCGATGAGGCGATGACCACAAGGCCGAATATCAGGCTAATGAGGAGGCCGATACCAGCTCTTTTGCTCCCCACCATCAGGCGCCGACGACGGTGACGCATCTGCATGGCGACGCGCACCGATCTGGACCGCTTCCACCGCTTCGCACACGGCAATGACTCAGGCGCACCAACTTCCGGGGGGTGATACAGCACGAGAGGCTCCGGAGGCGGTACCATCCCCCGGTTATTTACCGATGCGACCTTGCCCGAAACGCGTCGCACTACCTGCATAGCACTTCCGAAAAGTCCCGGCGATCCCGCCGGCGAAAGCAACCCGCGCGGCTGATTCGCTGTAGGAAATGACTGCGGCTCGCCCGGTCCCGGAGGTAAAGGAGAAGAGGGATTCGATCCCCTCGATGGCATAGATATGGGAGAGAACTGTTTGAACTGTTGATTTGGTGGTCGTTGCAATAAGTTCCCCGTTTGAGGTGCTACATTATTGCGCCCAACCGCTTGATCTCTATCAGGCATCCAGTTGTTACTCATACAAAATACATCCCCGTTGTTTATAGCGAGGGGCCGCTTCTCAGTAGTATTTACAGGCCCTCTGTTTAAACGATCATCCCTCCCTTGCCTTGTATATCAGGAAAAAGCGGAGAAGGACGAGCCGTATTCAAGATTCTTTGCGCACAACGATCTATATTCCTCTACATCCACCTGCCATGCAACATCTGTTTTCAGAATTGAACACTCCCAGGTTCGATCCTGGTGATTCTATATCTCCTATGAACATAACGCACAACATGAAACACTTTAACGCCTCACCACCTATTCTGGCTACCAATCAGGCTAAACCCTCGGTAACGACCTTAATGCAGCCTCCTCGGAAATAGGACTGAAGTATACCCATAAGGGGCATGACGGGTGCAAAGATTTGCCATATCATGTACAATGTAGGCGCGTATTGTACTCTGCCATATCGAGCAGCACATGGTGTCCTGCTGAGAGGAGCCTTTTGTATGTTGTCGCGGCCATACCGCTATCTGCTGGCCTTTATCGTCTGCGCCAGTTTCTGCCTGTTCACGACCGCCGCCTTTTCTCCCCTGGTCCAGGCAGCGCCAAAAGATCCCATTACCGTTGCGTCGCAGACGAATACCGTCACTTTTCCTAAAGAGATTGTTTTCAAGTTGACCGCTACCGACTCCGCTGCTCCCATTATACAGGCGTCTATCTATGCCAGCTATAACGATACATCCAACGATAACACTGTCTATACGGTTCCAGTCGCGCATTCCGCCAATACCGTGACGCTGCAAGAGCATATAAATATCTCTGGCTCGAACTTTGTTACCCCCGGCACCCGGGTCACCTACTACTGGATGCTACACGATAAACTCCTGGACGATTATTCACTGCCGCAGCAAACATTCACCGTTAACGATACACGTTTTAGCTGGCAGCATCTTACGCAGGGGCTGGTGCAGGTGAACTGGTATAATCGCCCGACAGCGTTCGGCCAGCTTATTCTCACTCAAGCTGTGGGGAGTGTCAAACGCATCAGTAGTAACCTGGGAGGCAGCCTGCTTCACCCGGTCAATGTCTGGATCTACCAGTCCAACAACGATTTTCACGGTTCGCTCCCGCCCAATAGCTTTGAATGGGTCGGAGGTATAGCCTTTCCAAATCTGAATCAAGCATCGATCGTTGTCGAAACAACCGCCGATACGACATTGATCCGCGACCTGCCACACGAGCTTACCCACCTGATCTTCCACCAGCTCATAGGTCCGAATGCAGAAGTGCCACGCTGGTTCGATGAGGGCATGGCCGTCTATAACCAGGCCTATCATGAGCCCGAGATGCAATTAACCTTCAAAGAAGCGCTCAATAGCCATTCCCTGCTGCGCTTAAATGACATTGGCGAAAACTTTCCTTCCGACACAAATAAGGCCTACCTTGCCTATGCGCAGAGCTGGAACCTTCTCAAATATATGTACACCACTTTCGGCCAGCCAAAAATGGCTGCATTGATCAAGGATATCAATGTGGACGACCATTTTGACGCGGATCTCTCCAGGGCACTCGGCGTGGACCAGGATCATCTTGAGAATCAGTGGCGTCTGTCCCTTAACCAGCCTGCGACGCTCGTTCCTGGCACGGTCAACCCTGCATCGATCCCGCGTCCGATCCAGGTCCACGTCGCCACCAATCCTTACGCACCGTTGCTGCTGACGCTGGGCATCATTCTCTTCTTGCTGCCACTGGTCGGACTCGGCGGCCTGTTCTCCTACCAGCGCCGCAGTCGCCCGCGCCCAGGTCTCGCCTTACAGACGTGGAACAACATCAATTCCACGCCGCCGCCTGCGAGTCCCGCGCCATATGCAGATCCGGCGCGCTACATGCCCCAACCGGCGTATCAACCATATCCGCCATACCAGGCACCCACGCCGTATCCACCGCGTCCACTACCCAACACGCCTGCGATACAGGACAATCGTGTGAGCGGAAACGTACAGACAGGAGCGGCATGGCCCCCTGCATACAAACCGGGCCAGGAATACATCAATCGCCGTCCCGATAATCAGGCACCACAGGAGTAACTATAGACATGGGCAAGAAGATGAGGAGGAAGGTGGAAGTGTTCGATCCGACCGCCCCCTATTACCCGTCCGACGCACTCTCGCTGGACGAACTGGCGCACTGGATCGCCTTCAGTCGCGTGCAGGGCATCGGCCCCGTCCGTTTCAAAATGCTGCTCGACTTCTTCCACGAAGATGTTACAGCGGCATGGCGCGCCAGCAGCCAGGCATTAGCCGAGTGCGGCCTGGACCAGAAAACCATCAATAGCTTTCTCAAACAACGTGCTACCATCGTTCCGCAGCACGAGCTGGAGCGGCTGGATCACCTGCGCATCCACGTCATCACCTGGCGAGACGCCGCCTACCCTCCGCTGCTGCGCAGGATTGAGTACGCGCCCCCGGTCCTCTACGTCTGCGGCAAAATCACCAATGACGACCGCAACTTCAGCCTCGGCATCGTGGGCACGCGCAAGATGAGCCACTACGGTCGCCAGGTCACGGAACGCCTTACAAAAGATCTCGTGCAGGGCCAGCTCACGATTGTCAGTGGCCTGGCGCTCGGCATCGATACCGTCGCGCACACGACCGCGCTGGACGCCGGTGGTCGCACGATCGCCGTCTTAGCCAGCGGTCTCGATACGATCTATCCACCGTCCAACTTCAATCTTGCGCGCCGCATCGTCGAGTCGGGCCAGGGCGCGCTGCTCAGCGCCTTCCCTCTCGGCGTCAAGCCAGAAGCCGGCAACTTTCCCGCCCGCAACCATCTCATCTCCGGCCTCTCGCTGGGCGTCCTGGTCACAGAGGCGCCTCCAACTAGCGGCGCGTTGATCACGGCCAATTCGGCGCTCAACCAATCAAGCTCTTTCTTATGCAATTCGTCCCAGGCACTCTCTCCTCGCCCAGTGCAAGCTGATTCAGGAGCCGAACTGGTGAGACTCGCGGCTCCGCTGTTTGAAGTTCGGCGTTTGCTCCCCAACCTGCTCCATCTTTTAGCCGAGAGCGATCTGTAGATGTCAATTTCAAGAATCGGCGCATTGCCTCATCTCACTTCTGCCTCTGTTCATTGAATAGGCACTGCTTGCTCCTCTTTCAAAAGGGAGAGAAAAGGGATGCCTGGACGTGCGAGAGGTGGCCACCACGTTTTGCAGCAGGGAGCGTTTGAACTGATGGCAGAGGCAGAAGTGAGATGAGGCAATGCGACGAGATGATCTCTCAACATGGCTGGCTACCCTCCTTCTGTACTGCTCGGTACCTGTCCCATTGAGTGTAGCGGAATCTAGTGAGCGAAGGAGAGACAAGTATAGCTGATTTCATGAGAGAAATGTTGCCGCAAAACGAGGACACTCTCTGAGGGTGAGCAACGGCCAAACCTCGC
>DAOTTD010000206.1:0-24132 GCA_034438015.1 Ktedonobacteraceae bacterium | reverse complement strand
CCGTTGCCAATGACGTGCGACTGCGAACATTGCGGATTGGGACAGTTTGGTAGGGCTGATGGGACTGTCATGATAGTCCTCCTGATCGGTATTGTACCACTTCTCTCAAGAGTCACTACCCAAATTTCCTGCCCATACTATAAGGCATTCCGACCATTGTAAGCAACTGCCAGAATGCCTTATACGCTCTTATCGAAGCTTCATCGATTGCAGAATGTTACTGAACTGAGCCCTCGTAGATGCCCATAATTGTGCCGAGGAACTTCACTGCGTCCTCGCGGTTACGCTGGAACGAGTTGCGACCGATGATTGAACCGAAGCCGCCACCATCGCGGATAGCGCGGGCCTCGTTGAAGACCTGATCATCGGCAGCCGTCGCACCACCGGAGAAGATCACGATGCGGCGACCGTCAAAGGCGCTTTGAACGACGTGATGCACGCGCTCGGCCAGGGTCGAGATAGGAATCTCGTACTTCTGATAGACCTTCTTCGCCTCGGCCAGCTCCACCTTAGCGCTGGGAAGCTTCACCTTGATGATATCCGCGCCCAACTGAGCGGCGATCTGAGCGGCGTAGGTCACGACATCGATAGACGTCTCGCCCTCTTTGCTGATACCACTACCGCGCGGGTACGACCACACCACCACGGCGAGGCCAGCACTCTTCGCTTCCAGAGCCAGTTCACGCAGTTGCTCATACATCTGATTGCGCTCGGACGATCCGGGATAAATAGTGAACCCGACAGCCACACAGCCCAGGCGCAGAGCATCCTCTACCCCACTGGTAATCGCAGAGATAGGATCTTTCTCATCCATGAGCGTATCGTGGTTGTTGCATTTCAGGATCAGCGGTATTTCGCCTGCATAATCGGAGACGCCCGCCTCTAGAAAGCCCAGCGGCGCGGCATATGCATTACAACCCGCCTCAATCGCGAGCTGGAAATGATAACGAGGATCATAGCCCGCTGGATTTGGCGCAAAGCTACGCGCAGGACCATGCTCAAAGCCCTGATCCACTGGCAAAATAACTAGCTTTCCGGTCCCACCCAACCGTCCATGGTTGAGCAGGCGTGAAATGTTGGTACGCACACCAGGATTCTCACTGACGTACCAACTCAGTATTTCTCGAACGCGATCGTTCATAGGATTTGCTTCCTTTCGATTCTATAAAAAAATGTACGAAATAGTCGACCTTCATACTCGTATTGTAACACGAGTTTATGCTCCGAAAAATGTTCCCCCAGATTCCTTTGGAAGAGAGTTTATACTATGTATAGGAGCTCCTCTCGCTTGTAGAGAGGCTAGAGACACCTGTGACTTTGAAACATCATGCTCTACAATTGTGACGCATCTGTGAGAGGTTGTCCATACCGGGGAGCACATTCTCGCCCACATCTATCATGGGGAAGATAGACAAAAGACAGGTATCAAGCATACGAGCAGACAAGGCCATTGTTACTGCGACCTTATTGATACGTTTCTATACCCAGGTGGCAGAGAATACTGTTCCTCTATAATATTGTGAATAGTAGTAAATGCATGCACATATTGTTTTATGACCTGTGATTATATATCACAGGTGGGCCTGATCTAAAGGAGAAAACAGACAATGAGCGGCACTAGCTTCGATCGTATTGCCCAGGAAGTATTGAAGCAACAGCAACTTATGCAGGAACTCGAGGGAGAGAATCGCGAATTACGTCGACAGCTCGCGGATCTGCGTGCCGGACGCGGTATTTTCGTCGAGATCGCAGGTCAGCGTTTTCCACTTGAAGGTGAGATGTTGCTCCCACAACCGGTTACGACTTCTACAATAGCGCAAGAGGATCTTCCGAAGCCCAGGACAACAGCTTCTTTACAAGAAACGCCTGCTCCCATCGTCACCGAAGATAAAGAGGTGGAAGAGGCCGTGCCAGTTGCAGAAGGTATCTTTTCAGAAGTTGAGGTTGTTCCTCTAGAGGAGGATGAGACCGGGAAACAGCAGACGCCAACCTTCCTGGAAGAGATTATGCTCGACGAGTTTGCGACGGCAGCGACCAGTCCCATGGCAGTCTGGGACGGCCCGGTAAAAAAGCAAGAAGCGGAGCCGATCGACGAAGAGCAGAAGGCTGCACTACGGCGCGAACTTATGGGCAGCTTCCTATTGGAGTAGGAATGGAGCTTGCCTCCATTCGGCCTGGGGAGCACGGTCATGCCTGGATAAGATGTTCTCGGGGGCTGGATGGAGGCAAGCTCCATTCCTACTGACGTTCCATCATACCTCGGTCGTATAAACAACCAGCCGCAGTGTCGTCTGATGTTCGCTGGGGATCCAGTCGCCCGCGCAGGTGATCAGATTCAAGTATCTCCCACCTGTATTTGCAAAGATATCCTGCAGCGGAGCCTGAGTCGGCGGATAGGCGACTACGCGCGTGACCCGGAAATGTAGCGTGGTGCCATGCGAACTCACCACCATCACTAAGCTGCCTGGCTGCAGATCGCGTAAATACCAGAACACCGCCGGATAGCCGCCGGGACGGTCCAGGTGTCCCGCGATTACCGCGCTGCCCATTTCACCAGGACGTGTTCCCGGGTAGTACCAACCCACATCCTCCCATGGGCTCTGGGTTGGCGTAGCCAGGTCTCCATTCGGCAGCACTCCTATATCCTCTATCGATGCATTCACACCAATGTCCGGCACAATCAGGCGTGTAGGAGTGCCTACGTCGGGAGTCGGCTCAGGCTTCGTTGACGTATCTGTAGGCATCACCGTAGGAACAGGCTCCTGAACAGTAGAAACAGACTTTCGAATAGTAGGAGCAGACTTCTGCATAGTAGATACAGTCGCAGTACCACACGCACTGAGCAATAATGCTAGCAGGCAGAGAAAAAATATTCTTTTCCTTATATACATACTCAGCACTTCCTTGATCGATGGATGATAGATACTCACCAAATCTCGCCTGCGGATGCCCCTGGCTTCCAGCCATGGGGAGGAAGTAGGCGTTCCTTGTTGGGGTCGGGGTGGTTGGACCAACCCCGACCTTCAGCGCTGTCCATACGCATACCCATCTGCCCGTTGCAGGAGGACACAATACCTGGCATTGATCCCATCCTGCTTGCCCACTCGAAATGAACCGGATGCTCGCACCGCCGCCCGGCCCACGTGCACGCCTGCCGTCTTGAGGGGAGCCGGAACCACCGCGCGCACCAGATCCCCAGTAGAGAAGCCTCTGATGCGCTTCTGGCGGGTGAGATAGCCTCGGGGAAAGCCGGAGTCATCCACGTTGGTCCGGCAGTGGCTTCCACGGCCTCTGGCTTCGATCAGCAAGGTCAGGCCCCTGCCCCGCTCTACTCCCGCAAGATCCCCCACGCACAGAGCATCATGGGAGTGTGTCTTCTCCACCTGGAACCGGGCCCGGTTCCAGCGCGTGCGTCCCCCACTCCAGGTTCTCATCGGCAGGCCCAGCACCCGCAGGGCGTCGACCAGCGCAAAACGCGTGGCATTGACGGCGGCAGCATCCTTGAGCGGCGCTCTGGCTTGCTTCTGGACCTGCGGATACCCGAATTCCGCGGCGGTCTGGTTCCCTTTGGCGGCGTTGCAGTCGTGACAACTGAGTACCAGGTTGGACACCCGATCGGGCCCCCCCCGACTCCTGGGCAGCACATGATCGAGCTCGAAGGGCACATCAGACTTGCCACAGTAGGCACAGTGCCGCCCAAACTTCTCCAACAGGTAGGCGCGCACCTCCCATCCAGCCAACTCTCCCTGTTGATACGCGACGCCTTTGAGTTCCGGATTCTGCATGAGTGCCTGATCGAACTTGACCCGTTCGACTTCGAGACGGCTGAGGGGAATCCACCGTCGGTAGCGGCGCGCCCAGGTCAGCACATTGTCCACCCTCGAGCGGAGCGAGGGAGGGAGCCAGCCACGAGGGCGACGGCGATTCTGGAAACGCGGGGGACGGTAGCGCAGGTTGGCCGAGCGCCTGCGACGGCGGTAGCCTTTCCGCAGGCTCAGGCACCTGGAAACTTGCTGCCCGCGATGGGTCAGTTCCGCCAGGTGAAGCGCGTGATGCATCTCTCCTTCTGGGGTCATTTCGACACGGGCCAGAGCAATCCCAGTGGTTCTAGAGCCGGGATCGAATTTTAGCACCACCGGCTGCACCGCGCATTCCTCTCGCTTGCGCTCTTTGAGACGAATAGCAAACGGGCTACGCCGGTGTACCACCGCTCGCCCACGGGCCAGTAGCAGGCGTGCCCGTTTCTCGGAACAGGGCATCAGTGGCTGTTTGTGCTGGTCGACGACAAATACGGCCATGCAACGGGTTCCTTTCTGCCTCCTCAACGGGAGGCCCCCTTACGGGGCTGGTGACGCGCCTGAACGAGCCGGTTCAGGCGACCCCTCTCGCCAGGGTGAGCAAGGCTTGTTCGGCCAGTCGCACTGCCCGACACCCCAACGGGCTTTTAACGACCAGCGGCAGAGCTGCGAACTGAGGTGGCATTCGCAGGTGCCATGACCTCACCAACGTTGTTCCCTCATTTCCCGGGCTTGCGGGATCAGGAACGTAGGCTGGACAACGGGAACGTGCGAACGCTTGGAGCAAGCCCCGCGTTCACGCGTGGGATCGTTGACTGATACGCATATATCAGGAATATGGATGTAGTATAGTTTTTGGAGCTATACTGTTTTAAGACGCTCTGTTGTGACTATTCAGGTCAACCAGAAAGCAGGAGAAACAGGATCGGCATTCATATGTCGCCCATCTGACGCCTGAAAAAATCCCCGCTTGATCCGCTTCCCTGCATAATCGATCTCCCCTACTAGAACTAAAGTTCTAATCAGAAAATAAGAAATCCAATTTAGCAGCACTCAGTTTAGTTCGAATAGTGACTTCTCAGTGCTGTACCGCTTCGCTATCTTGTAATGTTCAGGCCCTCAATACTGTCAATGTCGATACTTCGGTTCAGATACCTTTCGAGGACTCTGATAAGCTTGATAATAGTCACCTTGGATGTGGGAGCGCCATGACTAATGCGAGTAATGGTCGCAGCATTAACTCCGCTCTCATCAGCGAGCTCTGTCTTTCTAAGCCCCGCTTCAGTAATAAGGTCATCGAGTGTCGCCATTATCCTTTTCCTACACACCATTCATATTAAGCAGCATGCATTGGAATCCTCAAGAAAGAGGAATGCAATTTGCTTGATCTCAATCATAGCATGAGGGGTTCCTTTTGTCAATCAAAAACCCTACAAATCAATATAAAAATTGATAAGTATTGACTTTTACTGACTTTAAAGTTATCATAAGCATGTGGACTATGAAGACTACTGAGAGAAAGGCTCAATCGAGTGTTGCCAGATCGAGGAATTTATAGTCCATACACTGGTAGCCGTAGTGCGTAAACGGTAGAAATAATACCTTGTAGCGTTGGAGACCACCTCAGCCCGGCCAAGGCACTGAGGTGGTCCCTTGAGAACCAGTCAGCGTTCATCCCTCCTGGTCCTCGCTGCATTTTACCATGTATAGCGTTTATGTACGTGGAAAGTTTTGTTTCTATAGCAACAGAACAAATGCAGGTGAGCACCGGGCCTAGTTTCCCATAGGAAAGGAAACACCCGATGGCGAAATCCTATCACCCTCCCAACCCGCAAGAGGACGACGACGAAGAGTACACCGTCATTCCCACAGACTATCAGTATCACACCGACGAGCATCCCGAATGCTTCGAACCTGATTGTGACTGTCACCAGGGGCGCATCGCCGACCTCAGCCACGCCTACCAGGATGGACTGGTGAGCGCCGAGGACGCGACCCGCATCGCAGGCGGCAAAACTGTCTAAAAGGAGCAAGAGTATCATGCATGGAGAAAAGAAGTGTCTGTTGGTCACGCTATGCCTGGGCCTGCTCTCGCTGGCGGTCATCGTCTCCTGGCTCTTTCTGGCCCTCTGGCCGCTGCGCACCCTGCTCGCCTTTGGCCTGCTTGGCCTGGGTGCCCTCGTCGTGCTCGCCTGGGTTTCCGTGACGATCCTGGGCCGGCTCAACGAGCAGTCCTTGCGTCGGCAACGGCTGCTCTACCAGCAGGAACTGCCCCTCGATGGGGCAGGATGCCCGCTCTACCTGCCCGAAACGATGCGGCAGGCCCACTTTTATGCCCCGTCGTCCTCTTCATACCCACAGCAAGGAGGCAGCTATTATGAGTAGCCATGATGTACGCGCAGACTCTTCGTGCGTTCCCGCCCCCGTTGCGGCGGAATGGATGCCGCTGGACGCCCTGATCGGGCAATGGGTCAACTTTGCCAGGGAGCCAGAGGCGGTAAGCGCGCTGGCCCTGGAACTGATCAGTGACGCGTTGCTGGCCTGCTCCTACGAGATGAGCGCGCGCAATGAATACGCCACGTTTGTCTCGTATGGGAGCATGCGTGATCACCGGCCCTACGCCCTCACCCACGGCCTGGATGAATGTATTCGTCAGTTGAGCGACGCCTGCTCACGCTGGTCGAGCGTGATGTACTGGCTCGCGCACCTGGACGACGAAGCACAGCAGTCTCTGGACGTGGTTCGTCAGTTGAGCGAGGCGAGCAGCCTGCACCAACGGCGCGTCGAACGCTTGCTGCTGCGGGTGCAGGAGGAACAGGTGCAGCACTGGTACCGGCGGCAGGAAGAGGGAGCACGCTCATGAGCAAACGCGCACCCTCCGCCGCCCGGCACATACTGGCCCTCAACGATTGCTGGGTCTTTGACCGGCACCAGTGGCACGCGACCTTTGTCGTGGGGCAGTATCTCTGCACCACCTGCGGGGCCTCGTTCTCCTGCCCCCTCTGCACGCGCAGCCTTCCCAAGGGGGCACGGGCGCGGCTCTGTCCCGAGCACTCTGCTGAGCAGGAGGCCCGTGACGAGCAAGCGCGCCGCCGTCGCCACGAGCAAGCACACCAGCCCATCCAGAAAGGAGCCCGCTCATGAGTGAACGCCTCTCACCCACACGAGGAGCCGCAACCATCCAGGACAGCCGCCGTGCCCTGCGGGAGCAACACGGCATCTGGGAGCAAGGGGAAGACAATCCTGCCCTCGCCCAGGTCGCGCCCACCTCTCGCATCGCTCGTGCCAGCCTGCCCGTGCAGGATCGTCGCCGTCGCGCCTCACACCAGCAGGACGCGTCCCGCCACGCCGCCGGACACTCCCACGCCATCCATCCCGAGGACCGACCTTACCTGACCGACGAGCGCGGAAGCAGCACTGGTCTGATCTCCTCGCGGGTGCCTGCCCGCGCCACCTCTACCGCCATCGACGAAGGGCTCGACGATCGTCCTGCCCGCAGCAGCGCCCGCCGCTACCGCTCCACGATGACCACCCAGGAGCAGGCAGCCCCCGTTCCCCGCCGCAGACGCCCACTGCACGGGGCCGTTTACGTTGGGCTCACTCTGCTGTGTATGCTCGTGGGCTTTGTGGTCTTCTCCGCGCTTGCCACCTGGTGGCAGCAGACCGAGGACGACCTGCACTACGGCATGCCCCGCACGTTCCAGATGGATGCGGTCGTCGGGCACCAGGACTCAGCCGCCCACCCTTCCCACTTCATCGCCCTCAACCTGGACGGGCATCTCTCGGTCATTGAGATGCAGGGCGGCGATCTCAGCAAGACGGTGATCTACGCGGGGCCGATCATCTACGGGCAGGGGGCCGATCTGGTCGCAGTCACCCTCTCGATCGCCCACGATCAGCGCGGTCAGCCCGAACTGGTCCTGCACTACCAGAACAACGAGGCCATCCTCTACGACGGCAAAGATGGTAAGTTCCACCTGCAACCCCAGGCATGAGTGTCTATGGAGTGCGTGTGTGAAAGGACGTACCAGGAGCAGGGAACCATCCATGATAGAGGACCCTGCTCCTCTATCATAAAGGAGAGAGAAAGAAGCATGCAGCTATCAGACCAACCGGAGCGTGAGCCCAAAGGGCCAACCACCGGACCCTTGCGTCCGTTGATCGTGGTCATGGAGACCACCGAAGGAGAGGAGGAACCCCGCCATAATGAGGAAACGTCACCGCCCCAAGGGGGCGACGAGCAGGACCGCCTGCCACCTATCACAGAGAAGGAGAGAAGGATACCGCCACCAGCACCACCGCAGCCGGAAGGCCGTGATGAGCCTGAACCTGTGCTACCACCACGGGATCCCAGGCCGCTTTCATTGCCCGTAGCAGCCGCCCGGCCCCGACGCCCACTCTCCCTGCTGATCGCCGTAAGCCTCGGGATCAGCGTCACCCTACTTGGCATTGCTGTTGGCATTCTGCTGGCGGTGAACCCGACGAGCCTGGGTCCCGTCATCACATGGCTTCCTGGCGTCATGCCTACCGCCTCGGTCACGCTGACCCCCGCGCAAGAGAGCCTGCACACGAGTGTCTCGATCACGGCGGTGATCGGTACCCCCGATCCGAGCCGTCAGCAGGTCAGTGCCCGTCTGCTCTCGGGCAAGAGCCATACCTTCACGCAGACCGTGCCTGCGACCGGACACGGGCACACCGTTGCACAACAGGCGCAGGGGACCCTTACCTTCTACAACGCCGCCCCCTACGCGCAGACCGTTGCAGCGGGAACCGTGCTCACGGGTGCCGATGGGGTCGCGCTGGTAACGGATCAGGCGGCGTCCCTACCTGCCGCCAACCTGCCGGACGTGGGCATGGCGACGGTGCCAGCCCAGGCGGTACAGGTCGGTCAAGAGGGCAACATCGCACCCCTGGACCTCAACGGGTTGTGTTGTGTGGCAGGCGTTTCGGTCAAAAACACGGATGCCTTTACCGGAGGACAGAATGCCCGGAACTACACGGTCGTCGCCCGGCAGGATGTGGACGCCATCACCGGACCGCAGAGCGCCACGCTCACCCAGGCGGCACAGGCGAGCTTGCAAGGGGAAATACGCCCGAACGAGCAACTAACCAACCCTGCGCAATGTCATTCCACAGTGAGCACCAATCACCCGGTCGGGAGTGAGGCCACACAGGTCACGATCTCCCTCACCGTCACCTGTCAGGGAGAGGTCTACGACCAGCAAGCAGTACAGCAGTTTGCTGGCACCGTCTTGAGCGAACAGGCCCGCAAGACGTTGGGAGCAGGCTACAGCGTGCAGGGCTCCATCAAGACGAGTGTGGCACAAGTTGCCACGACTGAAGCTACCCACGGCACGCTCTCGCTGCTGGTCAGTGCCCAGGGCATGTGGAGCTATCAGTTCAGCAGTGCGGAGATCAGCCAGCTGAGCAAAAGGATCGCAGGCTTGCCCCGCCAACAAGCCATTCGCCTGCTGAAGCACGATCCCCACATCCAGGCCGTGAGTATTACTGAGACCTGGAACGCGACGAACATCCCAACCGATCCGGCTCATATTCAGATCATGGTGCTGGATGTGATCAACGGATAAGCAAGAGAGAAACGTGCAGGACCGGATAGTGACCAGTCCTGCACCCCACCATCCAAAGAAGGAACTTGATATCTATGAACAGTCGTTTCAGTATTAGGCACGTAAAGAACGAACATTGTGAATATACCCCCTGGAAACCAACGTGGGCCAGTCCTCTGCAATCACGCAACGGGCCATAGAACTACATCCCGCGACCACTTTCAGTACCCTCAACGCGGGTCGGTCCTCTGCAATTGTTTGACCGCTGCGTGATAGGCGATACTGAGCATGCTTTCAGTACCCTCAACGCGGGCCGGTCCTCTGCAATCCACCCTTTGTGTTCTATACATACAGCATGCCAAATTAAATTTGATGTGAAAAGCCATTTCTTGCACCGCTCATCGCGTCAATGAATAGACAATTTCATTATAACAGTTCATGCGAAATTCCGCTGTTCGAAAATCAGTTTTTGCGGAAAAATGATAGGGATTTGTGAAGAGTTTTTATGCACTTAAGGAGATATTACGCATTTTTGCAGCATAAATAGACCGCGTTTTGAAATGAGGGAAATAAGTTACCTGATTTGCGAACGATGCTCACTCCTTGACGGATTTGAGGAGGTATTGCTGGCACCGACAAGCATTTATAAAAAAGGAAAGCTGGGAAGGGCGAGCGCATTTCTTCAACGGGTTCAAAGTCAAGTAGGACTTTTAATGGATAGATACTATTACAAAGCCTATCCTCGTTTTGTTTGTGATACACTTTATAGATACGTCTATTTGTAACAACATATCATAGCGTTACATATTGTTCCTATGGAAAGGAGTTGATCGTGTATGTCTACAAGGCTGGAGCGGCTTCTTCGTCTCGATGGACTTATTCGCAGCAGGAGCTATCCGTCTGTCCAAACACTTGGAGAGCGGCTTGAAGTGAGCCAACGAACGATTCTCAGTGATATTCAGTTCCTCAAAGAACGATTTTATGCGCCTCTGTCATACAGCCGCTTACATCGCGGGTATTTTTACACTGATAAGAACTGGAAATTGCCTTCTCTACCTGTCACCGAGGGGCAGTTATTGGCTCTCTTTCTTAGCGCTGAATTGACAGAGCGATATCTAGGCACAAGCTTTGAGCAGCCACTACGAGACGCTATTCAAAAGATAACCGAGATGCTGCCGAGCCATGTGCAGATCTCTATGAGTGAACTGGCACATCATTACTCTATCCGGCCTGGAGCCAGTGCGAAGACGCCTCCTGAAACATTGGTCGCGCTTCAACAAGCTATTGAGAACCGCCATCCGATAGATATGGTGTATTTTACTGCGGCACGCGGCGAAGAGAACCAGAGGATTATTCATCCCTACCACCTGCTCAATATGCGAGGTGAATGGTATGTCATCGCCTATGACCTTTTGCGTCAGAATATCCGTCAGTTCGCACTTCCTCGTATTCGTACCTGGCGCGTTCTTACCGAAGAACACTTTGAGGTCCATCCAACGTTTACTCCTGAAGGGTACTTTCGCGAAAGCTTTCAGGCTGAACATGGAGATCAGATCACTAAAGTGGTTTTGCGCTTTGATGCCTATCAGGCGCGCTACATGCGAGAAAGAATCTGGCATACCTCGCAGGAAATCGAGGATCAGCCTGATGGAAGTATGGTTATGCGTTTTACCACAGGCGCACTTGAGGAAGTCCAGCGTCAAATTATGGGTTACGGGCGGCACGTCAGGGTAATAGCTCCAGCGAGCCTTGCAGCAGCAATCGTCGATGAAATGCGTGCAGCGATACAGCTCTACGAGGTATCTTCGTGAGCTAATAGAGGAGCGGAGTTCTCGCCTCTAATATCCTCTACGGATCGAAAAACAGGCGAGCCTCTCTGCTATTCTCCCTGAAACTTTCAGTATCCTACTGTATCGAGTGATACGCTATCGGATCGTTTGGTCTATTTTTAGCAGTGACAATTGTTGACAGAGAATTCCAAAATACGTTTTCTTTGACTATACTATCTTCAGATGGTTAATATCCCTTGCAAGGAGAGTAGCTCACTATAGTAAATCGAAGTACTGCATAAGCATCTTTGGTTTATTGTACCATAACCGGAGCTAGATTTAGGAGGATAGAATGTCTTCGAACGAGCTAAAAGCTTTCGTATGGATTAGCAAGACCCTCCAACAAGGTGATCGTTTAACACGTCGAATGATCGAGGAACATTTTCATGTATCACCTCGAACAGTATATCGATACCTATGGATTCTTAGAAAGAGTTACAATGCACCGATTATCTACAATCGAGAGGAGAATAGCTACCGATGTACTGGAGGATGGAATTTTTTTGAAGAACTGCAAAAGAAAATGTAAACGACATCTATTTTGCAGCCTGAGCAGTTATACTAACTTCAGTGTTCTCTAGCTCCTGGAGTTGATGGAGGAATGTATTGGATGCTTGATTTAGATTATACTGGTCATCCACTCTTCGATGTTGGCCTCGCTGCTATTGTCGCGCATGCGGGGAAAGAACGTCCAGCTAATTTGGAGGAGAAAGACCTTGGCGAGGTTGCTGACTTCATTGAAAGGTATTACACGCAGCAACCACTTACCTCGTTTTTGACGACTTCGCTGATGAACTCTGATTTCACTCAGCCTGCCTTTAAAGATAAGCCTGAACGACGACGTGACTATGCACACCTCGTCGCGAGGAATTTTGGTCCTGATGCGCCTACGAGTGAAGAAGTGTGCGTCTTCACGGGAAAACCTGCGCTGGGTCGATCACTTTCTTTAAAGAAAGACAAAGAGGGACGGGAGGAGCTTCCACCAGGAAGAGCCTACCGACAACATATTCCTCTGATCACTGGCGAAAATGTCATCAACTTCTCGCCGTGGGGTGAGCATGGTCTTCCTATATCTGGTGAAGCGCTGTTGTGCTTGCAGTTTTTTCCGATGGGGTGCCGCAAGTGTGGTGGACGCCTCCTGGCGATTCATTCGGATAATCCAGATATTCTTCTTACCGCAGCTCGCGAGGCGCTTCAGGGAAATGAACGAGAGATTAGTAAGGCACGGATCAATGGTGAGACAAAGTTACCAGATGCTTCATCATCTGCACAGACTCTTATTATTGAAACATTACTTGATTTAGATCTGAGCCGACTCGATGCTCTGAGTGAGAAGCAGCCCTATTCCATTACCGCCTATCATCTGACGAATAGTGGTCAATCGTCGCCGCTTGATGAGAGAAGTCCACTACTCAAGATCTACCACCTCCCGATGAATATTGTTCGCTTCCTTCGCGCATCGAACCATTCTGACTACAAAAGCACCTGGAATATGTTCGTCGCACGTGGAAGGGAACGTCCGAAACCACCGAAAAGCAAACAAGGCGTTCAGCAGAAAGAGAAAGAGGGTAAGTGGGATGAGGAGCCTTCATCTTATAGAAGCCGCAACTACTTCTACGAGGATATCTTTCGCTTGCCTGAGAATGCTCGTTCGTTTGTGAAGAAGTATTTCTTACCTGTCCCTGAACGGCCCAGATCTGAGGCAGGGACTCAGAATACTGCTACTAGTGAGAGTCTGTTTAGCCAGAAGAGCGCCGTCCCTTGGTCATTTATCAACCTGTTTTTGAAAGAGGTGATGCATATGGACAAGAAACGTATTGAAGCTATTCGTAGTCTAGGTGATACTTTAGCCGCTTATGTGAAGGAACAAGGAGATAAACGTTTCTTCCATAATTTCTACCGCGTGAAGAGTGGGAATGGTTTCATAACAGAACTGATAAAGGCAAATAAAAAATACACTGCTAGTGGATACCCCCCACTATTTGGATTGGACTCATTTTGCGATGTTTTTCTTGAGGAGGATAACGATACTGATACATTGAAATTTGACTGGTATTTTGCACGTGACCTTGTTTTTATTCGCATGATTGAATGGCTGCACGTTAACAACTGGTTCAAGGATAACCCTGATGCATTGTCGGAAAGCCAGGATCTAATCGAGACTATTGATGAAGAATAGTAAAGCAGAGGAGATGCCTTATGTCATTTGTGACTGGACTTTTACTCATTGATGCTCCTGCATCTGCATTGAACAATGCAGGAAACCTTCGAGAAGAGCGAGGGGAGAATACCTCTAGTGTGAAGGTTATTCGCACACGCGAAAATCAAAGCTATCCGTATGTTTCAGCCCAGGCATTTCGTTATTGGTTACGCACTACCGCCGAGAGGCGTGTCGAGGGATGGAAGGCCGCTCCTATGTACCGGGAAGAAAAGATTGCATATACGGATAGTAATCCACTTCTCTGGTGGGACGATGACCTGTTAGGATATATGCGTGCTCCAAAGAGGGCAACAAAAGAGCAGATGAACACTATAACCGAGGTGTTAGAACCTATTACACGTGTTTCCCCATTCCGTGTTAGTACCCTTGTATCTATCGCTCCGGTCAATATCACGAATGATTTTGGCGTGATGTCCCGACACGATGGCGACCCCGTCCCTTTTGAGCACCAGTTGTATCGTACCACCTTGCAAGGATTATTCTCGCTTGATCTGCATGCCTGTGGCACATTTTCGTATCGTAATAAAGCTGGCTATCGTAATCTGGATACTGTTCGTACCAATCTTGCAGTGGAGCAGCAGTTAGAACATCTCGAAGAGAAGAAAGCGTACCGGCTTCCCCTTCAGGAACGTATTCTGCGCGTGCAGGGGCTTTTTGAAGGACTGGCTCTCTTAGAAGGTGGGGCGAAACAGGCGATTCATTATACCGATGTGACACCCGCGTTCTGTATTCTGGCAGTGACACGGGGCGGCAACCATATCTTTGGACATATGGTGGGCGCAAATAGAGGTATGCCGGAGATCAAACTGAAAGCCCTGGAAGAGACATTGACGACGATGGATGACGAAATTCTCTCTCCAGTCTACATCGGGTGGGTACAGGGCTACCTGGATGAACAACGCGAGCCATTTGAACAGTTTCTCAAGGAGAATAGCAAACGCCCTATTCTCATACGGCATCCTCGTGACGCCTATCGAGAGTTTGTCACGGACCTCGCGCGGCCCGAAAATACTTCCTGGCTAGCATAGGAGACGGTCATGCAGGTGCTCAAAGTCGTGGCGGAGGGATTAACGACCTCCTTCCGCCGCCCTCATTTCATGTGGGGAGTGCAACCAACCTTTCGAATGCCCCCGCCAGCAACGATCTACGGGCATATATGTAGTGCTCTTGGCGATACTGTCGCACCAGAAGGGATCGCTTTTGCCTACCATTTCACAGCTCTCACTGGCTTTAGCGATGTGGAGCACACCATCATCGTTATTGAGTCGGATAAGAAGCGTAAATTAAAAGGAACGGATCATCTAGAAGCTCTACAAGGAAGCGTACAACCGTTTAAGCGTGAGCTTCTGTTTCGCCCACGCCTGGTGCTCTATATCAATCGTCCTGAGTGGTTGGACGCTTTTCGTCATCCCCGGTACGCTGTGGTGCTGGGGCGCTCTCAGGATCTGTTTCGCTATAGCTCGCTCCAGGTTGTCGAATTGCGACAGGAAGAACGAGCCTACTTCGAGCATACACTGCTGCCCTATGATATGGCGGTTCAGGTGGGCCAGGGCTTTACTGAACTCTTACCGCGCTATCTCGACTACGAAAACAAGCGCACGCCGACCTTCGCCCGGTATCTGCTCCTGGAAAATCGTCTAGTGAGCGATGACCTCTGGATTCCTGAGGCGAGAGAGCAGACTCTGTTCTGGGTTGATCCTACTTCTCAGCAACACGAAGGTGCTCATCTGGGGCTGGTGTTTCATACCTTTGTGGGAGGATCGTATGAATCACTCTCGCTGGCCTGATTGGCTGGAGAAAGAGATCTGGGCAAAGAGTAGTATCGATGCGGTGCAGCCAGGTGAAAGCTTGGCAATGCACACACGACTCGTGCTTGAACGGCTGTCTGAGCTGGCTCATCTCCACCCACATCTGGCAACGTACCTCAATGCGCCGAGTCTCTGGCATTGCCTGTTCTGGGCCTGTTTCTTACACGATTTTGGGAAAGCGGCTCCCGGTTTTCAGGCAATGCTCCGACCTGATGGTGAGAGATGGCGACGACGACACGAAGTGCTTTCTCTCGCATTTCTGGATTGGATCGCGCCCGCCTTCTCTCAAACTGAGCAGAAATGGATACTTGCGGCCATTGTTTCGCATCATCGTGATGAGAAGGAGATTACCAAAGAATACGATAAAAATTTGAATCCAGAACTGGTAGTAGAGATGGTGTCTTCCCTTGATGAGCAGAGAGTACACGGGCTATGGAGATGGCTTCACGAATGCGCATCCTCGTGGATTACTGATCTGAATTTATCCTCTTTTGGAGTACATACGATTCCGCTTGTGGGCGAGGAAACAGCGATACGGCTGGTTTGTCAGGAAGGGATCGAGCGGACCCATGCCTGGCTGAAAACATACCGCAATTTTATCAAAAAAGAGATTCCGTCAGTACGCGACCTCCGGATCGTGACAACACTGGTTATGCTTCGCGGGTTGACAACCACCGCAGATCATACGGCCTCCGCTCATTTAAAGCAGGTGCCTCAGGGTATTCAATGCAGTTGGGAAGCATTTGCGAATAAGGCATTTGCGAATAAGGAGCGTATCGAGTTTCATGAACATCAGCGTGAAAGTGCCCGGCAGCATCATACATCTACAATGTTAATCGCTCCGACTGGAAGTGGTAAGACCGAGGCCGCACTCTTCTGGGCAGTGGGCGATGGAACTGAAGCGACTCCGCGCATCTTTTATGCGCTCCCCTATCAAGCCAGCATGAATGCAATGTTTGATCGTCTCCGCTCCCCTGAGTACTTTGGAGAAGAACAGGTGGGCCTTCAACACGGGCGAGCATTGCAGGCTCTCTATCAGCGGCTTTCTGAGGGTGAAGGTGGCCCAGTCTCTCTCGCACAACGGACAAATTGGCAAATCAATCTCAATCGATTGCATGCCTATCCAATAAAGGTCTTCAGTCCGTACCAGATGCTCAAAGCTATTTACCAGATCAAAGGCTTTGAAGGAATGCTCGCTGATTATACCCACTCAGCTTTCATCTTTGATGAAATTCATGCGTACGAACCGAATCGGCTTGCTCTGATTCTATCCCTGATCAAACATTTGCGTGAGCAGTATGGTGCCTGCTTTTTCGTCATGTCTGCCACCTTTCCGGGTATCCTGCGTGAGATTATGCAGGATATTCTAGGTATTCAGAAGCCTATTCTCGCTGAGGCATCATTATTCCAACAATTTCAGCGGCATCGCCTGCATCTGCTGGATGGAGACCTTTTGGAGGAGGGGATTGAGCAGATCGTTGCAGCCGTCCGGCAGGGAAGATCGGTCCTCGTCTGTTGCAATACAGTGCAACGGGCGCAGGACATGCGTACAGTCCTTTTGCAGCAGCTTCCTCCTGAGCAGGTAGAGTTGATCCATAGTCGTTTTATCATGAGAGATCGGTTGGACCGTGAAGCGGCGATTCGAGCGCGTTGTGAAGTTGACGTAGCACACAACGCACTTGCCGTCGTTGCAACCCAGGTCGTTGAGGTGAGCCTGAATATCGATCTTGATACGATCTATAGCGACCCCGCGCCACTCGATGCACTCGTTCAACGCTTTGGACGTGTCAACCGAGCACGGAAGAAACACATTGTCCCTGTCCATGTCTTTCGCCAGCCACGCGATGGGCAACATATCTATCGTGAGGCACTGGTACAAAAGACACTTGAAGTTCTTGAAAGACATAACGACGAGCCTATTGATGAAGCAGCTATCGGCGCATGGCTTGATGAAATCTATTCGACTCCAGAGATCCGCGATCCCTGGATGAAAGATTACCAGGAACAACAGAAACTGGTCTCGTTGCTCCTCCGCGATATGCGCCCGTTCAACTCTGACGAAAAGCGCGAGGAGGAGTTTGAAAAGCTGTTTGATGGCGTTGAAGTATTGCCGCGTTGCTTTGAGAAAGAATATATTGAGCACATGGCAAATGACGAGTTTCTAGAGGCTTCCCAATTGTTTGTCAGCATTAGTCAGAAGAAGTATCAGCACCTGGCGAGTCAGGGTAAGATTCGTCCGATGGCAGATACAACACGGAAGAAATGGATTGTTAAGCAAGAGTACGATCCGATACTTGGTCTGATTTTTGAGACGCCTTCTGCGCAACTGGACAAAGAGTTTTGAGCGCTTTTCCTGAGCAATCTCGGTGATGGAGAAAAACTATGCTGAGCGTGTACTGTTTGGAAGTGGTCGTTGAGGCAGCTACGCCTCTCGCCCTTGATCCCTATTGTGGTTCGGCCTTACGAGGAGCCTTCTTTCGCTCACTCTGGGGACGCTTCTGCACCAATCGCGAGTCGCCTACCTGTGAGGTCTGCCCACTAGTGACTGCGTGTCCGGTTGCTTCACTGGTTGCTCCACTTCGCGACGAGGCTCCACATGGACGCAATGTTCCTCGGCCATATATCATTACCCCTCCTTACAATGAAGGTGTGAGACGCTATGAGCAAGGGGAGACATTCACTTTTGGCTTTGCACTGATTGGTGATGCTGTGAAGCTGTATCCGTATGTTGTCCGTGCTTTTCAAGAAATGGAACACAATAACCTTGGTCACCCGTTAGCAGAACTGCATGGGAAGCGTGGAAAGATTCTTCTGCGAGAGATACATTCCTCTCATCCAATCACCGGTGAGCGAGAAGTGCTCTGGCGTCGTGGTGACAAGCGCCCAGAAGCTCTTCGCCTCTGTGTCACATCTCGTGATGTCGCGCTCAGAGCGCAACAACTTCCCACTGATCACGTTACGATCCATTTTTTATCGCCAACACGTCTGGTTGCTGATGAGCGGGTAGTACGCGTTCCTGATCTCTCAACTCTGATATTGAGACTCATACAACGTCTTGAGCAAGTTCAACAAGAATACGGGCGTAGTACCACAGGCGAGGAAGAGATAACGGTGTATGGGCGAGAGGGATATCTCCTTTTAAAGGAGCAAACGGCACAGATCCGTTTGGAGTGCAACGAGACGAAATGGGTAGATATACAAAGTTATTCGACACGGCAACGGCAGAGTATGCCCATTGGCGGCATCGTGGGGCGTGCATCGTTTGTCGGCGATATAAGCCAATTACGCGAATTACTGGCGTGGGGTGAGATACTGCGCGTTGGCAAAAATATTGTCAAAGGAGGAGGCAAATATCGTCTTGAAGCATAGTAATTCTCCAATTTCGGCAGGATACAACTTTTGTGATTAGGTAGTCCTGTCAGCAGGACGTACGTAAAGGAAAGACATATGGAGTTAATTGTTGAGGGACGAGGCACATTTTTGGCAAAGCATCAGGGGCGTCTACGTGTCAGTCGTGAACAGAAGATGGTCACAGAGGTACCTCTTATTCATTTAGATCGAGTCTTGATTATCGATAATGGAGTCGCTATCTCCAGTGATGTGGTTCGTGTTTGCTCAGAAGAGGGCATCCCTATCCATTTTATAGGAAGTCGTGGCAATGCTATTGCAAGCCTGTATTCTGCTGGATTAACAGGAACAGTGTTGACACGGCGTGCGCAACTGCTGGCATATGAAAATTCCGTAGGAGTTACTGTGGCCAGGGCGTTCATTGCTGGGAAGTTAGAGAACCAGGCAAATTTGTTACGCTATATGGCGAAATATCGTAAAGAGACCGAACCGGAGTTATACGAGGAAATGATGCTGGTAGCCCTCGAAATGCGTGACTACATGTACGAACTGGAGCAGATAGAAGCTGATAGAATTGAAGACATCCGAGAGCGGCTCATGTCCGTGGAGGGGCGAGCTGCACAGCGATATTGGACGGTCATAGGCCGTTTGATCCCCGTTGATCTCCAGTGGCCAGGACGTGAAACCCGAGGAGCCAGAGATCCTTTCAATGCTATTCTTAATTATGGCTACGGCATTCTCTATGGACAGGTTGAACAGGCAATTACTCTTGCTGGCCTGGACCCCTACGCGGGCTTCTTACACGCAGATCGGCCAGGAAAACCTAGCCTGGTTCTTGACCTAATTGAGGAGTTTCGCCAGAGCGTTGTGGATCGTACAATTATTGGTCTGATCAATAAGCGTTTTGCCGTGGAGCTGGATGATGATGCTCGTCTCAATGAAATGACCCGCAAGAAGGTGGCGGAAAAAATACTGGAACGGATGGAGGGTAACGAAATATACGAGAAAAGGCGGCAAACACTTCGCTTTATTCTCCAAAGTCAGGCACGCCATCTTGCGCTCTTTATGCGAAGCGAACGGGAGCAGTATTGTCCTTTTGTAGCAGGCTGGTAAGGACACTGGAAGATGCGTTACCTCTTAATCTATGACATTGCCCATGATGGTGTGAGAACAAAGGTCGCTGATGTCTGCCTGGATTACGGTTTACAACGAATTCAGTACAGCGCCTTTCTCGGGGAACTGAGTCATATTCATCAACGAGAACTCTTACTCAAAATCGAACGTCGCATAGGGAAACATGGTGCCAATGTCCAATTGTTCCCGCTCGATGAGAAGAGCTGGGCCGCACGCCGTATGATCCAACGTGAGGAGAAAGAATGAGTCTATGGACTGGTTGTTAGAAGTGACAGACCTCAAGCAATACGTCTGTTGCCCGCGTATCGTTTTTTATCGGTACTGCTTGCCAAAAGTGCGTCCCGTGACACCATTGATGGAAGAAGGTATTCGTTGTCACCTGGAGGAAGAGGGGCGTGAAGAACGGAGAAGCCTGCGTTCTTACGGTCTGGTTGATGGCGAACGATTTTTTCACCTGATGCTCCAATCTCGTCGATTGGAATTGACTGGGAAGGCGGATCTTGTCATCGCCATGCCTTCACGAGACGCGAAAGGAGCTGAAGCGGCAGTCGTTGAATATAAGTATTCCGAGTACAAGGCTGGCCCGCATTTTATCCTGCAACTGACCGCATATGCGATGCTCGTAGAGGAAGCATGGAAGCTTCCAGTGAAGCAAGCATTCCTCTACTCCATTCCATTGAAACGAGCAGAGGCAATACAAATCACACCGTTTTTACAAAGGAAAGTCATAAAAACGGTCAAGGAGATCAAACGCATTGTTGAAAATGAAATCATACCGCCGCCGCCAGGCTCTCTGCGCCGTTGCGTTACCTGTGAATTTCGTCGTTTTTGCAACGATGTTCTATAAAGCTCATCCTTAACTACAAAACATGAGGAACGAGACCTTTATAAAAGGCTCTGGAAGGACCGTTTTCGCAAATCGGCGAACATGCCAGTAATTTCGAGATGAGCTACCTTTATTGTCCAGTGATAGCTCATTTTTTATAGAATAAAAGTTGCTGTTGCTTGTTTTGCTTTCTCGCAAATCGAGGCCATTTCTGAGCAAATATCCATTTGCGAAAAAGGGGGCTTGCGTAGTCCAGTATAATTCAGAAGGAGAGAAAATTGACGCGATGAGAGGCTCAGGAAGTGGCACGAGTTCAAATACATCATGTATCAACACTCGAATGAGCTTTGTCTATCGGTCGGTTTCGATGGGATTGCCCCGCATGAGGGGACTGAAAGATCTGCTGTATCTGCGCAATGACGCCATCTTTCATCGTTTCGATGGGATTGCCCCGCATGAGGGGACTGAAAGGATCAGCCCAAAATAGGGGATCAGGGACGTGATGATAGTTTCGATGGGATTGCCCCGCATGAGGGGACTGAAAGTGCCCGAGTGCGGTCACATTGTCGATGACCACGTGGAGTTTCGATGGGATTGCCCCGCATGAGGGGACTGAAAGTACTATGACTATGCCGCATCCTTGCTATTGACGTAGTTTCGATGGGATTGCCCCGCATGAGGGGACTGAAAGAGACCATCTTTCTTCGAGGTCTGGCGACATGCCCAGGTTTCGATGGGATTGCCCCGCATGAGGGGACTGAAAGGAGAGGCAGATCTCCTCACTAATTTCCGAAATATCATGTTTCGATGGGATTGCCCCGCATGAGGGGACTGAAAGACAAGCGTAGAGGAGGACGGGATAGCAGAACCGTCCGGTTTCGATGGGATTGCCCCGCATGAGGGGACTGAAAGTCCTGATAGGGTTTATTTTCTCTTGTACGCCGCGCTGTTTCGATGGGATTGCCCCGCATGAGGGGACTGAAAGTTGCTTTGCAGGAGAGTGGAACCCGAGATACTGCGCAGTTTCGATGGGATTGCCCCGCATGAGGGGACTGAAAGATCCGTATTAGCAGGGTCGGTATCCATGCTGTAGAAGTTTCGATGGGATTGCCCCGCATGAGGGGACTGAAAGTTGCAGGGGCTGCTACGGCCTTCATTCAGCAATACAATGGTTTCGATGGGATTGCCCCGCATGAGGGGACTGAAAGATCTGGCAGTTCTGGCACTGGCACATAGACTTCATCATGTTTCGATGGGATTGCCCCGCATGAGGGGACTGAAAGTTGCAAGAGGCGACCACGCCGCACATACCAGCAGTGCAGGTTTCGATGGGATTGCCCCGCATGAGGGGACTGAAAGACCATGTAGTGCATTTCATCGTGCCTGAGAGCAGACGTTTCGATGGGATTGCCCCGCATGAGGGGACTGAAAGATCAACACCATGAATGTACGTTCCATCAATCTCACGACGTTTCGATGGGATTGCCCCGCATGAGGGGACTGAAAGTCCCCCGTCCGTCGAGGCGACACGCTTCAAACGGACGGTTTCGATGGGATTGCCCCGCATGAGGGGACTGAAAGTGGCAAGTAGGTACGACACGGTGACGCGCTCTCATAGTTTCGATGGGATTGCCCCGCATGAGGGGACTGAAAGTTACCAATCGCTCGCTTACCAGGTCCGTGTCGATTTGTTTCGATGGGATTGCCCCGCATGAGGGGACTGAAAGACCAGCAGCAGGATAGCACATCCCACCACCGTCAGCAGCGTTTCGATGGGATTGCCCCGCATGAGGGGACTGAAAGCCAATGGCGACCAGATCAGGCACCTTTCCAGCAGCAAAGTTTCGATGGGATTGCCCCGCATGAGGGGACTGAAAGAACTACCGCCGTCAATGGCGATGTCGACGCCAAGCGTGTTTCGATGGGATTGCCCCGCATGAGGGGACTGAAAGCACCGGACCAATTTGGTAATACGTTCAACGCCAGCACGGTTTCGATGGGATTGCCCCGCATGAGGGGACTGAAAGTCTCACTGGTAAGAGTATAGCACCGTTTTACATACTGTTTCGATGGGATTGCCCCGCATGAGGGGACTGAAAGGTGTATCTCGACACAGTGGCAGGTGGGCTCTCAGACGTTTCGATGGGATTGCCCCGCATGAGGGGACTGAAAGTTTGTTGCTTCAAAAAATGTTTGTTCCGCTTCCAGTAGTTTCGATGGGATTGCCCCGCATGAGGGGACTGAAAGAATGCCTTTGCACTCTATGTGACAGCCACGCCTGACGTTTCGATGGGATTGCCCCGCATGAGGGGACTGAAAGTTCTTCTAGAGCGGCCTCTCCTTTTTTTTGTCTCTTGTTTCGATGGGATTGCCCCGCATGAGGGGACTGAAAGGAGGGCTGCTGAAAGACGGTCTCAATATTGTTCAAAGTTTCGATGGGATTGCCCCGCATGAGGGGACTGAAAGAGGAAAAACATGATCGGCGTGCAGGGGAAAGGCGTCGTTTCGATGGGATTGCCCCGCATGAGGGGACTGAAAGTCCATCACGTGAGCAGTCTGTTGCACTTACGCAACGTTTCGATGGGATTGCCCCGCATGAGGGGACTGAAAGTCTCTCAGTATCTCGGATTTGATGACCATATCATACGTGTTTCGATGGGATTGCCCCGCATGAGGGGACTGAAAGACGCTGGCCCAGGTCTCTGTGCTATGGCCGTAGCCGTCGGTTTCGATGGGATTGCCCCGCATGAGGGGACTGAAAGTGTAGCGTATGGCCCGTATGTTGTGAGTCGTGGTGTTTCGATGGGATTGCCCCGCATGAGGGGACTGAAAGCGCTGTTGTACGCGCTGCGGGAAAGCGGTGGCATGCGGCAGTTTCGGTGGGATTGCCCCGCGTGAGGGGACTGAAAGTTTACTTGCAATGCCGTTCGATCCACGGGAACGCGTCGTTTCGGTGGGTGGACTGCAAAGAAGCCACTCCATCAAAAGCTTCAAGGGAGAAGAGCTTGAGCATACAACTACTCAAATTCCTCTGGTGGCCGATAATCAAACGCTAAATGAAGCCGCTACCAATTGTACACCCCCCCTCAAAAAAAAGGTCGATGTTGGCGCGCGCTTCAGTCTTTGAGAGACTTCTTCGGTCTTGAGGGCTTTCATAAAGTTCTCAGTCTGAGCATCCTGGTAGGGATTGTCTGTTGCTGCCATACTGATGAGGCACCCACCTCAGACAACTGGCGCAGATAGGCGCTGTTGGCATATTGGACCTCCTGATCCGAATGGTGAATGAGTCCTGGCTCGATGTGCCGACTCTTGAGCGCCATGCCGAGTGCCTGCATGGCGGGCGTAAGGAATGATCCAGACCATGCATCAGGCTCCAGCCGGCGAATGTACGACCTGCTGGCGCGGTGCAGCATGAAGCTACGTCCTTTCGGCATCGAGATCAAATCGCTCACCAATGTCGGCTATGTACTTATTCCGAGGGCATTTCATACCTCAGAATCCTCCCAGAGATGAGCTAAGACGCGTTTGGGAGAACGGATGAGGTCAGGACGGTGAGCCTGCCATGCCGCCAAACCGACGATGATGGAGGCCGTAGAGGTTAA
>DAOTTD010000205.1:0-27202 GCA_034438015.1 Ktedonobacteraceae bacterium | reverse complement strand
CCGTTGCCAATGACGTGCGACTGCGAACATTGCGGATTGGGACAGTTTGGTAGGGCTGATGGGACTGTCATGATAGTCCTCCTGATCGGTATTGTACCACTTCTCTCAAGAGTCACTACCGAATTTTCAGAGGGGACTTTTATTTGTGACACCTTTGTTAGAGCCAGTCGAGTGCAGGCGTTCAGTAAAACTGGGCAGGTGCAACATTGGAAACGTACTATCGTACATGTACAATGGTATGCACAGGGCAGATTATCTAGGGGAAAGCAGCTAAAAGTGATATAATGAATGTATCTATCTTCGCATGACACAGGGAATATCCCGCATTCATAAGATTCCAGCACCTGCCTTTGGTAACAGGAGAAAACGCGACAATGCAATTACTGGGAAAAATTATGGGAGATCCGAATAAAAGAGATCTCAAGGCGATACAGCCAATCGTCGATAAAATCAATACGTTCGAACCGGCCATGAAAAAACTGAGCGACGAGGCACTTGCGGCAAAGACTGCTGCATTTCGCGCGCAACTCTTTCTCCATCTCAAGGGCGGTATGGTACTGGAGGATGAGCTTGTGAAGCTCTTTCGTGATGCCTTGATGGCGGTGGAACCGCAGGCAAAGCAGTCTACCGATGCGCAATTGCACGCCGTGGTCAGGGAATACCGACAGAAGCTGGACCGGCGACCCGACCACGAGTATGACCTGAAAGATCACCTGCAGGATACACTCTCCGAGTGCTTCGAGCAGAGCTACGAGAAGTTCTCTCCCACCCTGAACGCGCTCAGGGTAACGGCGGCCATGGATAAAGCTGAGGAGAGCCAGCAATGGCCCGACGAGTCCGACAATCCGCGCCAGACCACACTCGCCCTGCTGAAAAAAGTAGAGCCCACCCTCAAAGATATCGACGACGACCTGCTGAACGATGCGTTCGAGGTGGAATGGGAGCGCTTCGAGAAGGCGCGCAGCGGGGCCGCTCAATCCGACAACCGCGCCGATGAACGCCTGGAGCAGTTATTCGGCGGCATCCTGAAGCGGCTCCAGCCCGAGATTGTGGCGATCAAAGCCGACGAGATGGATAAGCTGGTGCCAGAGATGGTGCAGCGCTACCGCACGGGGAAGACGCTGGACGATCTTCTGCCCGAAGCGTTTGCAGTCGTGCGCGAAACCGGCTGGCGCACCATCAAAATGCGCCACTACGATGTGCAGTTGATTGGCGGCGTCGTGCTGCACCAGGGCAAGATCGCCGAGATGAAGACCGGCGAGGGCAAGACGCTGGTGGCGACGCTGCCCGTCTATCTGAACGCTCTGACAGGGCGCGGCGTTCACGTCGTGACCGTCAATGATTACCTGGCGCGCCGTGACTCCGAGTGGATGGGCGCGATCTACAAGTTCCTGGGGCTGACCGTGGGCGTTATCGTCAACGCCGTTGAGCCGCAGACCGCCGAGCGCCAGGCCGCCTACCAGTGTGATATCACTTACGGAACGAACAATGAGTTCGGCTTCGATTACCTGCGCGATAATATGGTCACCGCGATAGAGCAGGTGGTGCAGCGCGAACTGAACTACGCTATCGTCGACGAAGTTGACAATATTCTGATCGACG
The DNA here is from genome assembly GCA_034438015.1 of Ktedonobacteraceae bacterium. Classification (GTDB taxonomy): domain Bacteria; phylum Chloroflexota; class Ktedonobacteria; order Ktedonobacterales; family Ktedonobacteraceae; genus JACDAE01. The sequence goes on along the minus strand of DAOTTD010000205.1, from coordinate 25,600 downwards.
AGGCGCGCACGCCACTGATCATCTCGGGCCAGGGCCAGGAATCCACCGATATGTACGCGAAGTTCGCGCGCTGGGCGCCGCGCCTGAAGCCCGAGATCGACTTCACGGTGGAGGAGAAGTTGCGCGTCGTCATGATCACAGAAGCTGGCATAGAGAAGATCGAGCAGTTGGCGGGCGTGCAGAACATCTACGACGAGAACAATCTCGATCTGACACGTTACATGGAGAACGCGCTGAAGGCGGAGATCCTCTTCAAACGCGATAAAGATTATATCGTCAAGGATGGCGAGGTGATCATCGTCGACGAGTTCACGGGTCGCCAGATGCCCGGACGTCGCTACAGCGAGGGTCTGCACCAGGCGATCGAGGCGAAAGAGGGCGTGGCCGTCCAGCATGAGAACCATACGCTGGCGACGATTACATTCCAGAACTACTTCCGCCTGTACGAGAAGCTCGCCGGCATGACCGGTACCGCGCTGACCGAGGCCGAAGAGTTCCACAAGATCTACAAGCTAGACGTGATCGCTATCCCACCCAATAAGCCGATGATTCGCGAGGACCAGGCGGACCTGATCTACCGCACGGGCGACGCGAAGTTCAAGGCGGTCGTCGAAGAGATCAAGGAGCTCCACGAGAAAGGACAGCCGGTACTGGTCGGCACTACCTCGGTCGAGACCTCCGAGCACCTCGCTCGCCTGCTTGACCTGCAAGGTATTCCACACAATGTTTTGAACGCGAAATACCACGAGCGCGAGGCGCAGATCGTGGCCCAGGCCGGTCGCAGCGGAGCCGTGACAATAGCTACAAATATGGCTGGTCGCGGCACCGACATCCTGCTGGGTGGCAACGCGGAGGGCTACTTCGCAAGCATCCTGCGCAAGCACGCCGAGCACGTTGACTATATCCACGATATGCCGCAGGACGACGAGGACGAGCGCGCCGAGCGGGAAGAGGCGATCCACGAGTATATCGAGAATATGACCGAGGACGAGAAGCAGGAGCTCTTCCAACAGAAGATACGCGAGTGCGAGGAGGATCACAATCGTGTGATCGAGCTTGGTGGGCTGTACATCATCGGCACCGAGCGCCATGAATCGCGCCGTATCGACAATCAGTTGCGTGGTCGCGCCGGACGCCAGGGTGATCCCGGCTCTTCGCGCTTCTTTCTGGCGCTGGACGACGAGCTGATGCGCCGCTTCGCCGCCGATCGCGTCGCCGGTATCATGGAGCGCGTCGGTATGGAAGAGGATATGCCGCTGGAGAGTAAGCTGGTCTCCCGCTTCATCGAGGGCGCGCAGACGCAGGTGGAGGGCCGCAACTTCGATCTGCGTAAACACGTCGTCGAGTACGACGATGTGATTGCGAAGCAGCGCGAAGTCATCTACGCCGACCGGCGCGCCGTCATCGAGCGCGGCGATATGCACGAACGCATCCTGGAGATGATCCGCTCCGAGGTCGGCAGGATCGTCGATGCCAGCATTCCCGGTAACGTCGTCAGCGACGAGGAGGAACTGGAGACGCTCTTCAAGACCCTGGAGGTCTGGGTGCACATCCCGGAAGAGTTCATACCGGAGAACCTGCACGCGGTACGCCGCGACCAGCTCAGAAACGATCTTATCGAGCTTGTTATCGAGCACTACGAGCAGCGCGGCGCAGAACTGCGCAAACAGGCCAGCGAACAGGGCGTAGAAAACTTCGATGCGCAACGCGAGTTCGAGCGCACCTACCTCTTGCAGGTCGTCGATCGCCTGTGGATGGACCATATCGACTCGCTGGACGTTATGCGCCAGGGCATCGGCTTCCGCTCGCTTGCACAGCGCGATCCGCTAGTCGAGTTCAAGAACGAAGCCTTCCGCATGTTCGATGAGTTGAAGCTGGCTATCCAGCACTATACCGTCGATTCTCTGCTCAAACTCCTGCGCAACGAGGTGACGATCACGCTGCAGCGCCCGGAGCCGCAGCGCAAGATGCCGCGCAACGTTCGCACCAACAGCGACGATATCGCCAGGGCCGCCGGCCAGTCCAAAAGCGACGGCACCGAGCAGCCAAAGGCGACGCAGGCGACGCGCAAGAACGGCAACCAGCGCGGTGCTCGCACAACAGCAACAACGGCGACTCGCGCTCCCGCTATGGCGAAGGTCGGGCGCAACGACCCCTGCCCCTGTGGCAGCGGCAAGAAATACAAGAAGTGCCACGGGGCATAGGATACTACAAATAAAAGTTGTCCCTGAGATATCGCGGGAGCTCTTCAAGGGTTCGCCAGTAGTATCAAATACGGGATAACTCATGCCCTGCTATGTCGCTCAACTTCCTCTTGAAACACATACATCTCCACTACACCGGCCTGCTAAGCTATCCAACTGCACGATATAGGTTCTACCTGAGAACTCACTGTCCTGGAGCGCGGATAAATACAGCAATTGCAATTCAAGTTATGTTAGCTCCTTATACTAAAATCATACCAGTGTTGTCATAAAGCTAAAAAACGATTTAGGAAGATAAGACACCGAGGTAAGACATGCAAAATGTTCCACTCCATCACACACACCGGAAGGACCCAGTAGCACTCTCAGCACGAGTCGGTCTGGCTATGACAGGACTCTTACTCATCCTCCTTTTCTGGACAACGTGGTCACAGAATATCTTTGGAACGTACGGGCTGACCCCCCACGGCTATTGTTTCCTCTGGAACACGCGCCTGGTCGCGCTGCATGTCATCTCCGATTCACTCATTGGGCTCTCCTACGTGTCCATTTCGGTAACTTTAACCTATTTCGTCATCAAGATGTATCGTGACCTGCCGTTCCGTTGGATCTTCGTTGCCTTTGGCGGGTTTATCGTCGCTTGTGGCATAACACATTTCTTCGAGATCTGGACGCTCTGGTACGCGCTCTACTGGCTCTCGGGAACCGCAAAACTCGTCACGGCAGCCATATCACTCTCGACCGCCGTTATTCTGCCATCGCTCGTCCCCAAAGTACAGGTGCTGATTGAGAGCGCGAAGGCATCCGAGGAGCGCAAGCGACAACTGGAGGACGCGCACCGAGAACTCGAAAGACTCTACCAGCAAGCTCAAGAACTTGACCAGCTCAAGACAAGGTTCTTTGCCGAAGTCAGTCACGAGCTGCGCACACCGCTGACCCTCATTCTCAGTGCGGTACACACGCTTTGCACAGAGCAATCGGGTCCCGACTTAGAGGTGATCAGGCGCAACGCATTGACGTTACTCAAATGCATTAACGACCAGCTCGACATCGCAAAAATTGAGATTGGCAAGATGCGTATCTCTTATCGTCGAACGGATATCGCCGATCTGTTTCGCCTGTGTATTGGCCACTTCGAAAACCTGGCGCAGAGACATTCGATCGTAGAGGAGGTGAACGCTCCTCCATCGCTGATCGCCGAGGTCGACGCGGAGAAGCTTCAACGGGTCTTCCTGAACCTGCTCTCTAACGCGTTTAAGTTTACTCCGCCCGGCGGGGCCATCCGCTGCTCCCTCTCTCAAGATGGTGATACGGCAACTATTAGCATTGAGGACACCGGTCCTGGGGTGCCGGAAGAGGCCCGACAAACGATTTTTGAACCGTTCGAGCAAGTGGAGGAGAGGAGACGTTCCAGAGGAGGCTCCACCGGACTCGGCCTGGCCATTGCCAGGAACTTTGTGATGCTGCATAACGGTACGATCTCAGTCGGTGAAAGCCCTGGTGGAGGGGCGTGCTTCACAGTTTGCCTTCCCTTACGCGCCCCGGCCAGTACGCTGGTCGCGGGCACTGAAGACGCCAGTACTCTAGTAGAGGCACAGGAAGTTGAGCTGATCGACGTAGAGACTTCGATCGAGCCGGAGAGGGTACAACCAGGTGAAGTGGATGCGCAGGAGATACAACCGAGGCGTCCGCTTATCCTGATCGTGGAGGACCATCCTGATATGTCTCGCTACCTTGCGCGTCTCCTCGCAATAAACTACCAGACAGCCAGGGCACACGACGCGGCTGAAGGTCTGACAAAAGCGCGCGCATCCCAACCCAGTCTTATCCTGTGCGATGTCATGATGCCAGGGATGAGCGGCGATCAATTTGTCAAGGCGCTGCGTGCAGATCCCGAACTGAGCGCTATCCCACTGATAATTCTCTCGGCCCAGGCAGATGACATGCTGCGCATCCAACTCCTCCAGGAGGGGGCGCAGGACTACATCGTGAAGCCGTTTTTAGTGGAGGAACTGTATGCGAGAATCGCCAACCTTTTAAACGTGCAGCAGGCGCGAAAGGTTCTCCAGCAAGCGCTGGCGAGCAGAAGCCAGGATATCGTCTCTCTGACCAATCAAGTGATCGTACGCAACCGGGAACTGGTGGAGATCAACGAAGAACTCACACAGATGAACCAGTTACAAAAGGACTTTGTCTCGATTGTCAGCCACGAGTTCCGAACCACGCTCACCAGCATTCAAGGGTTTAGCGAGCTGCTGCACACGCGGGAGTTCAGTTCCGAGGAGGTCAAGAGCTTCTCTGTAGACATCCACACGGACGCGTTGCGACTCAACCGGATGATCACGGATCTGCTAGACCTGGAACGTATGAAGTCCGGAAAGATGCCGATGAACATAGAGAGCTTCGACCTCAACGCTTTGCTCGCAGAGACCGTTGAAAAAATGCGCCCGATCACCTCCCTCAAACACACCGTTCGCTTCCAGCCGGATCAGGCTCTTCCTCCACTGAGGGGGGACCGGGATCAACTGGTGCAGGTGATGGTCAATATGCTCTCGAACGCAGTGAAATACTCTCCCGAGGGCGGTGAGATCCTGGTACAAAGCCGTCTGGAAGAGGAATTCGTTCACATTAGCGTCCAGGATCACGGCATCGGCATTTCCGCAGAGAACTGCACGAAGTTGTTCATGCCCTACAGTCGCATCGCTTCCACGCAGACACGCTATATCAAAGGCACGGGCCTCGGATTGGCCATCGTACAGCAGATCAGTAAGATGCACGGTGGACAGATCTGGGTCGAGAGTATGCCGGGACAGGGATCAACGTTCCACGTGAAGCTTCCCCTGGACGCCATTCAGGAACAAAATAATCTAAATAGAATCTGCACATAGATGAAGCCCATGGCTGCGTTGTTACCTCCTGGTAATTCCTGTATTTTACGTTTTAAAAGATAACAGCCGGTTTGCCGGCGGGCCAGGAGCCGATTTTCTCAATATGATGCACAGAAATTTTACCTCGCGTTAATCTCACCATTACACGGACATAACTGCACACTTATACATTACCTCACTTTCTTCATCAACAAAAGATAGCTCTTTTGGCTGCTGACATGTTAAGCTTTACTTAAGCAAAGAGGGAGACAGTGGAGTCTCTTACAGGCCGTTACCTATCCATGAGCCCGAAAGGAATGCATATCATGATGAATCGTCAACACGTTGAGGAAATTGCGAGAAGTTGGGAGACAGACCCACGCTGGCAGGGTGTGAAGCGACCATATTCGGCGGAAGATGTTTTGAAATTGCGTGGATCTGTTAAGGTTGAGTATACGTTGGCGCGCATGGGTGCCGAGCGCTTGTGGAATCTGTTACATACCGAGCCGTATGTTGCTGCATTGGGCGCGTTGACTGGCAATCAGGCGATGCAGCAGGTGAAGGCTGGCCTCAAAGCTATCTATCTCAGTGGCTGGCAGGTAGCGGCGGATGCAAACCTGGCAGGTAGTATGTACCCCGATCAGAGCCTTTACCCGGCGAACAGCGTGCCCGAGGTTGTGCGCAAGATCAATAACGCACTGCGCCGCGCCGACCAGATTGCGACGTCCGAGGACAAAGGCGACGATACCTACTGGTTCGCGCCTATCGTGGCCGACGCCGAAGCTGGCTTTGGTGGTCCGCTCAACGTCTTCGAGTTGATGAAGGCAATGATTGAGGCGGGCGCGGCTGGCGTCCATTTCGAGGACCAGCTGGCGTCCGAGAAGAAGTGCGGACACATGGGCGGCAAGGTCCTGATCCCGACGCAAACCGCGGTCCGCAACCTGCTCTCAGCGCGTCTGGCCGCCGACGTGTTGGGCGTTCCAACGCTGGTTATCGCGCGTACCGATGCCAATGGCGCGAGCCTGATCACCTCCGATATCGATCCGGTCGACCAGAAATTCATGACCGGCGGACGCACGGCTGAGGGCTTCTACCGCACACGAAGCGGACTCGACTCGGCGATCGCGCGCGGCTTGTCGTATGCTCCCTATGCCGATCTGATCTGGTGTGAGACGGCTGAGCCGAATCTGCGCGAGGCGCAGCGCTTCGCCGACGAGGTTCACGAGCAGTATCCCGGCAAACTGCTGGCCTACAATTGCTCCCCTTCGTTCAACTGGCGCAAGAAGCTCGATCCTGAAACGATCGCGCAATTCCAGCAGCGCCTGAGCAAGATGGGTTACGTCTTCCAGTTCGTGACGCTGGCCGGCTTCCACGCGCTGAACTACAGCATGTTTAAACTGGCGCGCGGCTACAAAGAGTATGGCATGGCCGCTTACTCCCGCCTGCAGCAGGCTGAGTTCGGCCTTGAGGAGTACGGCTATACGGCGACCAAACACCAGCGCGAGGTGGGCACCGGCTACTTCGACGAGGTGGCCCAGGTGATCTCGGGCGGCAAATCTTCGACTACGGCCCTGGCCGGTTCGACTGAAGCAGAACAATTCCATTGATCTTGTGCGTTGCGGGTTACGGGTGCCCGCGATGCCCTCTAGCGACCGTAAGGGTGTATCTTCCCACACATCACTGGTCCGGTGTGTGGGGCGATGCGTCCTTGCGGTCGCTTTCTACTCCCCGCTCAGGTTATTTGCTACTAATAGGACCATATGCGACAATATCTGTACCTGGATTTGTGTCTTCACTGCTGAAACGCTGAAACGTTGAAAGGACTATTTATGACTACAAATCAAGCCGTACCGCACTATGCAGAGGGGATCGAGGTCAAGGCTCCTATCTCTGCTGAGTTCGCTGAGATACTGACGCCCGAGGCGCTGAACCTCGTTGCTACCCTTTCGCGTGCCTTCGAGGCGCGCCGCGAAGAGCTGCTTGCGAGGCGTGCCGCGCGCCAGGTCGATCTCAACGCCGGCAAGCTGCCGGACTTTTTGCCGGAGACGGCGGACATCCGCGCCGGGACATGGACGATCGCGCCTTTCCCCGATGATATACAAGATCGCCGCGTCGAGATCACCGGGCCTGTAGATAGAAAAATGGTTATCAACGCGCTGAATTCGGGCGCGAAGGTATTTATGGCGGACTTCGAGGACGCGCATTCTCCGACCTGGGAAGCGACGATCCAGGGTCAGATCAATGTGCGCGATGCGATTGATCGTAAGATTACGTATACCAGTCCCGAGGGCAAAGACTATCAGTTGAACGAGAAGATCGCAACCCTGTTTGTACGCCCACGCGGCTGGCATCTGAATGAGAAGCATGTCTTCGTGGATGGCCAGCCGGTTTCCGGCGGTATCTTCGACTTCGGGCTGTACTTCTTCCATAATGCACAACGCCTCCTGAAAAAAGGGACGGGCCCCTACTTCTACCTGCCCAAGCTGGAGAGCCACCTGGAGGCGCGGCTGTGGAACGATGTCTTCGTGCTGGCACAGGATACGCTGGGTATTCCACAGGGCACGATCAAGGCGACGGTCCTGATCGAGACGATCCTGGCGACGTTCGAGATGGATGAGATTCTTTATGAACTGCGCGAGCACTCGGCGGGCCTGAACTGCGGGCGCTGGGACTACATCTTCAGTGCGATCAAGAAGTTCCGCAATATCCCCGATTTCGTGCTGCCCGATCGCGCGCAGGTGACGATGACGACGCACTTTATGCGCTCCTACTCCCTGTTGACGATCAAGACCTGCCACCGCCGCAATGCGCATGCAATCGGCGGTATGGCCGCGCAGATCCCGATTAAGAGCGATCCGAAGGCAAACGAGGAGGCTCTGGCCCGCGTGCGCGCCGATAAACACCGCGAGGCCACCGACGGCCACGATGGCACCTGGGTCGCGCACCCCGGCCTGGTACCGATCGCCCTGGAAGAGTTCGATGCCGTCATGAAGGGTCCCAACCAGATAGATCGCAAGCGCGAGGACGTCAACGTGACGGCGGCTGACCTGCTAGAGGTCCCCGCTGGGACGATCACCGAGGCAGGCCTGCGCAACAATATCAGTGTAAGCTTGCAATACCTGGACTCCTGGCTGCGTGGCTCCGGCTGCGTGCCGATCAACAACCTGATGGAGGATGCCGCCACGACCGAGATCTCGCGGGCGCAGATCTGGCAGTGGATTCATCATCCCAAGGGTATCCTGGACGATGGGCGCAAGGTGACGATCGACCTCTTCCGCCAATGGATGCAGGAGGAGCTGGATAAGATCAAGGCCACAGTTGGCGAAAAAGTCTACGCCCAGCGCCGCTACACCTCGGCTGCCGAGATCCTCGACCAGATTATTACCAGCGATCAGTTCGTGGAGTTCCTGACACTGCCCGCTTACCAGTATCTATCGTAAATACCCGTAGGGGCCCGCGCGGGCCCCTACGCGACGCCGAGCCTTCGCTTCAGCGCCAGAATGAACTCTCCTTCAGCCATGCTCACTTTCTCGCCACTGCCGAAGATGCCATGTCCTGCCGCGCCAGCAACCTTTTGCGCCAGGTTGATCAGGACTTTCTTGAACTCTTTCGTCTCAGGATCGTCGACCAGGAGGTGAGCGGCTTCGTTGATGCGCGTGCGATAGCTATTTTCAGCCGCCCTTCTCTGTGGGATACTGTAGCTCTGAATTTCCTGTATCGACTCCTCGATGCCTGATCTCATATTCTGGATCAGGGCATTCTGCGGATATGCCCTCTTTGCCTCCTCAATAAATTTCGTCCCATTGCGAAATTCGCGCAGCACGCCGACGCGGTCCGTTACATCGATCAACAAGGTCGCCATCATGATATCGCTGGACAGCGCCGCCAACTGGGCCATCTGCTCCTGTGTATACCGGGCCATGTATGCATCCCTTCTGCAAAAATTGCCGTTCGATTCTTCCCTTATCCACGCTCGAAGAAGAGCTTACGACAGTAGTATACAATAGTTGCGCCAGCAGGTCCAGTAACTACAGATTATTTAAAAAGGTGAAAAAGCTGCATCAGGCTATCCACACTTCCCTGCTCTTCGTCACGATGATTCCTCTGACCCGTTCTATAAACTCCGTCAGAGGCATTGCTTTCAAATCGACATTGGTACGCAAGCGAACAGAGACGGCGTCTGCCTCCATCTCCTTATCGCCGACGATGAGCATGTAGGGAAACTTCTGTAACTGCGCATCCCGTATTTTGGCGTTCATACGCTCGCCACGGCTGTCGACCTCGGCGCGGATGCCCGCCGCCTTGAGCTGCGCCACGACCTTGTTGGCGTAGTCGAGGTGGCGATCGGCAATGGGGATGACCATGGCCTGCACCGGCGAGAGCCAGACCGGGAAGGCACCGGCGAAGTGCTCGATCAGCAGCGCCATGAAGCGCTCCGTCGAGCCGGTGACGGCACGATGGATCATGACCGGACGATGGGGCTGTCCATCCTCGCCGATGTACTCAAGTTCGAAGTTCTCCGGCTGAACTAAGTCGAGCTGAATCGTGGAGCACTGCCACTCGCGCCCAAGCGCGTCGCGCACCATGAAGTCGACCTTAGGACCATAGAATGCCGCCTCGCCGATGCCTACTTCATAGGAGATGCCCTTGCTATCGGCAGCGTTGCGCAGCGCCACCTCGGCGGTGTTCCAGACCTCTTCGCTGCCAACGTATTCTTCCGACTTGTGCGGATCGCGCAACGAGAGACGAATCGAGTAGTCCGTCAGGCCATAGGTCTCGAAGACCTCCAGCGTCAGGTTGACGGCGTTATCGAACTCCTCCTGAATCTGGTCCGGGCGCAGGAAGACGTGGGCGTCGTCCTGCGTGACACTGCGCACGCGCGCCAGGCCCGTGAGCGTGCCCGCCTTTTCGTAGCGATAGAGCGTGGCGAACTCGGCGTAGCGCACAGGCAGTTCGCGATAGCTGTGCATCTGCGACTTGTAGAGCGCGATGTGATGCGGACAGTTCATCGGCTTGAGCACGTAGCCGTCGTCCTCGGACGCCTCCTGATCGCCCCTCATGACCGGGAACATATCCTCGCGATAGGTGTACCAGTGCTTAGACGTTTTGTACAGGCGCACCTTGCCCAGATGCGAGGTCCAGACGTGCTGGTAGCCGTACTTCTCCTGCGTCTCGCGCACGTACGTCTCCATCAGGTAGCGCAGCATCTCCCCGCGCGGGTAGAACATCGGCACGCCCGCCGGTAGATCTTCGCTCAGGTAGAAGAGCTTCAGTTCCTTGCCCAGTTTGCGATGGTCGCGCTTCATCGCCTCTTCGAGCCGCCACAGGTATTGATTGAGCTCCTCTTGCGTGAACCAGGCGGTGCCGTAGATGCGCTGCAACATCGGGCGGTGCTCATCCCCACGCCAGTACGCCCCCGCCACGCGCATCAGCTTGACGGGTCCGATCTCTCCCGTATTCTGCACGTGCGGCCCCCGGCACAGGTCCAGGAACGTGTCCTGCGTATAGATGCCCACCTCCGCGTCGGGCAGATTCTCGATCAGTTCGACCTTGTAGGGCTGATCGTTGGCTGCGAAGTACTCCAGCGCCTTCTCGCGCGGCCAGCGGTCCCGCTCGAAGGGATAGCGGCCCGCGATGATGCGGCGCATGCGCTGCTCGATCTCGGGCAGGTCCTCCGGCGTCAAGGCACGCGGTAGATCGAAGTCATAGTAAAAGCCATCCTCGATCGCCGGGCCGATGCCCAGCTTCGCAGCGGGGAACAACTCAAGCACCGCCTCGGCCATCACATGCGCGGCGGAGTGGCGCATGCGCTGCAACGGCGTATAATGGACCGATTCCTGGTCCTGTAGTTCGACTGCCTCCGGCATAGTCATCTTCTCCTTTACAATAAAAAAACCTTTCCATCCCCTCTATGGGACGAAAAGGTCGTTGACGATTCGTGGTTCCACCCAGTTTCCGCGCCAATCTCATAAATCACGGACGCGATAAATCGGATCCCTACGTGGTGTTGCCCGGTTTACATACACGTGAGTGGCGCGCTCTCCTGGCCGTTATCGGGGCCGACCCGTGGACCTTGCTTGCTCGGTCCATGCTGACGAGGGGTATTCTCTTCTTACGGGCCGGCACACTTTCAGCCGCTGGTGTTGCCTCTCTGCTTGCCCCTGGGAAAGAACATGTCTCGCGTATGCGCTATCGTATTTTTCGATAGATTAAATCTTATTTTAGCATAAGTAGCTGTAGAAGTAAAGCATTTTTTGGGAGTATCCCACTTTATTACTCCTGAATGGTGTAGCTCGGGTCGGGACGGTCGGCGAGCCAGATGAGGGTCTGGCCGTCGGCCTCCTTCTGGCGGTTGGTGACTTCCGCGTCCCAGTCCTCGGGCGGGACGGTGCGCACGGCGTCGGCCAGATTGCTTGTGACGTTGTTCTGTAGCCCCTCGATGACGGCGTTGGTCTCGCCCTGGTCGAGGCGCTGCTGGATGTAGTCTCTGAAGAGCATTGCTCTATTCCTTTCTTTCTTTCTTTCTATGTTCTATGCTCCCATTGGTCGGTTCGCGGCATGGCTGGCATGGAATTAGCAGAAGCGCGGTATATATGGGTGTGCGCGGATATGGCACGCCTGCCCATTTGTATTACGTTGCGACGGTGCTGTTCCGTTTCTTTTGTAGACGCAATGTCTCGCTGCAATGCGCCTGTTTGTACGTTTGGGATGAGCGAATAGATCAAATATTCAATCCAGGAATAGGGGTAGGGACCAGCCTCGGCGCGTCCGATTTATCATTTCCTGCATGTTTTGAAATTGATACATTTTTATACGTGAAGGAAAAATGATAAATCACGGACGCGCTAAAGCTGGTCCCTACCCCAATTGTACGTTTATGTACAACATGTGCTGAACCACGTCCAGCACATGTTGCATAACATTACGTGCGTTTTATTTATGCAGCGGTGAAGGTGATTGGCAGGTGTTTTACGCCGTAGACAATATCGCTGCCGATCGCTTCCAGAGGGGCCTCGCGCACGCGGCGGATGTCGCGGAGGCGTGTGAGCAGGTGGGTCAGGACGATGCGGGCCTCCAGGCGGGCGAGCGGGGCACCGATGCAGAAGTGGATGCCATGGCCGAAGGCGATATGGCGGTTCGGCGTTCTCCTGATGTCGAATTTGTCGGCGTCGGGGAACTGCGCCTCGTCGCGGTTGGCGGAGCCGATCTGGGCAATGACCATCTGGCCAGCGCGGATCGCTCGTCCATCCAGAGTTACGTCGGAGATAGCGCGGCGGTACATCATCTGCACGGGCGAGCGATAGCGCAGAACCTCTTCGATCGCGTTCGGGATGAGTTCCGGTTCGGCGCGCAACTGTTCCATGACCTCGGGCTGCTCGTCGAAGCAGAGCAGGGCGTTGCCGATCAGGTTAGTAGTGGTCTCGTTGCCGGCGACGAGCAGCAGGATGCAGAAGCCGAGCAGCTCGCGCTGGTTGAGGTGCTGCCCATCGATCTGCGCGTCCAGCAGGGCACTGATAAGGTCGTCCTGCGGCTCACGGCGGCGGCGCGCGATCATATCCATGAAGTAGGCACCCATCTCGTGCTGCGGGTCGCCGCCCTCTGAACCCGTCGCGCCGACGATGGCGTCGGACCACAGTTTGAAGCTCTCGCGGTCCTGCTGCGGAATGCCCAGCACCTCCGCGATTACGATCACCGGCAAGGGATAAGACAGGTCGCCGATGACATCCATACGACCCCTCGCCACGATGGGGTCCAGCAGATCGGTGACGATCGCGGTGATACGGTCGGCGAGGCGCGCCACGCCCTTCGGCGTGAATGCCTGCGTTACGATGTTGCGCAACTGGCGGTGGCGCGGCGGGTCCATCGAGACCAGGCTGGTGCTCAGCGGGTCCTGTGCCTGCCCCTGGCTGAAGTTGGAGGAGAACGCGGCGTAGTCGGAGAGCACGCGCTGCACGTCATCGTAGCGGAAGACCTGCCAGGCTCTATACTCGGCTATGTGGTGAACCGGGTCCGACTCGCGCATCATTTTATAGAACGGGAAGGGATTGAGGAGATATTCCTCTCTTGTATTTTGCATCTGTATAGTGTTCCTTTTTGTACGTCGCACTTCTATTGATTAGGGTCACTCTTACTTACTGAATCTGTTCAGGTCTTCTCAGTGCATGCGGACTGCGTTAATTCGAGGCTGGTCCCTACCTCAAATTCTTTCCTTTGTACAGCGTCAGGAAGAGAACCATCCCTATTGAATAATTACCTATGTACCAATATGATATACGATATATCACATTGCTATGAAAGTCAATCCGCATGCTGCAGAACGTCCACGAATATGCTACACTACTTCTGATATCATCCATCATGTAACCCGTCGCTCATCGCCAGAGGGACAATGACTTGGTAGACGACTTTATCGCCGTCATTACAGCATAGCAAGTCGTATCTCTGGCAGGAGAACTTCAAAGCGGCATGCAGAGAAAATCAAGCACTGTGTCGAACAGGCGATGAAGGGAGAAAAATAACTATGCACGTGGTACGCGGCTACAAGGCCGAACTGGACCTCAATAATGAGCAACGCACCGCCTGTTTGAAACATGCAGGTGTAACCCGCTTTGCCTATAATTGGGGGCTTGCCCGTTCGGTTGAAGTCTACCGTGCCACCAGCAAACGTCCGACTGCTATTGATCTGCATAGGGACTTGAACAAACTGAAGCAGACAGACTATCCCTGGATGTACGAGGTGTCGAAGTGCGCGCCTCAAGAAGCACTACGGGATTTAGAGAAGGCGTTCAAAAACTTCTTTCATCGTGTAGAACTCAAAAAACAAGGCAAATGGAAAGGCAAGCTTGGGTTTCCGACCTTCAAGAAAAAGAGCAAGGGCATCGGCTCCTTCCGCTTGACAGGGAGCATTCACGTCTTCCCTGATGCGGTGCAGTTACCTCGCTTAGGACGGCTTCGCATCTATGAGCATGGGTTCATTCCGACCAACGCAAAGATCCTGAGTGCTACCGTGAGCGAACAGGCAGGACGCTGGTTTGTCAGTATTCAGGTCGAAGAAGAACAGGAGAAACCAGCACCTACAACTACAATGGCTGTCGGTGTAGACCTGGGCATTAAGACGCTTGCGACTTGCTCGGATGGGATGTCCTTTGAGAATCCGCGTGCGTTGAAACATGCTCAGAAGAGATTGAAACGCCTGGAACGGCAAAAGTCACGGCGCAAAAAGGGGAGTAAGAACCGCGCGAAGACCTGTAGGAAACTGGCAAAACAGCATGCCCGCATTGCCAACATTCGTAAGGATGCTGCTCACAAACTGACGAGCTATCTCTGCAAAAACCACGCAATGATAGCCATTGAAGACCTTCACGTAGCTGGCATGCTCAAGAACCATTGTCTCGCTCAGGCGGTCTCGGATAGCAACTTTGGTGAGATCAGACGACAGCTTGAGTACAAGTCAAACTGGCACGGTGTCCATCTCACGGTGATAGACCGTTTCTCTCCCTCGTCACAGACCTGCTCTTGTTGCAAGTGGAAAGATGAAGGACTCACCTTATCGGATCGGGTGTTTGTCTGCCTGGATTGTGGCTATGTTGCGGATCGTGACTATAACGCCGCAAAAAATATACGAAACGTGGCGGTAAGTTCTATCGACACACAAAACGCCTGTGGACAGAAGAGCGCTGGCTTGTTCAATGGAGCAAGTGAAACTGTTCTGGTGGAAGCAGGAACCAACCAGCGTTATGGCTTGTCCATAAACGTCTAAGTATTGGAGAACGGAGCCCAGCATGTCCGTCAAGCACAGGCGTCATAGGCATTTCTACCACCTTGTATTGTTAGTCTGCTGTCTTGCGGCACTGCTGATTTCGTGCGCGCCTCCTACAGCGCAGGTTGTTTCAGTGGCTCCCCTTGTCAAAGGGGAGACGCTGTATATCTATCGCGGCCTGCTCAATGCTGTATCAGCCGTCGCCTGGTCGCCCGATGGGAAACGTATCGCGGCAGCCAGTTTCGATAAGACGGTACAGGTCTGGGATGCGGCAAGCGGGCGGCATCTCTTCACCTATCGGGGCCACACGGCCAGCGTCATCGCCCTGGCGTGGTCCCCCGATGGCGCGCGCATCGCCTCGGCAGGTCTGGATAAAACGGTGCAGGTCTGGGATGCTACAACGGGCAGGCGCATCTTGACGTACCTGGGACACACGGATACGGTTGCGGCGCTGGCATGGTCCCCCGATGGCACGCGCATCGCTTCGGGGAGCTACGACAAGACGGTGCAGGTCTGGGATGTCGATACGGGAATTACTATGGTGACGTATCGCGGTCACACCAGCTTTGTGACGACCGTCGCGTGGTCGCCCGATGGAAAGACGCTCGCCTCCGCCGGCGTCGATCGCACGGTGCAGCTCTGGGACGCCGTGACGGGGAAGCTGCACCTGACCTACCTGGGCCACTTTCAGCCCATCACCGCCGTCGCCTGGTCGCCCAATGGCGGGGAGATCGTTTCGACGGGTATCGATCGCACAATCCAGGTCTGGAACGTCTTGACGGGAAAACCTCTCTGGACGTACTGCTGTCATGGCTGGGTCAATGGCATCGCCTGGTCGCCCGGCGGGGGCTTTATCGCATCGGCGAACACCAATACAACTGTCGATATCAGGAATGACGTGACGGGGAAGACAGCGCTGACCTATCGCGGACACAAGAGTGAGGTGCTCACGATCTCCTGGTCCCCCGATGGGACGCGCATCGCCTCGGGTGGTGACGACAATACAGTACGCGTGTGGCAGGCGGTGTAGCCGAAGGGCGAGCCCATCATTTCCAGCAACACGTAACACTATCCCTACGGTATTACATGGCTTTGGAATTCGGCGGGCGTATTTACATTGACGAACGAGCGCAACTCTGGATCGAGGGCGCGCAGTTGCGCCTCCTCGATATAACGCACACGTGCAACCTCTAGCAGGGCGCGTGGATCGCGACGCCCGGCGCGCAGCAACTCCTCTAGCAAAGGGAGAACGATGCGTGGATACACGGCCAGCAACACCTGGGGCACACCATCCACCATGGGAACCAGGAGCATCTCGTCAGACGCCTGTGAGAGCAGAAAAGTTATCATGACGCGCTGCACAAACGGCATATCGACCGCCGTCACCAGCGCGTGCGACGATTGGATAGCGCTCAGGCCGCTGTACAGTCCCATCAGCGGACCCACGCCAGGTGCGCGATCGGTCACGATACGCGCGTCTGTCTGCCTGCTATAGCGGGCTGCCTGCAGCTCATCGCGCACTACCAGCACAACCTCGCTGCATAGCGGCTTCAGCACGACTGTAAGATGCTCGACAAAGGTCTCATGCGCGGTACCGGGCAGAGGCAGCAGCGCCTTATCTCTTCCCATGCGCCTGCTCTGGCCGCCCGCGAGAACAATCCCCGCAAACACAGTGTCTACCTTGAGCTCGCCTTCGCCTTGCGCTTATTGCTCTTCGGAATGTACTGCTGCCGATTCTGGTAGGCGATAAAGTTCGCGCGCTCGTGTGGATATTTGCGGATCAGATAGAGCAGCCACAGAGCCGCCCAGACCAGCAGACCGACTAGCCAGAGGTAGCGCCATACGCGCCAGGCGAAGAAGTACGCATCCAGGTACTCGCGCGAGAAGATAATGGGCAGGCCGATAAAGCAGATGATAGCGAACCAGCCGAGGTAGCGATCAAGCATGTATTTGACGATCGGTTTGTTCTTTACAAAGCGCTTGCGCCCCTCCACTGAATAGTAGAAACAGAGCAGCAGGCCGGCCAGGCAAAAGATCAGGTAAGGCCAGAAGAGGTGGAACGGCTCCGCGTTTGTGCCCCCGCCAGCCGTCAACGGATCTTGAAAGAGCCAGTTGTAGAGGTTGAAGTTCATGAAATCTCAACTCCTTCTTCGTGTATCCACTAAACGATTGCGCTTATGATAGCATGGATGGGGCAACTAGTCCAGTTCCTGGAAAGATTCTGGTGAGCGTCGGGACTGTGGCGAATTGGTGGGAATGATGCTCAGCGACGATCCCTTCTCCCCACGGCGCCAAAAATTGACGCTCACCTGAAAGATTCTGGGGCGAATTTCGCACACGCTTAGGATAATGGACTTACTGCGCACGATCCGCCGGTCCGACCCACACCTCATATGTATCGTCCCAGCGCCACTTCGCCGCCGCGAGATTGAGCGCCGGTCGACCCTTCTTCTCCACCTTCAGGCGCGGCCAGCCCGCCGCGATGCGCTCCATCGTCTCCGGCCAGCTCTTTACACCGCTGAGCGCGTCCGCCGCCTCGACGCTGTAGGCACCGACTGCGCAGGCAGCCGAAAGCGTCGCCTGTGGCATCATACCACGCAACAGGCCCATCAGGATGCCCGCGATCGTCGCGTCGCCCGCCCCCTCTGCAGATACGACCTGGGTTGAGAAGCAGGGCGCCCACAGTTCCCGCTTCTCCCACTCAACCAGATTGGTGGGCTGGGCGCGCCCGAGCCGCTCCAGCGCCTGCATGTCAGCCGTGCAGAGGTACAGGCCACGATATCCCGCCTTGATGGCAACTATTCTTGCCCCCAGATCCAGCAGGGTGCGGCCCATCTCCGAGAAGACCTCTGGACCGATAAAGTCCAGTATGTTTCTGCGCTTGCCGGCCTTCGCCTTGAGTCTCTCAAAGGTCTGGTGGTGCAGCAGGAAGAGCAGATCCTCGATGCCTGGCAAAAACACATCGACGTACGGCAATACATTACCCAGAATGGCGTGCCAGTCGGCCTTTGCGGCGGATGCGGCCCTATCGGGCACGATGAGAGCGAGCGACGTGGTGACGCCCAGCTCTTTAGCGCGCGCGAAGGTGTGTGCGAGCTCCGCTCCCTCATCGCTATAGGGAGGCGTTACAAGTGAAGGACCACCAAAGTGGAACAGACCGGCGGTCTCCAGCAGATCGTAGCGCACATCGTTCACGCCGAAGGTATCGCCAGGCGAGTACAGAACCGTGCGCTCGCCGGTGGGCGGCTCGAAGATAATAGAATACGCGCTGGCTGCGTTCCTGATCAGCACCATCCCGCGCGCCAGTCCCTCACCCTGCCCCTCAATGAACTGTAGAATCGTCTCTCCAAAGAGATCATCGCCGACCTTGCTCATCAGGCGCGTCTTGATGCCCAGTCTGTGCAGCGCCAGGCCCGTCGTAGAGACCGAGCCGCCGGTCGAAAACGTGACCTTTCCAGCTTCGATCACATGCCCAGGCGTGAACTTCATAGGACCAGGCAACGCGGGGAAAACATCCAGGCTGATCTGGCCCGCGACGATGGCCTCGACATCCACGCCCAGGTGGGAGGGAGGAAAGGGCTGCGGGGCCAGCCCGGTCACCGCTGTCACCCTGATGCGATGGCTATCGGTCTGTGGCCCTGCATCGAGATCGGGCAATTCTTCGCTATCGGGTTCGCCAATCGTTAAATCTTCATCTGGACTTTCTAATTCACTCATTTGCAAGCCCTCGTACATATACGCCTATTCAAGAAGCTGGTGTTAGTAGCGACATCACCATGCTCTCCATTGCCGTTTACAGCCGTATAACATGACATACATTACAGTTTCTCTCGGCGTGAGTTCGACAGTGCTAGTGTAACCCACCTGCTGTATAAATGCAAAGCCTTCGAGCAATATATCAGACATTCGGATGCCTGGCAGGCTGTAGTGTATAATAGAGAAACCAGACGATCATATCTACTAGTACACGAGGGAGCTCAATACATGCGACGAATAGTGATACTGGCCGAAGGAGCCTTCACGTGGCGCTCCGCGAAGACGGCGACAGGCGTCATCCGTTACGGCAAGGACCGGGTGGTGGCAGTAATCGACAGCACCCGCACCGGCCAGGACGTCTCGCAGGCGCTTCAGTCCCCCGACACCGGAGCCGGTATCCCCATCGTGCGCGATATCAACGAGGCCCTCACCTACCAGCCAGATACCCTGATGATCGGTATAGCCCCTGTTGGAGGCGCGCTCCCTCGCGAGTGGCGCTGGCAGCTTACAACGGCCATCGAAGCGGGACTGGACATTATCAGCGGCCTGCACTTCTTTATCGCAGACGACGAGGAGCTGCGCGCGGCTGCCGAGAAGCGCGGTGTGACCATCTGGGACGTGCGCCGTCCGCCTGATAAGAACCGGGTCGCCACCTTTACGCCTCATCGCAGCGGCAGTCATACGATCCTTATGGTGGGCTCCGACTGCGCGGTGGGCAAGCCGAGACGCCAAAAATTACACCTTCTTCGATCCCTCACCCATGATAGAGGTGCTCCAGCGAGTCCTACACGGAAGCAAAACTCGCTGACCATCAGGGGAAGGACTTGCAGGCGTCCTCATTCGGCAACCACCTCTCTGGGCACCTGGAGGTTGTATAATGTGGAAAGCCATCCGATGGCCTATCATACTCACGGTGAGGGAGCAACAGCATGCGGCGCATAGCAATACTGGCAGAGGGCGCATTTACCTGGCGTTCAGCGAAAACAGCGACCGGGGTCATTCGCTACAGCAAGGACCAGGTCGTGGCGGTCATCGATAGCACCCGCGCGAACCAGGACGTCTCACACGCATTACAGTCATCTCTCGGCACCGGCATTCCTGTCGTGCGCGATATCCGTGAGGCATTTGCCTACAGGCCTGATACCTTGATGATCGGCATAGCCCCCGTTGGAGGAGCACTCCCCCCGGAGTGGCGCTGGCAGTTGCTCGCCTCGATCGAGGCGGGACTGGACATTATCAGCGGCCTGCATTTCTTTATTTCAGATGATGAGGACCTTCACTTAGCCGCCCAGAAACGCGGCGTTACCATATGGGATGTGCGGCGTCCACCTGATAAGAGCCGGGTCGCCACATTTACTCCCCATCGATCAGGAAGTCACACTATCCTTCTCGTGGGATCGGACTGTGCGGTCGGAAAAATGACCGCTGCGCTTGAGATCAATAGCGAGGCGCGTAGGCGCGGTTTGAATAGCGCCTTTGTTGCTACAGGTCAGACCGGCATCATGATTTCGGGTAACGGGTTGCCGGTAGACCGTATCATCAGCGACTTCGTAGCTGGAATGGTTGAGGAAATGATTCTGGACTTTACCGCCAACTATGACTGGGTCTTCGTCGAGGGCCAGGGCGCGCTCAACCATCCAGGTTATTCGCCCGTGACGCTCGGGCTCATCCACGGTTCAATGCCCGACGCGATGATCTTCTGCCACAAGGCGGGCGCGAAGACGATCGACGGCTACGAGAACAATCCACTGCCATCACTCAACCGGCTCATCGAGATCAACGAGGAGGCGGTGAGCTGGCTGTGTCCCGATCGTAGGAGCAAGGTCGTCGGCCTGGCCCTGATGACCCACCACCTCGGCGAGCAAGAGGCCCGCGACGCGGTCAAGTACGCCGAAGACGAGACGGGCCTACCCGCGACCGATGCATTGCGCTTTGGAGCCGACGCACTGATGGATGCACTCGACCGGCATTTCTCTTCTTGAAGATCAAAAACATACTGCCTACCCTAAATTCTTAAAAGCTTCGATGCCTTCAAAATCCCCTTTGACATTTTCGAAAGATCACATTGGAGAAAGTGTTTTTGGGGATACTTTGTGATGCGGCAAGAGGATCGAATATCTAGAACAACCCTGTAAAACACGTCTCAATCCCCTCGTCAGGCGTTTTTTGCATCTACATTTACTATATATGAATATGCGATAGCGAGCTTGCATTTATATCCACTCCCTATATAATGAAAGCTATCGTGATTGAACAAGTTTTCATTACAGAAAGGAGTGGTACTTCTATGTTACCACAGGAACGGAGCGATGACCGCCTACGTGCTTTCCTCTCGTTGGTATGGTACGAGGAGACGATCAAGTTTGTCTTCAACTTCGTCACCAAGACCAGCGAGCTTCTCCTGGCGGCTGGCGTGGTCATCAGCACGGCCAACTTCTTGACCGACGGCGACGTAATGAGCCACAGCAAACTCCTCTCGGATGGCTGGTCCTGGGCACAGGCCCTCGCCATCGATTCGAGCCTGGGCATCGTGTTTATGAATGCGTTCCAGGCGGTGCGGGAGCGGGAGAAGATCAAAGCAGTCATCTTCTTCACCCTGACCGCGTTGCTGGCAACCGTCGCAGGGCTGATCACGCACTTCGACGCTCTGAGCCACGCCGCAGGTTTACCCGTCACCGACCGGGGCATCTCCGGGATCATTCCGCTGTGGGTCATGACGGCCCTGCGCGCCGTTGCGGTCATCGGCTTTCTGCTGGCATCGCGGCTCAAGAACTTCTCGTTCGTTGCGCTCCGCCAAGAATGGGAACACACCCCAGAGGTTCAGCAACGCAGAGCTCAAGATACCGTCGTCCCTTCGTTCGACTATGGTGCTTTGGCAACGGCGCTTGTCGACGCCATGAACCATTCGGGAGTTCTCTCCCAGGTTCAGGTGTTGGAAGAGGAACCCTCCTCATTACCGTCACCCCCTCAAGATGTGGTAGCGACCCGTGTAAAACATGCGCCACGATCGCCATCCGAAACAGCTCAGGAGGAACCTGCAACAACAAAGATTGCACGCGCTTACCAACGGCTTTCTGCTGAACGTGCGGCATCGGGGGGGGCAGAAAATCATCTCCGCCCGTGATCTGGCGAAGTACGCGAATGTCCGTCGTTCTTCCTGTAGTATATGGTTGCAGCAACATGTCATCCCATCTCACCTCGATCACCATCAGGAAGAACTGGAGCAACGTGTTGAAAAGGAGGAGGAAAGCACTTCAACGACTTCTCATGGTCCGAGATCTGACCCCAATCACAGTGAGTAAACGCTTTGGCGGTTGCGATTGAGATGGAACACTTTTTGAGAGAATGAGCTTGAGGCATTGTGCTTCAAGCTCTCTTTCTACTATTGGCAACGTATTCTTTTCCCTTGATGAGTTTTTCCCACGTGGAGGCTTTTTGGGGCTTTTCATGCTGATGCTTCACGGAAAGAACCCGAAAAAACGTCTCTCTTCTCCACTTTTCAGAGAAAATAAGCTCATCATTGCATCAAGTTGGCAATATCGCGAAAGGAAAGGACCAGAGAGACGCAAGTATACTGCATTGAAAAATGTCGTCTACAGACTTTCTGTCTCTGACATATGTGCATGTTCCTCTCTCCATAGATCTATTCCGCTGTTATTTCTTGATCATCTATCAGTATCTTCTGTACCACTGTGCTCCTTATACAGTAGAGGCGCCGTTTGCCATACACTGGCAAGGCCACAACCTCCAGGAGCCCTTCGTTCACCCAGCGACGGACTGTGGTAACATCGACGCGAAGAAGACGGGCTTACCTCTGGCACCGTGTGTACATCATCCATTCTCTTTTCCTCCTATCAATGCGCATACGCTTTAGGAATAAAAATGTGTTTCAAATAAAAACATTTCTTATGCTGCAAAAACGTACCGTTTGTACAAAAGCAAAGGGGAACTACCATAAGAGGATGACACCGCCGCGTCCACCAGGCTCTGCATCGCTCGTACTGGCTCCCACTGGTCCCATGGCACCCATTCTCCATGGGACGGGAGGAACGTGCCACGGTGAAAGACAGTGATCCGTTTGCATCACGCCCCACCAAGGATCTGGCGAGGAGACCGATGTGCGAGAGCACGCGCCATACGCTCATACACGCGTGCTGCCTGAGGGGAGGATCGGCCACTGCATGCGTTGTTGCTCTTCCCTGACCCCGATCTGCTGATTCCACTGCTCATATGGCGTCTTGCTGTCCTTGATCGTAAAGACTTCGACCGATGCCCGCAACTGCATCGCCAGCAGCGCAAGCCGTTGCATCTGCTGTGCCACCGTCCGCGTGCTGGTGCTATTGTGCGTGGTGATCTCCGAGATCGTGTTTATCGCCTCGGAGATCGAGCCCGCCGAACGGAGCAAGTGCTCCATCATCTGGTGGATGGCACCGATCTCGCTCGCCTGTTGTTCCACGAGACCAAAGATCGTTGCCAGCGCGGTTCCCGTCGCCTGGATGCGTGCGACGCCTGTTGCGGTCTCTCGCTCGGACTCCTGGAGGGCTGCGGCCACCGCGACCATCTCGGTGCGCACGCTTCTCACATTGCGGGTCACCGTGCTCAGTTGCACTTTGGTTTGCTCTGCCAGGTGACGGATGCCTTCGGCCACCGCGCCAAATCCGGTCTTTGGGCTGCCCGCCATCGCCGCCTGGATTGCGGCGTCCAGCGACAGGCGCGTGGTTTGTTGGGCGATGGTCTCTAACACATTGATGAGGACGTCAATTTCTCGGGACTGCTCAGCGAGCCGCGTGATCCGAGCGGTCGTCTGCCGGGCGCTATAGTCGATCAGATCCATGCCTTCTAGCACCTCGCCGATGGTCTGCCGTCCCTGTTGGGCCGTCTGCCGGGCGGCTCGGGCGGCTTGATCAAGAATCTGGGTTCGCCCCGCGACCTGCTGAAAGGATTGGGCCATCGACGCGATGGTGCTGGTCGTCTGGCCCATCTGCTCTAACTGCGTATCGGCGGCACTCACCAGGTGGCCCATTTCCTGCTGCGTCGCCATCGTCGCGCCTTCGACCTGCACGGCCACCTGCTTGACCTGGATGACCAGGGAACTAAGTTGTTCGAGCATATAATTGAAGGTATCGGCCAATACCCCCAGTGATCCATGCGTCACGGTGGCTTGCTGGCTCAGATCGCCCTCACCCACCCCACTGACCTCGCCCATGAGAAGCTCGACTTGCCCTTGTAAAGCATCATGCTGGCCCTGGGTCTCCTGAAGCAGGGAGACGATTTGATCGAGCATACGATTGATCAAGGAGGCAACCAGGGCAATCTCATTGCTCCCGCTGATGCGTGCTCGCGCGCTTGTATCGCCTGCTTCGATCCGCCGTGCCAGCAGGGCAAGCTGGCTCAGAGGCCGCGTGATCGTCAGATTCATCAGATAGCCCAGAGCAATGACCACTACGGTCGAGACGATCAACGCGAGGATGGTCCAGATGGTGAATGGATTGGTCTGGGCAGGACTCATGCCATGGGCGATCAGCGCATGCGTGTAGAACAGGCTGGTGGAGAGGATGAGGCTATCAGGAATGAGCACCGCCAGGAAAAACGACAGAAAGAGGCGGCGGTAGATGGGGAGATTAGCAAAATACATGAACATACTGGTCTTTCCTTTTCAGAGATCATGACGAATATAGGTCATCCTTCGCCCAGCGCGGCGATCCATCAGGCCAACGGGTGCCTACTTCATCGTTTAGCGGGCAACGAGCAGGATGATCATGCCCACGAGCAGCACCGCACTGGCCCACCCGAATGCCGTCAGGCGATCGTGGCCAGGTGCAACGGGGAGCAGATCCTCTGATGGGATACGCTGTCTCCCGCCTTGCGATGGTTGCGCTGGCCTGGGCGGTTCCATGGGAGTCGTCGCGACCACAGGAGCGCGATCGTTCTGAGCCTGTACGGGCACTGATTGCTGCGGGACCTGCCCCAACGCGCTCCTCCTGCGTTGCCTCTGCCCTCCATCATGGCGAAGCGTGGGATACCGTCCCAAGGCTTCCAGCAGTTCGGATGGAGACTGGTAGCGTTCCTGCTGGCGAGGATGAACGCCTTTGAGCAGAACCGCCGCGAAGGTGGGAGAAAGCCTTGCGCGCAGCACCTGTGCCTGCTGTTCTCCCACCTCAACCGGTGGAACGCGTCCGATCACGGCGTAGTAGATCACGGCTGAGAGCGCAGAAAGATCGGCTGCCGGCGTACTCTGTGCGGCCAGTCGTGTCGTCGCAAGGGCAGGAACAAAATGCGTCACGCCGCCTGCCACCAGCGGCGAGCCATGAGTCAGAACCCACCGTGATCCGACCTGCACGAGATGGTCCGGCTGGATCGATCCATGCACCAGAGGCGGGTACTGATCTGAGAAGAACCGCAAGGCGTCAGCGAACTGCCCGTACCCTTCGATGGCCTCTGCTTCGCTCAAGAGGCCACGGCGTAGAATGCGCGCCTGTAGGGACTCGTCAGGAGGGTGCGCAAAGACGAAGAAGCCATGGCCCTGTTCCAGAAACACCGTGAGCAGCGCGCTCATCTGGGGATGCGTGCTGCTGAGCATCACCGCTTTGGTCGCCACCCGGAAAAACGTGAGGAGGTCAGAGCCGCTCAGTGGGAGCGCGAGTTCGCAAACCGTCACGGGGTTTCCACGCTCCGTATCCTTTGCGAGCCACCAGGTTTCGGAGACCTCCAGGCTCCACTGGCGCAGCTCCTGCTGCACCAGCAGGTGATACTGCTGCCCTTGCAGCGTCCTTCCTGGCGCAAGCGCGTGTGCCTCACGCTGTGTGGTGAGGAGCGTCTGAGCGGCGGGGAGCGTGGGGAGTGGTACGTGCGCTTCCTGTCCCGATGGCATGACCACGGGCCTCCCTTGAGAAGGCAGTGAGAGCTGCGTGGAGCCACAACGAGGGCACGACAGCTGTGTGGCAGCGCGTTCCAGGCCACAATGTTGACAGATCATATTCGATCCTCCCTATGGTGTCTCATCGTATCTTTGT
>DAOTTD010000204.1:0-19149 GCA_034438015.1 Ktedonobacteraceae bacterium | reverse complement strand
CAGACAGGAGATGAGGTTTCATCACTATTATAATATTGACTTCTCTCGTTCTATAAGTTACTATGTACAAGTATTTAAAATTCCGATTTAGGAGTATAGTGCGCATTAAATTGCCTTAAGTTATTTTTAGTACATTAACTTATGGAAGTAAAGACGTGAAACATGGAAGAAGCCCACACCTGGCGAGATCTACTTGGCAAAATCGTCAACGATCCATATGAGCGGCAGCGCATAGCCGACATTGTCGGAGTTAACCCCATTACGCTGACGCGCTGGGCAAATGGCAAGTCAAAGCCGAGGCAGGAGAACCTGCGCCCTCTGCTTGAAGTAGTGTCTCAATATTCTAGCGAGATAGCCAGATTGATTGCACTAGAATACCCGCAGTTTTTTGATGATGGAGCAGAGGCTAAAGACGCTCTGTCGGGGATTCCGGCGACCTTCTACGCGCGTGTGCTCCACACGTATACGACCACGCCGCCGATCCTGCGTGCATCAACAATCAGTGCACTTATCATGCAGCAGTTGCTCAGTCACCTTGATCCATCAGGGATAGGAATTATCGTCATCGTCTCGCAGTGCGTACGTCCTCCGCGTGAGCGCAAAGTACGGAGTGTGCGTATCACCCAGTACCGTACGACAATGCACTTTGAGTCCTATTTAGAGCACCAGACGATCTTTCTAGGGGCTGAGTCGCAGGCAGGAATTGCCCTTGGTTCGGGGCATCCGTCTATAATACAAAACGAAACGGATATGTTCCGTATGTTCCCAACACACCACTTCGCACCAAACAAGAGTGCAGTGGCCTATCCCGTCTTATTGGACTGTCGTGCGGCAGGCACTCTCTATATTGCCAGCGTTCAGAATAATTTTTTTTCCCTGGCGCACCAGAATCTGATTAGTAACTATGCAGATCTCATGACACTGGCGTTTGAACCCGAAGACTACTATGATCTGCAGGAGATAGAGCTAGGCATCATGCCTCCCTTTCGAATGCAGCAGCCACTCCTTTCAAAGTTCCAGAAGCGGGTCACGCAACAGATGCTTGTGGCTGAACAAAAGCGCTACCCGCTCACGCGCACCCAGGCAGAAGAGAGAGTATGGCAGGAACTGGAGGAAGAGTTTTTCTACATCGCGCTTGACTTGAAGGTGAAGATAATGGATCAGCAAGAGACAATGTAGCCACGGAAAGAAACTGCAACGGCTTGCACGAACGGGCTATATTTGGTATGCTTAGTAGCAGGACAGCTATGCGAATAAACAGTCCTCGCTATTGTATACCACCTGCAGAGGAAAGCGAGAGCATATGGAAACATCTCTTCAAAATGCTAGCCTTACAGCGAGCCAGTTGGATGACTCTCTTGCAACAGGACAGATCGCGGAGGAGCAGCATCATATTCATCTGCCTAATCCCAGTCTCTGGCCATTTATTTTGAGTGTGGCCCTGGTGGTGACGCTCAGCGGCGTCCTCTTCTTTCCCACTAACCCATGGCTAACGGTCGTTGCCGCGCCCTTCGTACTCGTTGGCATCCTGGGATGGGCACTGGAAGATCCTATGGCCGCGCCTTATGACGAGGCCGCTGAGGCTTATAGATACGTATACAACCCGGCCATCACACCTCACGATGTATTGGAAGAGGCCGAGGAGGTCGTGGATCGCGTCGTCACAGTGAGCAGCACGGCTTACAGCACCCACCCGGTCAAGGTCGAGATAGACCAGGTGAAGGATGACGGCGTTATCCTGGCTCTGTATGGAAAAGTCGAGTTGGAAGCGCAGCGTCAGCGGCTCGAAGAGTCTCTGCGCTACCTGCCAAACGTGCTCGACGTACGTAACTTTATCGTCGCAGAAGACGAGATCTTGAATATCGCCTACTCGCGCCTCGAAAATCTGAAGACGACGGGCAAGCTAGATGGCGCGCAGAACCTGCGCATCCTGGTCGAGAATTATATCTTGAATCTGTATGGAGATGTGCCAAACAGTACGATGCGCATGGCGCTGGAGCGTGAAATGATCGGCATTCCAGGCGTACGCGTCGTTGTGAACCATATCGGCCTCAACAAAGATATCCCCGGCAACCTGGGCAAGACACGAAACAAGGTTGGCCCCTGAGGAACAACGTTTTTTGGTTCCGCTGTTCCTTAGAAGAGGCCAGATTTAGGAAATGCAGACATAAAAAAACAGGCCGCCAATGTACGACCTGTTTTTTTATGCCTGAAAGCGCTTCCTTACCGCTTGCGCAGAAACGCCGGAATGTCGATCACATCGCCGGACGGCGCGTTACGGCGCTGGGACTCCGGGCTGCGGTCGATGCGACGCACCTGACGCTGATTGCCAGCCTGGCGCTGTAAGGGTTGAGCTTCCGGCTCCGGTACTGGCAGGTTGCGATGACTATTATCCATGTCAACTGCATCACCATCCAGTTCGAAATCGCTCTCATCCACATCGTTCATCAGCGGCACCGGATCGCGCATGTGCGGCTGTGGCGCCATAGAACGCTGCCTGTTCATGTCCAACGACTGCCTGTTAACATCCGCTGCAGAGGGAGGTGGCATTGGCACGCGCTGGCGCCCAGTATCAGAGGCTAGAGATTGCCCTCCACGATTGGATTGCAATGGCCCGGTCGGATGATTCGAAAGGTGCATAGGCTGAGGCGCGGCAACCGCCGGTGCATAGCCACCAGGCTGGTGAGCACGTGGCTGTGTGTTATGGTTGCTACCGTTACTGCCCATACTATTCGCTGCGGACGAAGACACCTGGTAGAGGCGGCTCCGATCGTACTCCGGTCGCTGCGGTTGCGCATACTGGTAAGACGACTGGACGATAGGCTGATGCTGTGCGCGACCATTCGTGGTATTATCAAAGCCCGTCGCGATCACAGTGATCTTGACCTTCCCATCATACGCGGAGTCCTGTACCGCACCGAAGATGATGTTCGCCTCCGGGTGCGCCGCCTGACTGATGATATCCGCAGCTTCATTCACCTCAAACAGGGTCATATCCATGCCGCCGGTGATATTAAAGAGTACGCCACGCGCGCCACTGATATCGATATCCAACAGTGGACTGGCGATCGCTATCTGTGCGGCATCGCTGGCACGCGTCTCGCCGCTCGCCTCTCCGATCGCCATCAAGGCGGAGCCAGCGGCGGACATAATCGTCTTCACATCGGCGAAGTCCAGGTTGATCAGGCCCGGTACAGTGATCAGATCGCTGATGCCCTGAATACCCTGACGTAGCACGTCGTCGGCCAGTCTGAAGGCGTCCGAGAGCGGCGTACGCTTGTCCGCGACCTGTAGCAAACGGTCGTTGGGAACAGTGATCAGCGTATCCACGTGTTGCTTTAGATTCGCGATCCCCTCTTCGGCTGAGAGCAGGCGCTTCTTCCCCTCGAAGGAGAAGGGCTTGGTGACAACACCGACGGTCAGGGCGCCGACTTCGCGCGCGATCTGCGCAACTACTGGACTCGCCCCCGTGCCAGTGCCGCCGCCCATACCAGCCGTGATAAAGACCATATCGGAGCCCTTCAGGGCCTCGTATATCTCCTCTGCATTCTCCTCTGCCGCTTTGGAGCCGACGCCAGGGTTGCCACCCGCGCCGAGGCCACGAGTGAGCTTGTCGCCGATACGAATGCGATGTGGCGCATCTGTCAGCAGCAGAGCCTGAGCATCGGTATTGATAGCAATAAACTCAATGCCCATCATATTCGCCTGAATCATGCGATTCACAGCGTTACTGCCGCCGCCTCCCACGCCAATCACGCGGATCTGAGCAAAGCCTTCAAGTTGATGATTTCCCATAGGTAACATAATTCGTGGCCCCCTTCCGAGCTTACTCTACAGTTACAGGGAACGAAAACCGTTCCTGCCCTACAAATGAGAAGCTACTAAGGTATAAATGCACGTAGCCAACGGCCAAAACGAGATATAAAATCCATTGGCCCCTCATCCTCCGGCTCCTCCTCTTCAGCCATGAGAGACGTGTGACGCAAACCCCAGAGCAGCAGCCCGACCGCTGTCGCGTACGCAGGGCGACTGATCGAGTCAGCCAGTCCATGCATGCCAAGCGGAGAGCCGATGCGCGCGGGCAGATCAAGCGTCTGACTCGCGAGTTCCAGGATACCCGGCATCTCTGCGCTTCCTCCCGTAAGAACGATGCCTGCCGGCAGCAATCCCTCGTATCCCGATTTCTTGATCTCTTCATGCACCATGGAGAAGAGTTCTTCCACACGCGCCTGGATTATTTCGGCCAGAAGCTTGCGTGGAACGAGATCGTCGCAATCGGGCATAAACTGCGACAGATCGATCATATCGTCCTCATCTATGGTCGATGGATCACAATGCCCATACGTTATCTTGAGTTCCTCGGCCACCCCTGGTGGTAGACGCAGGCCGATTGCGATATCGCTGGTGATCAGGTTGCCCCCGATAGGTAAGACGGCGGTCTGCCAGATAGCACCATCGGAGAAGATCGCGATATCGGTCGTACCACCACCGATATCGACCAGCACCACGCCTAGATCGGTCTCACCGTCCGCCAGCACCGCCTCGCTAGAGGCCAGAGGTTCCAGCACGAGATCCTCAATCTCTACATGTGCTTTATGGACACATTTAATTAAGTTATGGATCGAAGACACCGAGCCCGTAATGATATGCGTCTCCACCTCGAGGCGGAAGCCGGACATACCAATTGGATTTTTGATGCCCTCTTGTCCGTCTACAACATAGCCGCGAGGGATCACATGAATGATCTCGCGGTTGGCAGGTATAGCAATTGCGCGCGCCACCTCGATAGCACGGCTGATGTCGTTCTGCACGATGTCGCTGTGACTGGGTGAAATGGCGACAAAGCCTTTGCTATTCTCCGATTCGATATGGCTTCCAGCAATCCCTACATATGCCGTTAGAATTTTCTTCCCTGAAAGGCGTTCTGCACGATCCAGCGCCGCTGCGATTGAAGTGACGGTCTCTTCAATGTTCACCACCACCCCGCGGCGCAAACCCTGTGAAGGGCAGGTGCCAACGCCAACAATATTCAGTTTCCCGTCGCGATCCAGCTCGCCGACCAGGACACAGATTTTTGTTGTTCCAACGTCGATACCGACTATCACCCGCTCTTGCACGATAGACGCTCCTATTGGGCGGTACACTTGTGAGACGCACTACGAAAAACATTGTTCTTGAAAAGACCTGTCATGCGCATCTTCCTGGCTTCATTGCTTTAAGGTATACACCGGACGCAGGCCATAGCGCAGATCAATTGTAGCAAGATGAGATTGCTGCACCAGGGTAAGTATTTGCTGCAATTCGATCAGCCTGTTGTCCAAAGGATTGGTGTCATCGACGCCTCCCAGATAAGCCAACCAGCCACCTGGACTGCTAACAATATACGATCCCCTACTACCTGACCGCCCGGCCTGCGCACCGGTTTTGGCATATATTGTGCCGGTGCAGCTCAGGGTGAAGTTGCTTATCCCGGTTACTTGCGGTAAACGGTTCAATACAGCCAAAGCAAACGTGATGTCCGCCTGATTCAGGTGCACTCCTGGCTGTGTGCCGTCCCCTTTGCCAACCTTCCCCGTCGTATCTACGACGGTTCTTAACTGGCTGGCATCCGGCGTTTCGCTAACCGGCGCAATCACCACCCCTTGATTATCGACGCTATATGTTCCTTGCGCTGTATGCCATAGCAGCACTGGCGTACGCTCGATCACATTGACGGTGATCTGATTGGGCCACTGCTTGCTAAGGCTGGCCGACGCCACGCGTGGTGAAGTCTCGATCCGCTCTTTCAAGGTCGCAACATCCATAAAAAAGATGTTTTGACCTTGCATACCCATATGCTGAATAGAACGGACCAGCACGTCGTTGTGCGTGCCCGCAATGTTGACCTGTTTTACACGAAAAACATTGCTATTGATTACCAGATTTGCAACAAAGATTAGCGCGATAATGCCGAATATCAGGCTCAGCAGCCGCCAGAGGATGCCGCGTTTCACCTGGCGCTGCCCCCCGCTTCGCACCGGTACAGGCGAGCTATTGTACGCGGGCAGACGCTTGACCGCTTTTAAGCGGCCACTGGATGCACGCGTCCCCGTCTGCGCGTAGGTACGCGGCGCTACCGGCGCCATCTCCTCGTATACCGGCCTGGAACGAGCGCGCCGTCGCCTCTCCTGGCGCTGCGCAAACGTATTCCAGGCGGTTGATGGGTCAGCCTCGGGAATTGTTACTACGCGCTGCAAGGTATGCAGCGCTCCACGCCTCTCTCCCCGGCTTGCATCTCTGCCAGCAGGTTGTCTGCTGGCAGGGCGCGCCAATGGCTGTTTTCTATAAGTGTGCGAAGCCATCTGCTCCGGTAGCCGTTTCTTCTCTGTCATGATACTACTACCTTCCACTCGCCGCGTAGTTCGACCTCGAGTTCGAGGTTGACCCCGAACTGTTCGCTGACGCGGTTATGTGCCTCCCTGACAAGCGCTGCGACATCAGCAGCGCTTGCACCTCCTACATTCACAATAAAATTGGCGTGGCGCTCTGAAATCTGCGCCCGTCCATGCCACATCCCCTTCATGCCCACGGCCTCGATGAGCCGCCCGGCATAATCCCCTTCCGGATTCTTGAAGACCGAGCCAGCGCTCTGCTGCGGCGGCTGCGTCCTCTTTCGATGTTGTTTGTGCTCATCGATAATGGTCCGCAATCCCCTGGGGTCTTCGTGATGAAGATGTACGCCAATTTGCACTATGATCTCAGCCGGCTCGATCAGTTGACGTGGGGCCGCTACAGGGAAGCCCTGTTCGTCGAACTGAACGCGTCTCCGGGCACGGAAGCGACTATGTCTATAACTCAGGTCGAGTTCGGCATGTTGATAGCGCCGCAACATCGGCTGCGCGACGGAGTTCTCCACCTCGCGTGCATCCAGTACATCGACCCACTCGAGCACTCGTCCCAGTTCGCTCCCATGCGCACCAGCATTGCTGATGACGCCGCCGCCAAGCGTCCCTGGAATACCAGGACCGAACTCCAGTCCTCCCCAACCAAGAGGAGCCAGTTCGTTCAGCAAGCGAGGCCAGCTTATGCCTGCCTCTGCCGTTAAAAATGCAGTGCCGTCGCCGCGGTCCTCAACTGTATAGCCGTTAAGGGCCACACGCGCTACGATGCCACGTACGCCCGCATCAGCATACAAGACGTTCGTACCATTGCCCATGAGCAGCAAAGGCCAGCGCTGCTCACTACAGAGCGTTACAAGGCCAATCAGTTCGTCCTTCGTGTCGAGCGAGATCCATATATCCGCAGGGCCGCCCACGCCAAAGGTCGAATGGCGTGATAGCGGCTCATCACGACGCACTTTGAAGTGCGACTGTAGTGCGCGATATGTTGTCTCAACATCAAAAGTCATAACAGATTTCCTCTACGCCGTTTTGCGCAGCAATAATTCGGTCACGTGATAGATATCTCCCGCGCCCATTATCACAGCAAGATCGTTTGCTTGCAGTGTTCCACTTAACAGTTCGAATGTGCTCTGCACATCGCCACCGTACAGTACGCGTGCGCCTCCCTGCGCAAAGTGAGGCCGCTGCGCGATGGTATCTACGATCTCGCACGTATGTACGAGACCGGTGTCGCGCTCACGAGCCGGAAAGATATCGCTGATAATTACTACATCCGCCGCATCGAAGACGGACAGGAACTGATTAAAAAATGTCTTTGTTCTGCTGTACATATGCGGTTGATAGACCGCGACCAGGCGCCGTCCTGGATAGCGTCTGCGCGCCGCTTCCAACGTCGCGGCGATCGCAGTGGGATGATGCGCATAGTCGTCCACCAGCATGAGATCCAGCACTCGCCCATCGATAGTTAGCAGACCCTGGTGGCGGGTCTCAAAACGCCTCCGGGTGCCACTGAAGCCTTCCAATGTACGGGCAATGGTCTCGACGTCCACACCGACTATACGCGCGACACAGAGAGCCGCGAGGGCATTTTCTATGTTATGCACACCCGGCAACTGCAGGTGAAAGACACGATCCATAGGAAATGCATCATCACCGTGCGCTCTGACGCGAAAACTCGTTTCTCCATCTGTGAGTGTATCGTATGCTTCAAAGCTCGCTTGCTCCTTTAGGGATGATTGCTCCGCTTCATTTACCGAATACGTAACGATAGAGCCAGGCCAATCGACGAGACGCGCGCGTAGTTCCAGGCAGCCTGGACTGTTCGCATTGAGGACCAGCATCGGCGATATAGGCCAGTCTCCGTGCAGGTCCATGCCCCAAATGAAGTGCTCAAAGGCGGCGAGAAATGCTTCGTAATCAGCAAAGAACTCCGGGTGCTCGAACTCTATCGAGGTCACGACCGCCACGCGCGGATGATAATGCCAGAAGTTATGATTGAACTCGTCGGCTTCATTGACGAAGTATTGCCCCTTGCCCAGGCGATAGTTTGCACCAAAGCGCGGCACGACTGCACCAATCTCACAGGTCGGATCTAGCCCCGCATCGACCAGGATCAACGAGAGCATGGCCGTCGTCGTTCCCTTGCCATGCACGCCGGAGACCGAGAGGACGCATTTCTGCTCCATCAGGGAACCAAGCAGCTCCTGCCAGGTGTAGACGTGGATGCCACGCCGCTGCGCTTCGAGCAATTCTGGATTCTGCGGATTGAGCGAGGTCACAGCCGGGCTGATCACCAGGGTATCGACCCCCGCCAGATGGTCTGCACTATGACCAACCTGTACATCTATCCCCGCCTGCTCCAGGGCGCGCGTGGTCGCCGACGGCTGGCGATCACAGCCCGTCACCTTATCCCCCTGCAGCAGCGCCATCTGCGCTACAGCGGAGATGCCTTGCCCGCCTATTCCCATGAAATGCAAGTGCGACTTCTTCAAATGCTTATAACCTCGCGCTTCGATGTCTTGACTCCGCGTGCCATCTCAACGACCACTTCGACAATATCTTGCGTTGCCGTTGGTCGCGCTAGCTCCCCGACAGCCTCCGCCATCGCTTTTAACTTCACATAAGATGTAATATTATTTTTAACACGTTCTACAAGTGTTTCAGGTTTCAGATCACTATTGCGAATAACCTCTGCCGCCTGTTTGCGTTCAAACATAGCGGCGTTGGCCTCCTGCGGCGAGTCGCCCAACGCCGGAGGTAAAGGAACCAGGATGGCGGGCTTGCCCAATACAGCCAGTTCGCTCAACGTCGCGGCGCCCGCGCGGCACACCACCAGTTCCGCGGCCTGTAGCGCCAGGGGCATTTCCGCATCCATGTACGGAACCAACCGGTAGCGCTGCCTCGTCTCCACCGGTAGAGCCGCCAGGGTACTCTCAGAGAGTGCGCGCGTCTCTTCGAACAAGTTTCTGCCGCTGATCTGCAAGACCTGGCTGTACGTGAGCAGGTCGGGCAAGGCGCGGCACACCGTCTGATTGAGGTGGCGCGCTCCCTGACTTCCTCCCGTCACCAGCAGGAGCGGCAGGTCAGGCGCAAGACCGAGCGTTGTACGAGCTTGCTGTGGCTGTATCAGGCGCGCGTCCAGGATCGCCTGGCGTACGGGATTGCCGAGATGCAACGTTTTCCCTGAGGGAAAGTAGCGCTGCGAGTCGGCAAAGGCTACAGAGATACGCGTCGCCAGTGGCGCGAGCAGGCGATTAGAAAGGTTTGGCGGCACATCCTGCTGGTGCATCAGTAGGGGAACGCCATTGAGCCTGGCGGCAAGTCCAGCCGGAACCGCTACGTATCCGCCACTGGTAAAAGCCGCATCAGCATGGAAGTTGCGTACGATGCCGAGTGCCTGCACCATCCCAACAGGGACGCGCGCGATGCCTGTCATGGTGCGCCAGGAGACAAAACGCTGCAGCTTGCCGGCCTTGATCCGCGCAAAACGGAGACCAGCAGCAGGTATCAACTCTGTCTCCAGGCCATCGTCGCTGCCCAGATAGAGAACATCGGTTTTATATTCATTTTGCAACTGCATCGCCACAGAGAGTGCCGGATAGATATGGCCTCCCGTGCCCCCACCAGATATCAGAATTCGCATAATTTTTTCTGTTCGTTTCAATCCAATTGAGACAGACATTATCCTACAATTTCCTGCCAGCCACTGGTTTTCGCGCTTACACCTTTCTCGTAATAGTTTTCGTGATCGTGCGTTTCGACAGGGTTGGCTTCTCAGGCTCCTGAATGTAGCGCGAGATATTCAAGAGCACCCCCACAGCCGCCAGAGTGATGACTAGCGAAGAGCCGCCATAGGTAATAAACGGCAGCGGCACCCCTGCATAAGGGATCGACCCCGTCGTCGAACCGATATTGATCATTGCCTGTAAGATTAGCCAGGTGGTAATGCCGGTTGCCAACAAGGCGCCGTAGATGTCCGGTGTGCGCCGTGCCAGGCGAAAGCCACGAAACGCCAGGAACAGAAACAGCATCACGATAAGCGCGCAGCCGATAAAACCCAGCTCCTCACCAATGATGGCAAAGATCGAGTCGACCTGGGGGAACGGTAGATAACCCGTCTTCTGACGACTTGCCCCCAGTCCAACGCCAAACCAGCCACCCGATCCCAGCGCCAGCAACGACTGATAGAGCTGCAAGTTGATGCTCGTAACATTTTTGAACGGGTCCAGAAACCCCATCAGCCGAAAGTACCGGTAACCGTGTAATGCCTGCATCAAGAAAACCAGCCCGCCGCAGCCCATCGCCAGCAGAAGCTGCACAATATTTGCTCCCGCCGTAAAGAACATCACCGTAGCGAGTCCCGCGATAATGATCGTTGTGCCCATGTCGTTCTCTAATAGCACCAGCCCCAGGATTAACCCCACCAGGAGCACAAATGGAGCCAGGCCGTACAGAAACGTCCCCACCTGCTTTCCCTTACGGGCTAGCCAATCCGCCACATACAGGGCCAGCACCAGCTTGGTCAATTCGCTCGGTTGAAACGAGAAGAACGAACCGAAGCCCAGCCAGCGGGCCGCACCGTACGCCGTCGTTCCAACCAACAAAACGAGCACCAGCAATGGCAGCATAACGACCATGCCTAGCAAAGAGAAACGCCGCCACTGCCGGTAGTCTATACGCATGGTCACGAGCATCACAACTACGCCCAGTAGCGCCCAGACGAGCTGCTTCTGAAAGAAGTACGAGGCGTCGCCGTAGTCGCGCGCCGCCAGGAACGAGCTCGCGCTGTACACCATCACCAGACCAATACACAGTAGCGCCAGCACGGCAGTAAGCAGCCATGCGTCGATCTTACCGGCCACGCGCGGGAGGCGCATCTCAAGCGCGGAGAGCTTTTTCTGCTCCTCGTCACTGATCACCTGCACCGGAGTACTCGGCGGTGCGGCAACCTCTGCCGGGCGCAGGCGCCAACTGGCGGTTAATCCGGTCCGTTGCCTTATAGCAGGTGTAGCGGCGATCCTCGAATGTTTCGCAACAGGCGGCAAGCTCTTGCGCGGCGCAGGGCGCACCAATGTATCCTCTGCCGCGTAGCTCACCTTAACATTACGAGATGTCTTTTTTTGTACAGGCCACCGGGCGCCATTCTCGGGTACCTGGAGATCATGGCGCTTCTGGCGCTCCGCCGCCTCTAGAGCAGGAGAACGCATCACAGGAGGAGAGAGCTCACTCCTGTGCCTTCCTCTGGCATCGTTTTCTTGTCTTAGCCTATCTCGTAGCATGAATGCCTGTTTTCTTCACTTGACATAGAACATTTTTTCGAGTATACTCACTACAAGTCACGCTTATCGGATGTATCATTTTTATGCTGAACGGGATGCTCTTGCATAACTTGCAGCGCCTGTTCAACATCCTGGTCGCTCATGTGCAGGTGTACCTGTTGCAAATCAACGACCTCAACATCCTTTGCTCGTAATAACGCACTCCAGGGATCACTCTCAAGCGCCGATACTAGCGCATCGACGGCGCTCTCCGGGGCGTCTATTTCTGCCAGAGAGGCCCCCAGAAGCTCGCGCCATACGTCACTCAGTGGTGCATGGCTGAGCCGTCGAGCATCCTTATCTTCTTCTTGCATAGCATACCTTCTCGCCGTGATACTCCACACACAGCCACTTCTACATTATTGTTGGTCAGGTGTGACATTATATTGCCACATCAATTGCTGGGCGATAGTCTTCCATAGCGGACCTGCTGCCGTGCCACCGAAAATAGTGGCCTGGGGCCGATCTAGTTTCACCAGAATTACATACTGCGGATCTGACGCGGGCAGAAAACCTGCCATCGACGCCACCGTCTGCTGATCTGAGATGCCTTGCGTGGTGGCTGTCCCCGTTTTCACCGCAACGCTATAGCCTGGAAAAGTTGCCTGCTTATTAAAGTTCGCCGCGCTTACCAGCATACCTTTCAACAATTCGGCAGCTCTCGCGCTGATCACACGGCGCTTGACCTCCGGTTGCGTCATCGTTATATGCCCGTTATTGTTCACAGAGGCAACGAGATATGGCTGCATCATCACACCATCGTTCGCAATCGTCTGGTAGACCATCGCCATCTGGAGCGGCGTGACCAGAATACTCTGCCCAAATGACTGCCGCGCCAGATCGCTCTGAGTCCAGTCAGGAGAGGAAGGATCGCGATACGTACCAGCGGCCTCGGGATCTTCCAGACCAGTGCTCTGTCCAAAGCCGAAGCGCTGCAGGTAAGGATAGAAGCGATCAACCTTCAATATGTTATGTGCAACGTACGCAGCACCGACATTGGCCGAATGCTCCAACACCTGCGTCATCGTCTCCGTTCCATAACCCTCGTCAGCCCAGTTCGTCACCGTGGGCGTGCCATCGGTAAAGTTAAGATAGCCAGGGTCGTAGAACGATGTATCTGGCGTGATCAGACCCTGATCGAGCGCCGCCGCCATCGTCACAGACTTCATTATCGAACCGGGCTCATACGCGCAATAAAGAGCTGGATTAAAGTACACATCCTCGGTTCCAACACAGCCCTTCTCATTGAGGGCCGCGCTATAATTATTGGGATCGAAGGTCGGCACGCCAGCCATTGCGACCACCGCGCCGGTACGCGCATTCAAGATCACGACGGTTCCACTCTTCGCCTTCAAGTTTTTTACAGCCTGGGCCAGTTCGCTCTGCACTAGATACTGTATGTTGCCATCAATCGTCAGTGTGAGATTCGCGCCTGGAACCGCCTGTTGCTGCGAGTTCGCTCCTACTGTCAGCGGATTGCCCATCAGATCGGTCTCAGCCGTCAGGCTACCGGGCTTACCAGCCAGCAGCGTATTGTATTTCTGCTCCATACCGTAAATGCCGCTTCCCTGGTCTTGCGGCACGTAGCCTAGAACCTGGGATGCCAGATCGCCGTCAGGGTAGACGCGCAGGGTACGCGGCTCCAGAAAGGTATCGGGCAACTGTAAGTTGCGCAACTGCTGACTCTGCGCCGGCTCGATCGGTCCTGCGATACGTACAGAGGCGAGGTGCGTGTCAAAGAGCTGTTTCAACCTGTCCTCTGAAAGCTGTGGCAGCACCTGGTGCAATTTACTGCACAACAGGGCCAGTTCAGCCTGTGCGTTATCGCCCGTATAATCGGTCGCGAACTGTAGCGGCGCAACATATACATCATCGCGCACGACATTGGTCGCCAGGATGTGCCCATGTATATCGTAGATATAGCCGCGCGGCGCGTTCACCACCTGATTCTGAATATGCTCATCGTTTGCCAGTTGCGAAAGGTAGCTTGAGCGTACCACCTGCCAGTAATAGAGGCGCCCCAGCAGAATCAGCATAGCGGTACAGACCAGCAAGAAGACAATCATCTGCCGACTGCGCGCTCGTTGTAGTTCTGCACTCATCTACCGGCTCCTCTTTTCCTCAAGGAAACTATGGCTGAAAACCTTGCTCATTGTTCGTAAATGGTAAAAGATGTTTCACAACCAGCACCTGGACCGCACCTGGACTGGCGGGCACAAGCCCGAGTTTGTGGGCGCCATCGGCGATAAACGCGGGCGATTGTTCCTGAGCGATCGTATTGATCAGATCCTGATTCTGACGCTTCTGGGCGGCCTGCTGCGCATTGATAGCCAGCAATTGCTGATTGGCAGAGACGGCCTGGCTCACCTGACTCAGGTAGAGGACCGCCATCAACCCGATCAAGAGCACGCTGGTGATGCACAATGCCACCGGACCCATATGAAAGAAGAATGGGTAAAGTTGTCGACGGCGCCTGGCGACCAGCCGTGTCTTTTGTGACATCACTGGAGAAGTATTTTTCCGCTCCTTCAGGCCATACATACGCAGCGTTCCTCCAAGATGCTGAACTCCCATGCTCACTGATACGACGAACGTACATACATACCCACCTCCCTACAGATGACGCACTACGAACCAACAACTATTTCAGCGGCTCGTAGCCTGGCGCTACGAGCACGAGGATTCTGCTCCACTTCCTGGTCAGTTGGAGTCGCGGGCTTACGCGTCAGGATGCGCAGACTCGCTTTATGGCCACAGATGCAGACAGGAGTGCCCGGCGGACAGATACAATCGGTCGCCTCGCGGCGCATAAACTCTTTTACAATCCTGTCTTCCAGAGAATGAAAAGCGATGATAACCATTCTTCCGTCTCCCTCTCCATGCGCTTCACCCGTCGCTCTCCTCGCTCGCAATATATCAACTATCTGTGG
This sequence comes from Ktedonobacteraceae bacterium, assembly GCA_034438015.1. Classification (GTDB taxonomy): domain Bacteria; phylum Chloroflexota; class Ktedonobacteria; order Ktedonobacterales; family Ktedonobacteraceae; genus JACDAE01. The sequence goes on along the minus strand of DAOTTD010000204.1, from coordinate 4,521 downwards.
GAGCGCTGTCGTCAGACGCTCCAACTCGGAGTTCACCGCGATCCGCAGCGCCTGAAAAACCCGCGTTGCCGGATGGATCACCCCACGTTTGTACGGAACACCAGCAGCGGCCATTGCTGCCAGTTGGCCTGTCCGCGTAATGGCACCCTTTACGCGCTCCCGCACGATACGCTTTGCTATCTGGCGAGAACGCCTCTCCTCGCCGTAGCGCCAGAAGATGTCCGCCAGTTCCTGCTCGTTCGCAGTATTCACCAGGTCTGCCGCTGAGATCGTCAGCGACTGATCGAGCCGCATATCGAGAGGACCATCGGCGCTAAAGGAGAATCCTCGCTGTGGATTTTCCATCTGGTCCGATGAGAAACCCAGGTCGAGTAAGATTCCTTCTATAGAGCCTATAGAGCCTGCCCAGGTCTCGTCTACGATGCGAGTCAGGTCAGCGAAATTTCCGTGCACCAGTTGCAATCGTCCACTATCTATGAACCCCGAGAATCGCGCGCTCACACGCTCCAATGCCTGAGCGTCGGCATCGATACCAAGCACCCGACCATCGGGCTCTGAACGCTCAAGAATGGCTTGAGTATGCCCTCCTCCACCCAACGTACCATCTATATAGTGGCCACCTGGTCGCGGCTGAAGAAACTTCAACACCTCGTCCAGCATGACCGGCACATGTTGTGTATGCTCTGTTGCCATGAATGATAAACTTTATGGTTAGAAGGGAATCTTGCTCCCATCGGCATCTAGTCGCTCTTGATAAGTCTGCCACGCTGTGCGATCCCAGATCTCAAAGTGGTCGCGCACACCCGCTATCGTCACCTCGGCACCGAGACTCGCATAGGTACGTAGCCTGGCGGGAATAATGATGCGTCCCTGCGCATCCAGTTCCACCTCACTGGCACTTGGATAGATGCGCCGCTCGAAGTCACGCAGCTCGTCGCTCGCCTTCCCCGATACCAGCTCATCGGACTTCTGCTCCCAGCGTTGCATAGTGTAGACCGAGAGACATGTTCCCATGCCCTTACTGATGACGGCGCCGCTGTCCATCTGCGCCCGAAACTTTGCGGGAACCGCCATGCGCCCTTTCGCATCGATTGTATGCTCATGTTCGCCGAGAAACATTGTATACCTTTTCCACTATCGATTCGTCTCAGTAGCCTCTGGTGAAACGGTCAGGAACTCTCCCTTTTCCTGGTACTGCTCACCGGTTTTCCTACCCGCCATTAGATTCACCAAAATGCCCCACTTTTCCCCACTTCATTGTAACATTTCTTACGCCATGGGAAAAGAGTGTTATCCACCAATTTTTCGCTGGCTGGTGGATAACTTGTGGATAACTTCTGATATAGAAAGATGTACCGATGTAGAATGAGTTTTACGGGTTTGCAACTTTTTCTTAAAAACGCTTTTCAATCCCTACACAAATTCTGCATACAGCAAACGACAGAGCAGACTGATCACGCTTGAAATGTCTTTCTAACAGAAAAAGCTACAGCCACTCTATACGACTACATGTGAAATACAAAACTGTCTATCATAGGGGGCTTATACGACTTTTAGAACAAAAGATATATTTAGGGCTTCTGATGCCAGCGTCCTATACAGGACGAGGCGAAGGAAATCCGGCACAACGGCGGGAGAAATTTAACCCTGATATAGGAAAAGTTTACTACTGTTGACCTCAAAGCGAAGGACTGTTTCTCTACTCGATCGCAGCTTAGAAACAACGTCCGGTCGATTAGCCTGTGAAGCCTTTTTTCGACCTATACGATAGGTTCAGATCGGCCTGTAGAGCGGCTTTAATCTCTGTATCAGCCTTTAGAGCATGGTGAGACGCTTGTATTTCTCAAAATCACATGCTATACTCCTAACGGCAGTGAGGTTGTAATGCCGCTCTACAGGCCCAACAGTAGCAACATTGGGACGAAAAGCGACGTGTGTTGATTGTTGCAAGGAGGATTCTGAACCTATGGCCAAAGATCAGACTGAAAAAAGTAGCGTCTCTACTATAGGCAGGCAAGAGCTTTCTAAGCGTATTGCCAAACAGGCGAAACTATCCCAAAAGCAAGCATCTGAAGTGCTAGAGGCAACCCTCGACGCTATCCGCGAGGCTCTTCAAGATGGTGACGAAGTACGTTTAGTGGGCTTTGGCTCCTTCAAGGTGCGCCAGAGTGCTGCTCGTAAAGGGGTCAATCCACGCGACCGACAACCGATCGAGGTGCCCGCGAAAGAACGCGTGCGCTTCTTCCCTGGCAAAGAACTCTCAGAGGCCGTTGTCAAGAAGTAGTTCATAGTGATGTATCCCCTCACTGCCACATAGCCTCAATGAGCATCGATCTCAGGTGGATTGGCCTATCTACCCACTGATGCTTTTGAGGCTATGTTGCACATTTGATACCTTGCATACACTTTCTCTCCTCGTTTCATGAACTCCGCACTCCCCCTGGCATCTTCCTTCATTATAGGGTACAATGCTGCAAGATATTCACTCTACCAGATATGAAATGGAAAATATTTATGCCAACATACAAATTGAACGATACAACGCTCGCCCTGTTGCGCGGGAACATCGTCGACGTGCAGGCGGATGCAATCGTTAACGCAGCAAACTCGGGACTGGTGGGCGGTGGTGGCGTCGATGGTGCCATTCATCGCGCCGGCGGCCCAACGATTATGGAGGAGTGCCGCAAGATCGGCGGCTGCCCTACCGGTAGCGCGGTGGCGACGACGGCGGGGCGCCTCAAAGCGCAGTATATCTTCCACGCGGTCGGCCCCATCTACGGTCATCACAGGGATGAAGCGCGTCTCCTCGCCGGAGCGTACCAGGCGTGCCTCGATCTAGCCGAGCAATACGCTGTGAAGAGCATCGCCTTTCCGTCGATCAGCACCGGTGTCTATAGCTATCCTCTCGAAGAGGCCGCCCCTATCGCATTACGTACGGTTATCGAGCATGTCAAGAAACCGACCAGCTTGCAACAGGTGACGTTCGTTCTCTTCAGTAACGATACCTATAGCGCGTTTGAGAAGGCGCTCAGCGAGCTTTTAGCGCAGTAAAAACGGGATCAGTCTTCGCGTAGTGCCTTCTTAAATTCCCTGACGAAGCCGACAATGCCCTGCGCCCACGTCATCTTCGGTTGCCGCTGTGCCTCTTCACGCTGACGGCGCAGGAGTTCTTGCAGGGCGGCATTGCGCAGCTCTTGCAGCAGCAGGGCGTCGTAGGCAGCGCGCTTCGTCACGTCGCCGAGAACCTCGTATGCTTCGTTGAGCTGCCTGATGCGGTCTTCGCGCGCCTGCTTGTTCACGTCGGGGTGATACAGGCGCACGAGACGGCGATAGGAGCGCTTGATCTGGGCAAGCGACGCATCCCGAGCAACTTCCAGCAAGGCATAATAATCTATCATCACGCACCTGTACTTCCAAAGCCACCGCGCGCCTGTCCCATCTCATCGACTTCTTGCCAGGCAACGCGCACAATCGGCACAAAGATTCCCTGGGCTACACGCTCTCCACGAGAGATGTAGACCGCTTCATCTCTAAAATTATACACCGATACCATCACCTCGTCGCCCTCGCCCGCGTAATCTTGATCGACTACCCCTACACCATTAGGTATCAGCAGACCTTTGCGGCGCGCGGTACTGCTGCGCATGGTCAGCAGCAGCATATATCCCGGTGGCGTGCGCACAATGACGTTACCAGGAATACGGGCCAACTGGCGCGGCATAATCTCGGTCTCTTCGCGGCAGTACAGATCAAAGCCGACCGATCCCGCCGTAGCATACGTGGGCAAGGGCAGTGATACATCGACGCGTTTGATTGTCACCTGCAAGGGTTGCATCGCTCTATTCGTCTCCATATTACAGTGTCAGGCACCAGTGTACAGCTACTCCCCTCTAGCCGTCAATGAGGATGTACCCGACGCACAACTCTGGACGTTCTATTCTATAGAAGATAGTCTTTGGAAAAGGATGTTTGAGGGGGGATGTATATTGATAGAAGAAGGCATACCTGCTATCCTTTCTCTATCCTTACTTCTCCTGTAGAAGAGAAGTTCCTCTTCGGAGGAAATCGATCCGTGGAGTTTGTCCGTTGAGTCTGCGCGTACGCTTTGCCATAACCTTTATCCTGCTCTTGTTGACGCTGTTCTGCGTAGCTTTTGCCGCGAGGTCCATCGTAGTAACATGGCAACAATTCCGCCAGCAAAACGCAATGGCGAGGTCCGGCGACGTACGCACGATCGGTCCGTGGATGACGGTTCCATATATTGCTCACACCTATCATGTGCCCGAAACATACCTCTATAGCCAGCTCCAACTACCTGACTCACTTGCACTCCATCATACGACCCTCCATCTGCTCGCTATGCGCTATCATCGCCCAATCGATCACCTCGTCAGTGTCAAGTCTCCAAAATCCTAGACATCAAAACACGGTAATAGAAGGAACAGCGGGCAAGCCGTGCTCCTGGGCAAATTGATCAGGCGAACGATACTCCAGGCTCTCATGAGGCCGGATCGCATTGTA
>DAOTTD010000203.1:0-39690 GCA_034438015.1 Ktedonobacteraceae bacterium | reverse complement strand
AAACCTGCCGAAGGCAAGCAGACTCAACCAAAACGACCACGCGGGCGTCCTCCCAAGTATGTCCTGGCTGAGGTTTTAGCCGCTGCCAGAACAGCAGGCTCGTTCACCAATTAATGGAGAGCTACCTCTTTCCTAAACATCCCAGAAATTTGGGGTGTCCCTCGCTACATGAGATGTTACCCGCAATTTGCAATGTCCACACTGCATCCTCTCGCATGCTACCCTGTTATAAGGTGTACCACTGGCCCCCGCTCCGCATCACAACAGTAAAAATATGTATAAAAATAACCGTAATAACTCCCCTACTCATGTATATTTTACTCGGAAGAAAGAACTCCGCTGCATGGCGAAGGCTCGCAAGGGCATTAAATACTTTGCCAGCGGCTGTAGCTCTCCCTCTTCCGCAGTGAATGTAAGTAGTTGAAGGTCGGGCGGATAGAAAAATATCTCTGGTTGGTGCCAGGAGGAGAAGCCGGATGCTGAACACTATTTTGGATGCTAAACGCGCATGGAACGAGCGCCAGCGCCCACAGGCAATACCTGCCCCGGCGTGCCGTCTGCCATGGCACCTCATTCATTGCAGATAGTTGTTGTTGACATCATTTGGGATGTCATTTTTTTTCCGCACAAAATATGTGCAATTGTGGTGTGAAAGGAGGGAAGCGCAAAAGTAGTAGGGACGTTACCATTGCAATTCGTACATTTAGTCGCAAATCTAGTCGCAAATTCAACATTTTCTTTGCTTTGCCGCCCTGGTTTGTCGCCCCAGGCGTGGCGGCTCCGGCGTCCTGGTTTGTCGCTCCAGGCACCTGAGCACACCGTTCGAAAGGAACAGCCACACATGAGTATCGCATTACGCAACAAACAACTGCTCGCCCTTGTTATCCTGGCCTTCTTGACTGTTCTCGTTATCTCATTCGTCCTGCTCTCCGCCGTGGGACACGTCAATGTGTTTCACATGGTAGGCTCATTGATTACTCCTGATTGGCAGTATAACCATGGCTAAAATAACCCGGCTCTGATGTCCATCCAGGCATAAGAACGAGCGGACAAGAGCCTGTACATAAAAGTTGATCGAGGGAAGATAGGGAAGTGATTGGTGGGCAGTAGTTTAGAGAAAGGAACGTGCAAGATGTCGCATTATGACTGAGAGCACTGTGAGGGTAAAGAAGGAGCGTACATCCGTGAGGGTGGGCGCTCCTTCTTTCTTGTGGAGTGAGGGGATACAATACATCTTGTTAAATTTGCTCAGAGATGCGATTCCTTTAGTAGGCGACCGTTGTAGGGGCGCGGTTCACAAGCCCGTGCGTCGGCCTGGGGAGCGCGGCGGGCTTGTGAACCGCGCCCCTACAACGGTGGGAATGGGGATTGGGACAGCGGAGGGAATGGGGATGCGGATTGATGCCCATCCCGAGGTAGGCAGCAAGCGCGTGAAGAGATAGGAAGGAGACTCTGTATGGAGAAACAGCCTGCGCAAGAGCAGGCACCCGAGAAAGAGTCGGGCACGGGGCGGCTGGAGGCTTTCAGCGATGGGGTGTTTGCCATTGCCATTACCCTGCTCGTGCTCGATCTGAAGGTGCCTGTTTTGAATGGGGCGAGCCCTACCGCTCTAGGTGTTGCCCTGTTGAAACAGTGGCCTAACTACCTGACGCTGTTCATCAGTTTTGCCACCATCCTGATTATGTGGGTGTATCATCATCGGCTCTTTCAGACGGTGAGGAGGACAGAAACGTTGCTGCTTTTCAGCAACGGCTTTCTTTTGCTGCTCGTCACGGTCGTCCCGTTTCCGACCGCCCTGGTGGGGGCTTATCTGCTCACGCCTGCCGCGTCGATGGCGTGCGCGGTCTACTCCGGCTTTTTTGTGTTCATCAACCTCTCCTACAACCTGCTCCTATGGGTCGTATCGCGGCAGCAGCCCGAGTATCGTTCGCCCGGCAGCAGCCTCTCGAAGAGCTGGATCGTTTCGCTGCTCGGCCTGCCCTGCTATGCGATTGGTGCGGTAGTGGCGTTCTGGAGTCCCTATGTGACGCTGGGCATCTGCTGCGTGCTCTGGATTGCCTGGGCCGTCACGGCACCGCAGCGGCGCGTGGAGGCGTGATAGCCTTCAAGCGAGATGGCAGGGGTGCTTTCAGGGGCAGGTTTTTCAGGAGCCTGCCCCTGCGGACAGATAACTATTTTGGGCCTTAAATGCTGCTAGCTGCCCTGGCACGCCCATAACGATGACGATATCGCCATCTTCGATCAGAGTCTCTAGCCTTGGCCCGCTGATTAATCCGCTCCGTTTCTTGAGGGCAACCAGCACGATGCCATTGTCTAATGCGTTCTGAGCTTCTGTCATTGTCTTCCCAACGAGCAGTGACGTCGAGGCAAGCGTTACTTCCTGCACTGCCAGTTCCGTGTTGCCTGCCCTAGTAATCGAATCAAAAAATTCTATGACTGCTGGCTGAAAGGCCAGGTTCGCCATGCGATGGCCACCGATGGTGTAGGGAGAAAGCACACGATCTGCGCCTGCTCGTTTAAGTTTCGCTTCCGTTTCACTATGATTAGCCCGTGCGACAATAAACAGGCTGCTGTTGAGGTAACGTACCGAGAGGGTAATCGAGATATTGTGTGCATCGTTATCCGTAGCAACCAGTGCACATTGTGCCTCCTGGATGCCTGCCTCACGAAGTACATCATCGCGTGTAGCATCTCCCCGGAGTGCTAAGTAGCCGCGTTGAAAGCAGCCCTGGATGTTGCGTTCGTCATCATCTATCACGACGAACGGTTTATGCGCTGCTGCAAAATCTTCAGCAATCTGCGAGCCGACGCGTCCAAACCCACAGATGATAAAATGCCTGCGCAAGGCTGCAATCTTCTTGTCCATGAGATATCTCCTGACTGCCTGGCTGAAGTGACCTTCGATCATATATTCCATCCCTGCGCTCAAGGTATAGAGTAATGATCCTACGCCAAAGCCGATGACGAAAATAGTGAAGACGCGACCAGACACCGAGATCGGGCGGACCACATTTCCTATCGTTGACATCATATCAACGGTTGTATAAAGGGCATCAACGAATGAAAGCTGCTCAATCAGCATGTAGCCGATGGTTCCCATAATGAGGACGCTGAGCACCAGAAGGCCGGCTATTTTGAGATGGCGAACGGAAGCTGGGGTATGCATTATTAGAGCTGACCTTTGTCACTCAAAGACATTAGTACTCCTAAGTAATGACGGAAAGAGGAGCATTTGTCAAGAGTGCATATCCGACTGAAGGATAGAGCAATAGGTAATTCTGCCGATGAGTTCTGATGAGCTGAGAGAAACCCGCGCTGACACATGCTACTATTCAGGCAATAGTACCTGACGTTTTTCGTATTATCATGTAGCATCTCGCCTTGTCCCTTTTTTTCGCGCATTACCTCTTTACTAAATTGAGATCTTGTTATACAATGTACACACAAAGTTGATAGAAGTTGCTCTCTTTAAAGCGCGTGCTTGATATGTCAGAGAGTAGCAACTTGTATAGAAGGTTGAGTGCGGAGCGCACAAAACTTTTTTAGAGAGGAGTAAACTCGGATGGAGAATCTTCTGACCGTCTCGGAGGTGGCCGAAATCCTTCGTGTTGACGACACAACAGTACGCCGATGGGTGAAGCAGGGCGCGCTCGAAGCCGTGGTTCTGCCCCATGTGAATGAGCGACAGGCTTATCGGATCAAGCGCGAGACCGTAAACAAAATTCTCAAGGACGAAGCAAAGTAATAATCGGAAATGCATTCAATCGGGGCATCGATCCACACGAGGGTCGCCCCTGTTAAAAGTCACGTTTCACGTCGTAGCGTGTCTTTGCAGGGGCGACCTTCAGTAGGGATGGGGCTTGCCCCCATCCGGCTCCCGGCCTTCGCTCCCTGGGCCGGATGGGGGCAAGCCCCAATCCCTCTCACTTCATGAGTTCAGGGGCTGGCGAGAGGACAAGCGCAAGGCCCCCTCCTGGCCCCACCGCCACCCCTTGTCCCTACTGTGACCTCGTCAGGCGAGAGGACAAGCGCAAGGCCCCCTCCCAGCCGCGCCGCCACCCCTTGTCCCTCCTGCCGACATCGTGAAGTGAATGGTATTGGGCCATCCCTACTCAGTCTTTGGCATCACCTGCACCTCGATATCGTCGAAGCGCCTGACGCGGTAAATGAGCGTCGAGATGGCCCAGCTTGCCAGGAACAGAAGCACGATCACCACCCCGACCACGCCGAAATTGCCGGTCAGGTTGCCGACCTGGTCCCAGAAGGGGCCGCTCAGATTCAGTTCCGTCGCGACAATGCTGAGCGCCTCCAGACCACCAACGACCAGCGCTACAATCACCGAGATCAATGTAATGTTCAGGTTGTAGTAGAGCTTGCGGATCGGCTTCACGAAGGCCCAGCCGTACGCGCCCAGCATCAGTACGCTATCCGTCGTATCCATCAATGTCATGCCAGCCGTGAAGAGGGCCGGGAAGATCAGGATCGCCGCCACTGGAACGCCCTTGCTAGCCGTGGTCGCCGCGAGGCCCAGCAGCCCCACCTCGGTTGCCGTATCGAAACCCAGGCCGAAGAGCACGCCCACGGGATACATCTTCCAGCTCTGGTCCGTCATCCTCAGCAGGGGACGGAAGAAGCGGCCCATCAGCCCGCGCTTGTTGAGCGACTCATCCAGCGTCTCGTCACTATACATGCCGCCGCGCCTCACATCGCGGAACGTCTTATAGATATCCACCAGGATCACGATATTGATAAGGGCGATGAGCAGCAGGAAGATGGCCGAGACCGACGTACCGATCAGCCCGCCGATCGCCTGGACATTGCTGAAGTCCTTGACCGCGAACGCCGTTGCGGCAATGACGACCGTCAGCGCCACCACCACCGTCGAGTGGCCCAGCGAGAAGAAGAGGCCCACGCCGACGGGATGCTTCCTCTCCTGTAGCAGCTTGCGCGTCACATTATCGATCGCCGAGATGTGGTCCGCGTCGAAGGCGTGGCGCAGGCCGAACGTGTAAGCAGTGAGCCCCAGGAGCAGCAGGCTCGGATTGCTGCCAAACACGATGAGGGCAATGATCCAGGCCAGCAGATTACAGGCTATCAGAATCGTGTATATACCGATGATCCTGCGGCGTACCTCGCTCGAACTTTCTTTAAAGACCCGTGTGAGTGCCGAGAGACCGAAGCTACTGCTCATGAAGACCTCCTGAGATGTATGGAGCGCTAAGACGAGTTGTGAAGAAGAGGGGATAGATCACCTACGAGGAACGTGGTTCTTGTTCCCAGGCCGAGTGAAAGAGAGTGCTACAGTGGTTCACACGCCAGTGCTTTTACCCGGGGGAACGATTTACCGCGGAACCCCTGAAACACTATTCCGTTGTCAATGTACGATACTGATCTATTCTTATCAGAGCGTTGAAAAAGTGGAAATCAGTCCTCCGACCAGGGACAAGCCCCAATCCCTCTCACTGAATGAGTTCTGGGGCTGGCGAGAGGACAAGCGCAAGGCCCCCTCCCAAGCCCCCATCCGCCCCTTGTCCCTACTGTTCCATCGTTAGGCTGGCGAGAGGACAAGCGCAAGGCCCCTCCCAGCCCCGCCGCCACCCCTTGTCCCTACTGCCAACATCGTGAAGTGAATGGTATTGGGGACAAGCCCCGCGCTGATCTGCCGGGGTTCATGACAAGCCTAGCATATTTTCTCGCTTATTGCAATGGTTTCGCAATAAGGAGTTTGTCGCAATAGAAAGAAGAGGGGATTTTTGTTCCCTGGTGTATTTTCACTTGATCTCCTGGAGTTTCGTGTGTATACTTCCCTTCAGAGAAGGCGGCAGAAGCCTATTCTACTGTACCTCAATAGCAGAAGTCGCTCTGACTCCGGTGAGCAAAGCGGCAGGCCCCAGTGAAGGTTTGAGAGCTTGTGACACTCCGCCTGGTCTAAAGACCAGCGGCTTCTCGTTTCAACGGGAGCGGTGACTCACCTGATTGCTCAGGCCCCTCTCGCTCTCTCGACGAAGGCCCCGTCCGGGCCTGCACAGACATAGCTGCCTGTAAGATGTTTCTGGCTGCATTCTCATCACGGTCGGCAAGGTAGCCACAGAAAGGACAGACATGCGTACGGACGCTGAGGGACTTGAGCACGTACTCCCTACACTGCGAACATTTCTGCGAGGTGTAGTGAGGTGCTACAGCAATAACTTGTCTACCAGCACTTTCAGCCTTGTTTTCAAGATATTGCCGGAACATCCCCCAGGATGCATCGGCGATAGCGAAGGCCAAACAATGGTTCCGTACCATGTTGGCAACTTTCAGATCTTCAATGACGATGGTTTGATAGCGGTCTACGTAGCGACGGGACGCCTTGTGAAGCGTGTCTTTGCGCTGGTTAGCAATGCGCTCATGTTGACGGGCTACCATGTGCTTCGCTTTCTTACGCCGGTTGCTCCCCTTCTTGCACTTTGCCAGTTTTCGTTGCACGTGAGCCAGTTTACGAGCACTCTTCCTGGCGTGTTTGGGGTTTTCAACCATGCGCCCGTCGCTATCGGCAACAAGATAGCGAATGCCCATATCCAGCCCGACCGCGTTGTCCTTCCTGGGCAATGGTTCAGGCTCAGTCTCACAGATGCATTGCACGTACCAACCGGAAGGACGCAGCACGAGACGGGCACATTTGAACGTCCCTTGCAACGGGCGATGCACGATGACACGGATGCGACCGCCACACTGTTTAGGAGCTTTGAAGCGCCCGTTCTCCAGGCAGTGTTGTGCATCACGGAACTGAATCGTATTCCATGCCTGAGCATTCTTGAAGCGAGGGAAGCCGACCTTGCGCCCTTCTTTGAGACCACGAAAGAAGAAGGTAAAGGAGCGGTGAAGACGTTTGAGCGTGGTATCCACGACGACCGCAGGCAAATCAGGATGCGCCTCTTTGCCGTGGCGTTTGTCCTGCTCATAGAGATGCAGGTACTTGCCCGTCTCTTTGTAGTGAGTAATCAACTCTTCGAGACAGGCATTGTACATTTTGCGCGAAGCAATCAGCACGCTCATCAAAGCTTGCTCCTGCTTCTCTGTGGGTCTCATGCGATACTCAAACGTTCTCATAGGGAGAGTATCGCAGAAAATGACTATATAGTCAACAAGCAAGGGCTAAAGCCAGGGTACGCCTTCCCACTGCCGGAAGATCCGGCGTGGCTTGTGGCGGGCTGAAGCCCCTCATGTCAGGAGACTGCGTGGTGTAGCCAGCGTTCGCCGTCTGATTTGTCGTGTAGTCGGGAGCCGTCGTCTGAGTGTTGTAGCCTGTATTCGTCGTTTGAGCATAGTTATCGGGCTATGCATCAGTATCCGTGTGGCCACCGCTGCGGTTGGTGTAGTTGTATGCGCCACTACTAATCAGAATGACCTGCGCAGCCTGCCAGTGCTCGCCCGGATTGACGGCTACGATAAAGCGGCCTGCCTGGTACTCGTCGTCATAATAGCTGGCCTCGTCCTGCGACAGACCCATGCCGGTCAGGTCGTTGACCAGGTTCGTATGAGTCGTATCTTTCCCTGTGAATAGACCCTTAATCCCTGCCAGGACGCCACCAGCTTCGCTGCCGCTGCTAGAATAACGAATCTGCTCATCGGGAATACCAGCGTTATGGAGTTGTTCTATCGCAGCTTCTGCCTCTGCCCGATCGTCAAAAACTCCTACCAGCGTTGAGTTTCTCGTTGTCATGTCGCCTGTTCCTCCTTCACTGTAACTGACCGTTACATAAGATATGATCGTCTGTCGCTTCGTTGATGTGGATGCATATTGTCATCATATTCGGTGTAATTCTATTGCTGTAAAGATGAATTGTAATCCTTTCACAGAGTATCGCCTCTGTTTTGCATCCCACCTTTGTCCCACGGATCAAAGCATAAAAACGATACACAGCAAATCGAATTGCCCAGTTATTTTTCTTCCCTTTTTCCACTAATTTCTTCGTTTCCATAACCTTTTTCTAGCATGGACGCCTGCTATTGGACGATAATAAATGGGGAAGCTTATACATATGTGTAAATCACAGTATTAAATGGGCCGATTGTTAAAAAATGGCACAATTAAACGGGTAAGCAAGCCATCGCAAATTGGTAAAAAGCCTCACATGCGAGTAGATTCTGAGCCGAAATATGGGCAGTCGGCTCCAACAGTGCTCCCCGGTCGCCTTCTTCATCGTTGTGAGGGAGATCACCGCCATCGTGTGAACTGGCCGCTATTGCTCAGCCTCGTCAGAAGCTATACTCTGATCAACAAGAAGAACAACGGCTCGTTATGTCCCTATCACGTTGGAGACCAAGAAAGAAAAAGACCATGAGACACACAATGAGATTCGCGACTTTCTCCTGGCTGTTGCACCGCATGGCTCTGCCTCTCATCATCACAGTCTTTGTCCTGATGCTGCTGAGCATCCTCACCTCGGCACCGGCAGCTCAGGCGAAAGCGATGTACGGCAACTGTCCTGTTGATCGGCCCTGCCTGACCGATCTGAGCCAACAAGGACATACTATTGACATGACGTGGACGAACGCTAACGGCTACGATGCCTTCAACATCCAGTGGTCGCGATCGGGCACCTCTGGACAGCAGTTCGAGGTGGATGGCTCCCAAAGGAGCAGTCGCCTCACCAAGGTCTATCCCTATACCACCTATACGTTCAGTATCCAGGGATGCGTGAAGCATTTCCTCGCACCTTCTACCTGCTCGCCCTGGTCCTACAGCGAGCAGATCACGACTCAGGGCAGTTCTGCAGATGTCTGCAAACAGGGCTTTGTGTGGCGGGAAGCAGGTCCCAAGGATTATGTCTGTGTGACTCCCTACGTGCGCAGTCAGGCGGCCGCTGATAACCAACAGGCCAACACCCGTCGTGACCCCAATGGAGCCTATGGCCCAGATACCTGCCTGCAAGGCTATGTCTGGCGGGAGGCATTTTCTCATGACCATGTTTGTGTGACGCCTGAGACTCGTGCTCAGGCAGCCGATGACAACCGTCAAGCCGTGTACCGAGTCGTGCATTGAGCACGATCCACACCGAGAAACCTTTCTCTCCATTTTGGCATTTCATGGCTCACCCGCACTTTCTGTGAAGGGTGAGCTTGTCCAATAGAGGGATGACCAGGTGTAAATCCCAAGATTTCACGGGCCGATTCTGTAGCGGTATTTTGGTCAACAGGCAATCTCACAGATCAGTTTTTTGAGATGGCAACGGCCCAAATATTTATGCCAATTCGGCCCGTGAAATCTTGGGATTTACACATATGAGGGCTAAATGAGCTTGATTTTCTAAAATATTAATGGAAAGTGTGTGAAAATTAAGATTGTCTGCCCCCGTGGCTGATCGCCTCAATCGTCGTCAGCGTGGTGATCTGGTACTGCTCTGAGGGCTTCGGCATGATCCTGACCGGAATGGCGACCGATTTCAATTCGGGGCTGTTGCTGGTGGTAATGGCGCTGGCAGTATGGCCGGGCAAGGGCATCGCACAACCGGCATCGGCTCGCACCCTCCGGGCGGCTGCGACAAATGAGGAGATCCAGGCGAAGGATTCGGGCTCAGCCCAGCATGCCTGATGTCTATTAAGGAGACAAGGAAAGGCGCAAAAACGGCAGGGCGACCCTCGCGGTCGCCCTGCCGTTTTTGCGCCAGGCATGACCCTATTGGGACAAAAGATGAAATTTTTGCAATTATATGGTACTTTAGAATATTGACGCGCGCATTATAATTGCTGTACGCGTACGATGTGCCTATACACGGCTTATGAGAGAACGGATCTATGCGGGAGCGAACCGGGTGCCATTTATTTTTGCTAAACGCAGGTGCAAGAAGGAGGCGGGCGGATGAATAGTAAAATTACCTATCATCAGCAGGTAAGCTATTGTGGGAAAACACGCTGTAAGAAGTGCCGCGAGGGGGTCGGCCATGGACCGTATTGGTATGCGTATAAGACGGTCGATGGGCATACGACGCGCACCTACATCGGCAAAGACCTGCCAGCAGAGGCCCTGACGGCGCTGGAGGCCGATAGCGCGCGCGCGGAACCCGCTTTTACCAGCCCTGCGCTCGATCTCAACACGGTTGCCCTGCGCGTCTCCATGCTGGGGCAGTTCCGTCTCGAACGGCGCACCTCTAATCTGCAATGGCTGGCCGTACAGGATGCCGCGTGGCAGGAGCGCATTGTACGCGCCCTGATGGCCCTCCTTATTTGTGCGCCCGATCGGAAGGTGAGTCGCAGCCAGGCGATAGCCATGCTCTGGTCCAGGACCGATAAAGAGATCGCCAATGCGAACCTGAGCAAATTACTGCATAAACTGCGCACTATTTTGGAACCCACGCGCCGCCGCCAGTCCGCTCGCTCCAGCACCCAGCTTCTGCGTGTAGAGGGCGACTGGATCATCCTGGCGGACCAGAGCCGCGTCTGGATCGATGCCGATGCCTTTGCTGAACTGCTGAGCGCAGCCCATGCATTGACGAAAGACGATTATTTAACCGTCGTTGAGAACGACCTTACCCTCTCACGTGCCGCTCAGCCATCCGCCCTCGTCGAAGCCGTCCCTACACCTGCAATTTCTGCTCAGGACAGTGCCTTTGTCGAGGCGATGCAGGGCCGCGAACGCCTGATGCGCGAGGCGGCGGCGCTCTATGGCGGCGATTTCTGGCCCGAGGAACGCCAGGTCGAGTGGGTCAACATGCGGCGCCAGTCACTCAAGCGCGACTGGCTGACGTTGATGCTGGAAATGGCCGATCTGTATATGTTGCACGGGTCCACCTCTCATACTATCTCGACGCTCGACCGCGTGCTGGCCAACGATCCCGCCAACGAGTCCGCTGTGCAGCGCCTGATCGTAGTTCTGGCAAAATTGAACCGGCGCGGCGAGGCGCTACGTGCCTATCGCCGTCTCTGCGACATCCTGCAGCGCGAATACAAGGCTGTTCCGCTGGAGGAGACGTGCCTGTTATACGAGACGGTACGCTCCGGCGGCGTGCTCCCCGAAACGCGTGTGGAGCGCTCATCGTTACCAACCGCAGCTTCGTTGGGGCAGTCCGCAGCCGTGCGACAATCTATGTCAGCGGTACAGGATACGGAAGAGGCCCACAGCGCACCGATCGGACGTACCCATCAAAGCCCGTTGATAGGGCGCGGGCTGGAACTGGAAGTGTTGCGCTCCATGTTGCAGGAGATCAAGCAGAACTCGCGCCTGCAACTGGCCGGTCAGCGCCGCGCGTCCGGTATTCCACTCGATACCCAGCGCAGTCCGCAGTGCGTGTTGCTGATGGGTGAGGCGGGCATCGGCAAGACCCGCCTCGCTGAAGAGGTCAGCCGCGAGGGACAGCGCAACGGCTGGTCGGTCATCTGGAGCCGCGTCTACCAGCAAGAGGGCGGCATCCCCTATCGCATCTGGACCGACGCCCTGCGCAAGATTATCGAGCTTGTTCCCGGCCTCGCCGATCCCACGTTGCGCATGCCCGCGCTACTCAATCCGGCCCTGGAGTCTCTGCAATTGCAGCCGCTCGCCGCGCTCCTTCCCGAACTGGGAACGCTGCCGGGCAGCCGCGTCCAGGCGCCGTCGATACAGGAACATAGCGCCAGCTACCGGGTGCGCGATACCGTGCGCGAACTGCTGGCCGCCGTGAGCGAGATCACACCTTTATTGATTGTGCTGGATGATATTCAGTGGGCCGATGGCAGCAGTCACGACCTGCTCAGCCATCTCGCGCGCTCGCTCTATGGCTATCCCGTCTACCTCGTGGTGACCTGCCGCGACACCGAGCTTTCTCATCAGCCGCCGCATCCCTTGCTTGAGCAGGTGCGTCACATGCAGCGCGAGCACGCCATCCGGACGCTGGATATCAAGCCGCTGACCAGCGAGCAGATCGCCCTGCTGGTCTCCCACCTGCCCGAGCCTATGATACAGCATATCCAGGCGCAGGCCGCCGGCAATCCCTTCTTTGCAGAGGAGCTTGCTCGCACCACGCCGCCCACGCTGCCGAAGACCGTTGCCGCCGCCCTTGATCAGCGCATGAAGAAGCTCAGTGCGCCCTGTGTGCAACTGCTTGGCAATGCCGCTGTGCTGGGTGGCTCCTTCGAGTTCCCGGTGATCTGCGCTATGGAGACCGATAGTGCCCTCGCCGACGAAGATACCGTTCTGACCCTGCTCGAAGAGGCGCTACAGTCGGGCGTCATCACCGAGGAGGGCACGGGCACGCGCATCACCTATCATTTCTGGCATCCCCTGCTCGTCAGCCACCTGTACGACAATATCATGGGTATCAAGCGCACCCGCCTGCACCTGCGTGCCGCCAGAGTCCTCCAGCGCACCTACAAGGGACGCGAGGAAGAGGTGGCCGTTACTATCACGCATCATCTCATTCGTGGAGGCGCTGAACCCGCAACCATCGCCCACTATGCCGAGCTTGCTGCCGACCATGCATACGTGCTCTCTGCGTATGCCGAGGCCGGCCATCACTACCGCATGGTGATCGAGTATGTCGAGGCGCTGCTCGCCTCCGGTACCGCTGCTGATCAGTCCGAGCGGCATGCCTATCTTGCATACCTGCTGGAGCGCCTGGCGGAATGTACCATGGTCAGTGGCAAGTTCGAGGAGGCGCGGCACCTGTACGAGCGTCTGCTGGATCTGAGCGGCTCAGATGAGGAACTTTCTTCGTATGAGGCCCGGCGCAAGGCCCTGCTGTGGGGAGAGATCGGCTGGACCTGGCGCTATATGGCCGATATCGCGCGTGCCCGCGAGTGCTGCGAGCGCGGCGAGCAGATTCTGCGTGATGCCAGCGTCGCCGCAGGTCCCGCCTGGGGACGCCTGCGTTACGAGCAGAGCAGCCTGTATCTGCTCGAAGGACGCTATGAAGACGGCTTGCGCAGTGCGCGCGAGGCGCTCTCCCTCTTTGAGCAGCAGAGCACCGCGTCCGAAGCGGCCAGCGATGCCCATAATACACGTATTCAGCGCACATTGGCGGGCAATCCCGTCGATCTGGGCCTGGCGTACGGCCACATGGGCCAGCTTGCCAGCGGAGAGGGACGGCGCACGGAGGCGCTCAGACATCTGAACACGGCCCTGACCATCTTTGAGCAGTACGACGACAAGCGCAGAATCGCCCACGTCTCCTGCAATCTCGGCAACGTCTACCTCAAAAAAGCCGACTACGGGCAGGCACAGGCCGCCTTCCGCCGCTCCTTCAATCTTGCGGAACAGCTCGGCGATGATCCGCTCAAATCGGTCATTTACAGCGACTTTGGCGAACTGGCCGCCGCGACCGGCGACCTGGAGGAGTCCGAACGCTGGTATAGAAAGGCGCTCGACCTCACCGCGCTTACCAATGATCGCGAATACATCAGTAGCTGGAACAGCGCCCTCGCGACCGTCTTACAGGAGCAGGGCAAGCTCGAAGATGCCGCCATCTGCATCAGGCAGGCGCTGGCGGTTGGCCGTGCCTATCACCTCAATCCCTGCATCGGCAGCGCCCTTGTCGCGCTAGGCAACCTGCGCATCAAGCAAGCGACTGATGTAGAAGCCATGCCCAACACGCGTCGACACCTGTTAGCGCTGGCGACGCGTAACCTGCAGCGCGCCCTTGCCCTTGTAGGATTGGAGGCCGAGACGCGCACCCTGGGACGCCTTGCCCTGGCCCATATCGCCCTGCTGCAAGGAGCGCGCGAGCACGCCCGCGACGAGCTTACCACCGTTGCGATGGAGGCACGCCGCTACGAGCTCCCGCGCATCGAAGCCCAGGCGCGTCGCCTCCTCGACTCCCTGGAGCAATTTCACCATAGGCTCGCAGAGCTCGCAGGGCGACCGCCAGGGTCGCCCGTACAAGAAGACGGATAAGTTGAGCCCCTTCGCGTGTTCTTGTACGAGCGACCGCAAGGGTCAATACACCTTACTTAACGATGGAACAGTAGGGACAAGGGGTGGCGGCGGGGCAGGGAGGGGGCCTTGCGCTTGTCCTCTCGCCAGCCCCACAACTCATTCAGTGAGAGGTATTGACCCTTGCGGTCGCCCTGGGAGCCAGCTCTCGCGATATCCGCTTAAGTGAAATGTATTGACCCTTGTGGTCGCCCTGGGAGCTGTCAGAACGCGCAACAACGGACGGGACTGATTCCCGTCCGTTGCCTGTAGCTGACTTCTATCGGTAGTGATCTACCAGTTTTGTGGTCCGCTGAGAATATTCGAGCAATCGTCGTTATAGCGATTGATTGCCCACATGCGATAATGCACCCTTGTTGGATGCGAGGGGACCAGGACCAGGACCGTGATATGGAACTCGCCGAAGGTATTCACCGGAACCTGTGAAAGATTCACGCTCTGCCCATAGATAGGAATATTGCTTTGCACGTTGGCGCAATCGCAACTACTGCCATCGTAGCAGCCATTGTGGCTAGAGCAAGACGTGCTGCCGCTGACGCTGCCGCAGGCGGAGGAGCAAGACGTGCTGCCGCTGATACTGACGCCGCTGGCGCCAACGCTGACGTGGCCACCGTTGCCGCTGTTGACGTTGACGCCGCTACCACCGACACTGACGCTACCGCCCGCGCTGCCACAGGTATGGTAATTGGCGCAACCGCTGGCACTACCACTACTGCAAGCACTGGGACAGCCTTCGTAGCTGCCGCAGGCGTTGCCACAGGCGCTGCTGGATCCGCACGTGTTGACGTTGTAATAGCCGTAAGAGCAGGATGCGCTGCAGGAATTGTTGCAATTGCTATCACACGAGCTGCTGCAGCCGTCGTACGCCGATGCGTTCGCGCAACTGTCGCAGCCATTGAAGCCTATTCCATAAATGACGGCGCGCTCCACATAGCGACCATGATACTTAAAGTGGCCAGGAAGTAAGCGCATTGTAATCCTGGGCGAGGGCCTGTGGCGTGATCCCGCCTGATGTGCAGAAGCTGAACCGGTCGAGGCCATCAATCCAACGGCCAGGGTGAGGCAGCTAAATACTATCAGCAAGCCCAGTTTAGAACGTAATTTTTGCATAAGCACCTCTTTTTTTCTTGCGAAGAGTCCTCTGTGGCGGCGCTGTCACTAAACTGACCCTTCATCTAAACGTAGTTTTACTTGTTTTTCTCAGTCACAACACTTCCCATGTTAAGGTTCATATTGTGACCTACAAAAACAGTATAGAATGCTGTAGAAGCGAAAAAATGATATATATAGATACTAAGGTGAAGTGGGGAGGAGAAGAGGGTAGTAGTGAATACTTTATGTCAATACTTCTTACAAGAGAACGAGCATAAAGATTTATAGCTCTTTTGCAACAACCAATTGCGTCTTTTTGTCACGCTAAACTGCTTGCTCACTTTACTCAGAAAACAGAGGTTTCCCACTTCATCCATTCCGTTCATGGGAAACCTCTGCCTCCTTTCAAGCGATGCGACGCCTACTTGCGTTGTGCAACCATACTGAGGAGCCTGGAGGGGAAGCGGAACTCCAGGGCAATACGTGTCGAAAGCGCATCACGAATACGACGATATCCCTCCAATTGTTCCTCTTCTGGCAACCAGGTCGCCGGAGGATCTTCCAGAGACCAGAGACGATGCCGACCGGCACCAGGAATGATTGGTCAGGTATCGGTAGCACCACTACAGAGGATGACGCCCTCCTCCCATTGCATCCCAAATGTTGGTTGGATGAGGCGATCCAATGAGATGGGCGTTATTCCTTGTTCATGCAAGACTTGCTCGACCAGAGAGCGCCCCTGAACATCCTGTGTTGGAGTGCTCCAGACCTCGAAGCGACTCCCTGCCACGGCTTCCAGGAGACTGGCCGCTAACAGGGAGCGACCTGATCCGCGAGCACAGAGAAAAAGGATACGTGAAGGCATCTGATCTCCTTTCTTCTTTTTCTGCTTCAATCTCTGTATGCTCTGTTATAAGTACGAAGATGTGCTGCCAGGAGTTCGCTACTTTTTGTGGGTCACATCGCGAAAAAATGGGATGTGCACCATGCTTCTGCCCGTTACTCGTTTCCAGCGTAGTATGTGCTACGTGTGTTTCTTCGTGTCGTCGCACCCACGACCTGTATACGAAAAGGCCGTGTCGCGTTATCTCCCTGGTTATACTTTGAACAAGGTGTGCGGGAATGGAACGAAGAGGTGTGACGGCTTCTGACGCAGCCCTCTGGAAAGGGTACAAATGCACCTGGCTGTACCGCTTCCTGGTCAAAATGAGCGTTCTGGGTATCGTCTGGGCCTCAGCGTCCATCGCCCCTTCGTTTCGAGGATTGTTGGGTGGTCTAACGCACACCTCCCTGGTCCGGCTGGGATGCGTGGGGATGGATGCGGGTGCTTCAGGGAGATCGGTATCGCCAGATAAGTATGTGGGCAGTGTCGATGAAGAGGTTTGCGTCGAAGTCGTGGATGGATGGAGCCAGGTAGCGGACGCGGCAATGTGGAAAGAGGTATGCACCCTTCTCGTCGGTTGCATGGATATGTGAGCGAGGAAGTAGTGCAACGGCATGAAATAAAGTAGGGGCGCGGTTCACAAGCCCGTAGCGCGGTTCACAAGCCCGTAGCACACGTTTCAGAGGAGAGCCTGTATGCTGCATGTCATGATCGACCTTTACGGCTGTAGTCCAGCGCTGCTGGCGAACGAAGCGCTTTTGCGCCAGGTGCTGGACGAGTATCCCGATCGCATAGGGATGGAGAAGGTCAGTCCGGTATTTTTAAAGGACATTAAAACGGGCAGTCCGCTTGACGATGGTATGTCCGGCTTTGTGATCATTGCCACCAGCCATGTCAGCCTGCACGCCTGGCCGTGTTATGGCATGGTCAACATTGATGTCTTCTCCTGCGAGGAGTTCAGCCCGGACGAAGTGGTGCGTTTTGCCGCGCACATGTTTCAGGCCAGGGACGTCGAGTTAAACGTGGTTGAACGCGCTACACGCTCGCCACGCCTGACGACCAGCCGCGCCGACACTGGAGCATTGTATATATCCCAGGCGAACAGCATCTTGACCGGGTGTACGAAGAGGAAGACATGAGATGTAAGGGATCTGTTGTATGAACAGCAAAATGCTTGCCTGCATCGCCTTTTTTTTCAATACGGTGCTCTTTGGCACTTACTACGCCATCTCCAAGGAGGCACTCGGGCGCATCGATCCGATTATCTTCACCTTTTTCGAGATGACGACTCTGGTGCCCGCCGCCATCTGCATTCTCCTCTGTACGCGGCGGCAGATCACGCGGAAGGTGCTCAAGCGTGGCGTCCTGCTGGGGAGTAGTCTCTGCCTGGCGCTGTTCACCATCGCTATTGCCCTCAAGTACACCACGGCAACCGGCACCGCCTTCTTCCCGTCGCTCAATGGCTTCCTGGCCGCCTTTCTCGCCTGGATCGTCTTGGGTCATCCCATCGCCAAAACTACGTGGATCGCGGGCGCGCTCTCCGTCGTCGGGGCTGCCCTCTTGCTCGCCAACTCCTCCATGGGAGGGCCGCGCGGCTCGCTGATCGCCTTCCTTGGCGGGCTGTTCTTCACCGGCTACGTCTTCCTCACCGATGTCGAGCAGAAGGACGAGCAGGCGCCCTGGGCCATCTTCGGCATCGAACTGCTCACCATGGCGCTCTGGGCCAACCTGATCGTGCTGCTGTTCGGCGACTGGAGCGCTTTTCATCCCCAGCTTCCCAAAGATGTCTGGATTATCCTCTACGTGGCAGGCGCATGTACCTTCCTGCCGACCATGATCACCGTTCTGATGCAGAAGTATGTCTCGCCGGTCACGGTCTCCTTTATTTATATTCTCGAGCCCGTCGTCGGTGCCATTTTCGCGGTCCTGTATCTGCGCGAGACCCTGCCCCTCAACGGCTATATCGGTGGAGGACTGATTGTGGTGGGTGCTGTTATCCACACATGGGGGAGCGCGGGCGCCAGTGTAGGGGCGCGATTTATAAGCCCGTCTGGAGCGTCGTCGATGTTCTCTGTGCCATGGCGAGCATGGCGACCTTCTTTGCTGGCCGTGCTGGCGGCTCCTGTGCTCATCTTCGTTGCCGGGGCGTTACTGCTCTACAACCTGCATGGCTCCCCGGCTGTGCTGGCGAACGATCTCTACCGCACCGTGCAGGTGATGCCGGCCCTCGTGCAGCAAGGGTTCAGCGTCACCGCCGTCCTGGTGCTGGCTCGTGTTCTCTGCTGGTTGTTCGCCTGGACGATCTTACTGATCATGGCTTTCCGGGCCACGCGGACTGCCATAAGCGTCTTGCGCAGGAATATGTCAATGCCATCGGGGGAGGCGCTCAATCTCGATACGCGCACGTTACGGCATATGGGGGTCATGCCATATGCGCTCGCCTCAAGTAAGAGAAAAGAGGTGCGCAGAAAGAGCGTTAAGCCACTAGTGCAGCGCCGACGCCAGGATCGCAGAGAGCGCCTGACGGGCAACGAAGGTGTGGAAGTGCAGAGCAGGCTTATAAATCGCGCCCCTACTTTAGGCAAGAGATCCAGCGCGCAGGTGCAGTTTGTCAGAGCGCGAGAGATCGAATATGTCGAATAGCCGCGCCATCCCAATGTAGGAGCGCGGCTCACAAGCCCGCAGCGCAGCGCCGATAGCAAGCAGGCGGAAAGGCAGAGGAAAGCCAGGCATAGAGAAAAGTGAGGGAACGATGAAACGAAGCGATACCGGCGATTTTTGTGTGCTTTATATAGAACCGGACGATGAGAAGGAGGCCATCTTTCGCGTCGTCACGGAGCAGAAAAAGCCCATCGTCATCATGCTGACAGGCAGGGGACAGAGATCCGAGGTCACGGACGATGGCGCTCCGGCGCGTGTCTTCCAGCGCCCAGAAGATTTTGTCGAGTTCAAACATCTCAAGCGACACCTTGCTGTGCCGGTGCTTTTTGTCATCTCTGGCAGCGAGAGCCTTATCCATCTCGCCGGGCGGCATGGTTTCCCAGTGTATCGCTCCATGGATGCGCTGGCCGATGCTATCGCCAGCAGGCAACAGGCGCGTCAGCATGGCGTCTCTCGGAAAACTCTCCCGCTCAGCCCTCTGCCGGATAGCACTCCGAGAAGGACCATCCCATTGCGCCCTTTAGAGGATGAACCTGTCGTGCAGAGGAGGACCGCGCCGCTGCTTGCCACCGAGCCAGTCAGCAGAAATGGTGTTCCTATAAATGAGAATGGCCTCATAGCAATAGAAGTGCCCGAGATGAGAGATCGTGCCTCTACGCGGAATGGTACACTGCCGAATGGTCAGGCGGGAACGTATGGACCGGTAGAGGGTGCAGCAACCAATGAGAGCCGCGCGGAGAGAAGTAATGGTCGGAGGGATGATATCTCTACAGCGATCACCGATCCGTTCGGCCAGACACGGCCCGCGCCGACCGTGGCGCCGCCTCCGCCAGCGCACCCTGGACCTGAACCAAAGTCGCGCCTCAATCATCTCACCGCAGGCGTGCTTATCCTGCTGCTCTTCGCCATCATCACCGCCGGGCTGGGGTACTTCCTGATCGTATCGCACCATCTGCCAACAGACGCGCCGGCGATGACAAACACGCTCGTGGGGCACGTCTCCTTTATCAGCAGCAATCAGATCAGCGAAAATAGTAACCAGGGGCTCGATGATAAAGTCCTGGTAGAGCTCAACGACCTGGCACCGCCCGCGACCGGCAAGAGCTACTACGCGTGGCTGCTGAGCGACAAGAGTCAGAGCGATACGCAATCCCTTCTGCTCGGCGCGCTCCCCGTCAACAACGAACACGCGCAACTGCTCTACCCTGGCGATCAGAATCACACGAATCTGCTCGCCGCTGCCAGCCGTTTCCTGGTCACTGAGGAGGATAGTGCGCCAACGCCGCTCACGCCATCGCCCGACTATAGCACATGGCGCTATTACGGCGAGTTCTCGCAGACGCCTATTAATGCGCCCGATAACACAAACCATTACAGCTACCTGGATCACCTGCGTCACCTGCTCGCCGCCGATCCCATCCTCGACGAGCTGGAGCTGCCCGGCGGCCTCAACACCTGGTTCTATCGTAACGTCAGCAAGATCCTGGAATGGACTGGCAGCACGCGCGAGCAGTGGCAGGAGACCAACGATGCAGGATTCGTGCGCCGGCAGACGCTGCGCACGCTGATCTACCTGGATGGCGTCTCATTTGTGGCGAAGGATCTGCCGCCCAACACCGCATTCAACGTCAACGAGCGTCTTGCCCGTATTGGCTTGCTCCAGGTCGCTGGCTCGACGCAGGACCCGCCCAGCTATCTTGCACATATCTCGCACCATCTCTATGGGCTGCTGAAGTCCGATGCGGCCAGCGCGTCCTTACGCCAGAATATCACCAGCATAGTAAGTGTGCTCAATAACGTGCAGGCATGGCTTGAACAGGTACGCCGCGACGCGTTGCAGATAATGAAGATGTCCGATCAACAGTTGCGACAGCCTGCTACACTCACCTTGCTCAACGATATGATCGATAACGCAACCAACGCCTTTACCGGGCAGGTCGATCCCGCGACGGGTCAGATGCACCAGGGAGTGACGTGGCTTCACGACCAGGTACAGGCGCTCGCCGTGCTCGATGTGAAGCACATCACCGCCAGCGGCCCCGCACTGCAATTTGTACCCAACAAGAACCTGCGTCTTGCCGATACTCCGGGAGGGAACGTATGAGTACACGTATAACAATTCTCACCGTCCTGGTCATCCTGATCATTCTTGGCCTGATTGCTGGCCTCTTTGCCGGAGCGATCGAGAAAGCGCTCCTCATCCCTGCCTCGCGGACGATGGCGCATCTCGTCGCTCCGGCTCCCCAGCCAGCAGCGCCAACACAGACCCCGCCGCCCGCGCAAGGGACCGTCAATACGCTGGCGCAGGATACCTTTCAGCGCCAGAATCAGCCGCTCTGGGGCACCGCTACTGACGGGCGGACGTGGCAGGGTGACGCCAACGCGGTTAATGCCTTCTCGATCGCTAATGGAGCCGGGCAGATAGCGAACGCGCAAGGGACGCTCAATGCTGTGCTCGGACAGCCGGTCGCCAATGTCAATGTGACGATGAATGGCGCGCTCAATCACTTCAACAATGGCAACGTAAACCTTGGCGCCGTCGTGCGTTGGACCGATGGCAACAACTGGTACAAAATGCTCATCGATGGGACGCACCTGATCCTGCTCAAGCGCGTCAAAGGGGTCACTACAACGCTTGGCACTGTCCCTTTTCAGGCGCAAGATGGCATGATGTACTCTTTACGCTTTCAAGCTATCGGCGCTATGCTCTTCGCGAGGGTATGGTCCGCCGGCGCGACGGAGCCGGCCAAATGGATGCTCAATATCACCGACACGGCCCTCACCACCGGCCAGGCCGGGATACGCGTCCTGCTACAAAAGGGCACCGTCGCAACGATTACCAGCTTCCTTGTGACTCCGGCCACTACGGGCAACACCGTTTGATGCGCTGTACTAAAGGGATGCAAAAATTGCTCGTACGAGTATTCTGTATTCCGAACACCAACGCTGCATTCGCGGGCAGGTGTTCGGACCAGAAGACGTAGAATAGGAAAAAGGCAATGATAGAACAGCTCAAAATTGCTTATACACAGCAACGCCGGGTAAGAGTATTTGTCTCCCTCGGTTTATTAGCATATGCGGCGCTCCTCTATGGGCTATCCGGTGGTTTCCCGCCCTGGGCGTGGCGTTTCCTGTTCCACACGCTGCCCCAGGTGTCGCGACTCTGGGCTATGCAAGGCTCCGCCCTCGTTATTCCGCTGGTGGGTCTTCTTCTGCTTTCACTCTCATTGCTGATCTTATGGGCCATTCTACTCGTTGTAAGCATAAGCATCGCGCTCTACTGGTGGCGTAACTTCCGCGATCGCCGGCATTTCGCCCAGGATCTAGAGGAAGCCGAGCGCCTCGCCGACCTTGCTGTACGCTCGCAGGCGCTCAGCAGGCCGATCTCCCAGGCCGCGCAAGACTGGCAGCCGGAGCCATCTGCACAGCCCGTCAGGGCCCGCTCAGCTCAGATGAATCACGAGGCGGAGCGCCAGCAAGTATATGCGCGTGCCTCGCGCGTTGTCGGCTCATCGGGTCTGCTGAGAGTTCCCAGCGCCGCCTTGACCGCTGATCATCCCACGATGCCTCCCGTGCCTTCGAGAGAGAGTCCGGTGCAACAGGCCGTCTGGCAGGCCGCGCAAGGCGACATCTCCCGCGCGCACGCGCCAGCCGCACCCTCTGAGCAGCCGACGCAGCCGGATCTACCTCATCAACTATCTCCCGCGCCGGCCTTCTCCACAGCTTCTCTGCGTGAACAGTTCCGCATCGTTCCGCGTGTGGGTGAGGAACCTGAGCGCGTCGGCTATGACACGCTACCCTCATTCTCAGTCGAGCCGTTTATCGCGACCCACGGGTCCGATAACGTCGATGAGCAAGAGATTATAACCACTGATAGCTTCGCGGACGGTATCGATTATGATCAGGAGACGCAGGTCCCTGCGTCCATCGAGGATGAGTTGGAGCAGGATGAGCCGGTGCGCCTGCTGGTTGGCATCGGACTGGACCCTGGTATTGTGCGCAAGGATGCTCCCAACGAAGATACGCTCTTTGCCATCCAGGGCACGCGACCAACCGCGATAGGACCGGAGCCAGCGGGACTCTTTATCGTCGCCGATGGCATGGGCGGACACGCACATGGGCAGGAGGCGAGTAAGCTTGCCGTACACGCGCTCAGCGAGATCGTCGTGCCCACGCTCCTGCGGCCCGTAGATAGCGACGAGATCTTCTCGGACCTGCTCAAAGACGGAGTGCACCGGGCCAACCTCGCGCTCTACCAGCGTAACCGCGAACAGGAGCATATGATGGGCACGACGGTGACCGCCGCGCTCGTCGTCGCCGCCACCGCCTATATCGCAAATGTCGGGGATAGCCGCACCTATCTCTATCGCCCGGGGCAGGGCCTCACGAGGGTCACGCGCGATCATTCAGTCGTTGCGCGCCTGGTCGAGGATGGTATCATCAGCAACGACGAGATCTACACCCATCCTAAACGCAACCAGATCTACCGCTGCCTGGGCGAGCACGCATCGGTCGAGGTCGACACCTTTCAGGTTGCTCTACGGGCCGAGGATGTCCTCGTGCTCTGCTCCGACGGCATGTGGGAGATGGTGCGCGATGAGGAGATACAACAGATCATCGAGACCTCCCGGTCGCATCCAACGCAGATCAGCAGCATGCTCATCCAGGCCGCCCTAGCGCGTGGCGGTGCCGATAACATAAGCGTCATCGTGATCTGCGTTGCACAGATGTAGGAGCGTCTATTGTGGCATCTTCAGGTTGGCCTTCGCTATAATCTGCCCGACGTTCTCTGGTGGGAAAAATTCCGTAGGCGATATAGTACCCTCATGAGCCAGTCTGTCATCACCTTCCTTCACATTTCTGTGTTATGATAGGTCTCTGAGGAAACTCGTAGGACACCTTGAAAAAGATGAGGCAATACGTAGGCTGCTGTGCTTTGCCATAATTAGATGCCACGTCGCCACATACATGGTCCTGTGGCAGCGAATTGACGGCAATGGTGTGCGAGAGGACGCATTTGATGGAACGGAAAGAGAGGGATAGAGTCATGACACGCATCGCACCGAAGGTGTATGAAACGGTACAAACGCTCTTTGCAGAAGAGCTGCAAAACGATGTCACTATTACCTACTTTACCCAGCGCGAGTCGCCCCTGATCCTTGCAGGACAGGAGAGCCGCTCCTGCAAAGACACACGCGAGTTGCTCGAAGAACTGGTGGGCACCTCGGAAAAGCTGCATCTGACGACAAAGGATTTTGTCGGCGACGAGAAGGAAGCACGCGACCTTGGCATTGAGCGGATCCCAGCGATCATCTTGCGCGGGCAGACCAGGGGAACCGTGCGCTTTTTTGGCGTTCCGGCAGGGCACGAATTCTCCACGCTGGTAGAAGATCTCATCGATGTCTCGAAGGGAACGACAACCCTGAGTGAGACAACTCACAGGGCTTTGGCGGCGATCGATCAGGATCTGCACATCCAGGTGTTTGTCACCCTGACCTGTCCTTATTGTCCCAAAGCAGCCCGGTTGGCTCACCAGCTGGCGGTTGAAAACGCGCATGTGATTGCCGATGTGGTGGAGATTTCCTTGTTTATCGACCTCATGCAGCGTTACCAGGTCCAAGGGGTTCCCAAGACGGTGATCAATGACCGCGTGGAATTTACCGGGGCAATGCCAGAGCCGCACTTTGTAGAAGCCGTTCTCCAGGCGCTCAAGCCGGAGGGGACAGGAGGAGGCAGTTAAAAATGAAGATAAAGCAACTTGGCCAGACCGGATTGAAGGTCAGCGAGGTCGGTCTGGGCACAATGACCTTTGGCAACCAGGCGAACCAGGAGACTGCATTTGCCATCATGGACGTAGCCGATCGGGCGGGCGTGACCTTTTTTGATACTGCAGATGTCTATCCACTTGGCGCAGATGAAGTGCAGCGAGGAAGTACTGAGGAAATCGTCGGCAGGTGGCTCCAGGAGCGAGGCGCGCGCGAACGCATCGTGCTTGCGACGAAGTGCGCGGGTTCAATGGGTGATAGTCCGAACGACGCGGGTCTGAGTCGCAAACACGTTATCTCTGCCTGCGAGCAGAGCCTGCGCCGTCTGCAGACCGACTACATCGACCTCTACCAGGTGCACTGGCCCGATTCATCCACACTTATTGAAGAGACATTGCGTGCGATGGACGATCTCGTGCGTGCCGGCAAGGTTCGTTACATTGGCTGCTCGAATTTCCCCGCGTGGCAGCTCGCAGATGCGCTCTGGACGAGCAAGCTAGCGAATATTGCCAGTTTCGTCAGCATGCAGCCACGCTACAATATCGTGTTCCGCATGATCGAAGACGAACTGCTGCCACTGTGCCGGGCCCATGGAGTAGGTGTCATCGTTTATAATCCGCTCGCCGGCGGCGTGCTAACGGGACGCTATCGGCAGGCGAGGGCCGTAGAAGAGGGGACGCGCTTCGGCCTGCAGCGCGCTGGAGAGCTCTACCAGCACCGCTATTGGAACGAGGCAGTCTTCGATGTCGTCGAGAGGCTGGGAAACTTTCTCGAACAGCGCGGGAAGAATATCACGCACGTCGCACTGGCCTGGGTGCTGGCCCAACAAGACATCACCTCTGCCATCCTGGGCGCGAGCAAGCCAGGCCAGCTCGAAGACAGTCTGCGTGGCGTAGGTCTAACGCTTGACGAAGACGAGCTTCGTGCATGCGATGACGCCTGGTTCAGCCTGCCTCGCGAGCGCGATCCACAGGTCGCCAGGAGATAGAAACGAGCCGTTTCTATCTCCTGCTCTTCAGACTACACTTTACGCTGGCGAGTGTTCCGCTGCTGCCGAAACCTCCTCTTCCATCTGAGCACGCGCCATGCGTTCGGTATACCCCTGGTAGTCGGGTAAGAACCGTTGGTAGGTTCCTGTCAGCAAGGGCGAGGTGATCATGAAATCGGCAGCCGCCCGGTCACACGCGACGGGAATATTCCAGACCACGGCAATCCGTAAGAGCGCCTGGACATCAGACGTATGCGCCTGGGTGGTGAGCGGGTCCCAGAAGAAGACCAGCAGATCGATCTCTCCGCCGACAATCATGGCTCCCAGTTGCTGATCTCCGCCCAATGGGCCGCTCTGCAACTTATGGATCTCAACCCCGAGAATCTCTTCCAGGAGTTTACCGGTCGTCCCTGTTGCATACAGTTCGTGTTGTAACAAAAGATCTTTATTAAATTTTGCCCATTCCAGCAGATCCTGCTTTTTCTCATCGTGTGCCACAAGGGCAATGTTTTTCCTCGTGTTCATCGTGTAGCTCTTTTCTCTATGTTTTCTTGCTCACTGACAATGTGTCAGCGGTTCCCACCAGATGATGAAACGGGAGGCAACCTGCTTACCTCCGGTAAGGAACGGTCTGGAAGATCCTTCTTTCTAAAGTGGCCTGTTCTTCTGCGGTGTTGTCCCGTGGAGAGGTAAGCGCTCCATGCTTGTACAGGTACAGGTGGAACTTCATTCCAATGGCGAGAAGGATTAGCATCATCATAAATGCCGTAAAGACCAACATAGCAATATATCCTTTCAAGCGTATAGCTCTTATCTTCAAGTTTTTCATCTATTTATTAGTGTAGTATGAGAAATCTAAAAAATGTGAAAAAGTGTATGATGTTCACAGATTACTATATCCACTCTGGACAGTGATATTACTACAGAACTATCATCACACCAGTAACTACACTCCTATTGTAATCGTTTACAACTCTTTTGTCAAGGGTAGAGCTTGAGGAAAAGGGAGATTGCGGACAAAAGCTAATGACAAGGCCAATAGGCCTTCGGTGTTTTTTTGACGAAAAGATACGACGTACCATATAACTAGCAGCGAATCGTTAGCCTTGTTCCTCTTCAGCGAAGAAAGAGAGCTGAAGAGGAAGAGATGCCTCCTCTTCTTCCCGTGAAACAGCGGCTTCCGTTTCACTGCTCTCAGAACCTGTCGAGAGGTATGCGCGTGGCCCGTGATATTCCCGTAAAGGACGAAAATCATCTTTGAGTGTGAGTCCCGTAAAATGATACGATCCATTGAGATGGATATGGGACCACTGGAAGGGGGAGAGGTGTTGCCACACCTCTTCTGGCAACGGAATATGTTGCCGTGTCAGTTTGGCCTCAGCTTGCTCAAAGTAGCGGGTATTCCAGACGGCAATAGCGTTGATCACCAGAGAGAGTGCCGAGGCGCGGTTCAACTGCGCTTCATATCCCCGATCATGAAAACGGCCTTGCCTGCCGAAAGCGAGGTTGCGTGCCAGCGAGTGTAAATGCTCTCCTTTATTCAAGCCAATCAAGACGCGCCTGCGCAGCGCGGGATCATCGACATACTCTAAAATGTGTAATGTCTTAGAAATACGCCCCAACTCTTGCAATGCCTGTTGCAGTGGATTTTGCTGCTGCTTCGCCTGAAGCTTCGAGATGAGCAGGGAAGGGCGAATCAACCCATCTTTGAGCGAGGCGGCGATACGGTTTAAATCATCCCAGTGCTGGACGATCAGGTCGACGCGGATATCTTTTTTGAGCGTGGGCATGAGCATCCCATAGTCGAAGCCTTTTCTCGCGCGATAGAGGGTTTGGTCGGGAAGATCGCGCAATCTCGGCGCAAAGCGAAAGCCCAACAGCGTGAACAAACCAAAAATCAGATCACTGATTATGTAGACAAACCCTCAACCCCAACAGTTATGCCCGAATGGTTCATCGAGACCCAGAGCATAAGTATTGATGTCTAGACAGTGTCCAGGTAACCGTGAGGGCACTGGCCACAGCGTATGAAATAAGGAAGGTCGCGGTAAAGCTGGTAGAAGGCTTTCCTCCCTTTGGCATCGAGGGCCAGGGTGATCACCATGCCATCGTGATCGGTCCATTCTCCTCGTTTGACTGGTAACAGGTTGCTATCTACATGGATCAGCACCTTCGTTTCCGACACGCTATGGAGCCGAGCAAAGGCCAGCAGTGAGATGAGATGTCTCGGCAATGAGCCCGTGACGCGCTCTGTCCTCAGCGAAGCGCGTCGTGGCGTCGCGGCTTCCAGTCGGTTGAGCAGCTCCTGGACCTGCTGTTCTAAGACCTGGACGCGCCCTTCCAATGCCACGATACGGCTCGAAGGCGCTACCTGGACATGTCCAGGTATCTGTCCAGGTGCAAAACGCTCCAGGTCAGAGACGGCAATCTCGCTGCGATTCGATTTTGGGGAACGAGCTGGTAAGGTACCCTTGTGAATGGCGCGCCGAATGGTTTTGTCACTCACCCCGCAACGCCGAGCTGCCTCCATGATCGTGACATATTCCATACGCACATCCTCCTTCCTTCTTGGACGCTGTCTAGACAGAAAGAGATGATGACCTCGTTTGATTGCTGTGTTGCAGCAATCAAACGAGGTCAATCTGTGGCTTCTGGTCCATCGAGTGACTCTCCCAAATCGGCGAGTAATTGCTCGATTCTTTTCACCGTACACTGGTGTCGCTCCACCTCTCGCTCCCACCCATGAGTGACGGCATCCTCAATCAGTTCTCGCTCCCGTCTCCGGCGACGGCGTAATCGGGAAGCATACGCAGGTGTGGTTACAAACTTCGCACAGGTGAGGTACAAATCACACTCACAGGGGCCTTCTTGAGGCAGGCGGAGACATCTGCCCAGTTCTCGCTCCGTCTGGAAGTAATGTTCTTTTAACCAGGTGATTTCCGATTGCGCAAAGTGACCATCGCGGAGCATCTGTGCTCCTGGTCCTGCAATGGTGGCTTGCTCGCCCAGCACGGCCTGGTAATCTTGCCGCACATCCTCGTCCGAGATGCCAAGATAGGCCAGCGACATGGCTGCACTCTCATGCCCTAAAATCTTCTGGATAGTCCGCAAGCGTGCACCACGTTGTGCCAGCTGCGTTCCGACCGTGTGCCGAAAACGATGGGGAGTCACTGTCGGCTTGCCATCTGGTGTGACGAGTCCAGCAGCCTGGCAAGCTTTCTCAATCGCACACTCGAACAGGTAGCGTGCTCCAAAGAGTCTGCCTCGATGCATAAAGAGGGAGCGGGTGATGATGCCGGTTTTGCGGTCAACCCATCCGCGTTCCCCACAGTGTCGAGCTTGAAGGGTCCTGATAGCCGCAGCGGCCTCCTCATGGATGGGGATCACTCTCTCCTGGTACGTTTTTCCCGCTGGGATGCGCAGTCGTGGTGTGCCATCTGGATAGCTGTCGAGACAGTCCACTTCGAGCCGACGGATTTCCCCTCTCCGTGCTCCGCTCCAGCGAGCAATGAGCAGGGCCGCTTGCTGATACGGACAGTCAAGCGCCCGAATCGCGCCCATGAGCCGTTCCAACTCAGGCTCAGGAATATAGCGAGGAATCCGCAGTGGGCGCTTGGGAAGCTCTCCAGGGAGAAGAAGTGGTCGTATGGGAACATCCTCCCATCCCCAGTAGGAGACCTCACGAAAGAACTGAGCCACTTTTGTCATGATCACCCATTTGCTCGATGAAGCCAGTGGCTGTGACGTGAACATGCCCAGTCGGGTGTTGAGCACCTCGGCATATTCCAGGACATGCTCTCGCGTCACTTCTGCAAAGGTCTGGGTGTCAGGATAGGTTTGCTCGATCCAGTCAACGAACTCGCGCATGGCCAGATCCAGCTTCTTGACGGTTGCGGGTTGATCAGTCAAACTCCGCGCAGTCAGGTAACGAGCAAGGATCTCCTGCATGCGTGGCTTGTGGGCCATGAACACGCGTCGAGAGGGGGCATTCACCACTCGTTGTGGCTCGCGGTTCACTTGCCCTCGATGATAGAGAACCACCTGAAGTTGGTGCAGAGAGATCTTGCGAGATTTGAGCCGCTTGCGGTACTCATCGACTGACCCATAAAGCACATCTACGTCTGGCCGTTCGGTAAAACGGTCAAGGGCCTGCTCGAACTCCTGAAGTTCGACCTCGGTAATCTGTTCAATATCTGGCACGCCGGTATGCATCAGGATACGATGAATGAGCCAGTGGAAGGCGCTCGTTGTGTGCTGCTTGGCGAAGCCCAGGTGAAAGGCGTCATCAAGCAGAGCGGTCATTCCCATATCTCCTGCTGCACAGGTAAAGAGGGAGGATGGCCGAAATTGGCGAACAGCAATGAGCCATTCCCAATCGAAGCGGGCATACCCACGTAAAGCAAGGAAGGCCAGATAGTGACGCGCATGGTAGGAGATTTTGTACAGGACATCGTTGTGTCCCACGTTCTGTCGGCACTCTTCATCTGACCGTCCAACACGCTCAACAAGAGGAGCGGCAAACCACACTGAAAGGCTCGGATAGCAGGAGACGAACTGGCGACGAGACAGGAGGAGCGCTTCCTGGTACCTCTGGCTCGTCGCGAAGTGTCGGACGAACGTTTCCCACTCTTGCGCACTCGCGTGATGGAATGGCAAGGATGAGAGCGCATCCAGGGAGGAGGACGTCATCGGGTCTCCTCCTTTCCAAGAGCATGGCGATATT
Source organism: Ktedonobacteraceae bacterium (assembly GCA_034438015.1). Classification (GTDB taxonomy): domain Bacteria; phylum Chloroflexota; class Ktedonobacteria; order Ktedonobacterales; family Ktedonobacteraceae; genus JACDAE01. The sequence goes on along the minus strand of DAOTTD010000203.1, from coordinate 9,693 downwards.
CGGCAACGACTGTGGCATCTGAGACGTCGGTGTAGATGCGCGTGGATTCCGGTGAGGCATGGCCCAGGCGCTTTTGCAGGGTCAGATCCCGCATGCCGCCCTCGAACATGCGCGTGGCATGCGTATGTCTGAGGGCATGAGGAGTGATCCAGGGGGGACGAATGCCAACACGTTCGCAGTGTCGTTCAAACAGCTTCACCAGGGCATGAGAGCCCAGCGGTTCGCCATGTCTTTTGCCTCGACCGCCAACGAGAAAGAGGTAGGGACTGCTGGTATCCGATGGGCGTTCCTGCATCACATAGTCGCTCACGGCCTGTAACGTTTCTGGCTGAAGGAGGTCTACCACCCGTTCCGTTCGTGATTTGGTTCGGACGCCTTTGGGATGGTTAGTCCGATAGCGGATCACCACCCGCTTACGAGCGTAGGAAATATCTTCCAACTGAAGATTGAGGATTTCCCCTGGGCGCAGACCGCCGTGCAACATGAGCAAGAGCATCGCCTTGTCACGCTTCTTCGAGAGCGAAGCCAGCAGCAGGTCGATCTGCTCGTCATCCATCGGTCGGGGCACACGTTGGACCGTTTTGACGTGGACTGATCGTCGCAGAGGACGCTGACGACTGGCGCGACCCATGAACGGACGGTGACGGGCGGCTACTCTGGCCAGCGCAGGATCATCGACCTGGTGGATAGGATTCTCTGGCTGCGAGAACTCGCCTGTGAGAATCAAGTATTCGTAGAAAGAGGAGACAGCAGCAAATGTCCGATTGATCGTCGCAGGCGAGAGGCGGGTAGCAGGCGTTCCCTCATGGGTCGTCGTAGAGAGCACCAGGCTCAAGCGCCGTGCTTGCTTGCGGCTGGAGATCGTGCTAAGATACTCCAGAAACTGGAGAGCATGGGAGGGAGCAAACTCCAGATAGGTGAGCTGCTGCTCCTTGAGGAAGGTCATGAAATGCAGCAAATCATAGGCATAGGCCGACAGGGTGTTGGGAGAACACCCCCGAGCCCGCAGGTGACGCAGGAAGCCAGCAACGGCAGGAATGGGGTGATCGTCATCGTCGAGCAATTCAAAGGTTTCATCCTGGTGACTGCCCGTGTGGACATGGTGGACTCGCATGGTTCACTTGCTCCTTCTCTGACTATGAAACATCTGTTCTTATCACGAACAAATGCTCTACAGGGTTTCACATGTCCACATAACGGTATGCCCGTGCGAATCGGTCATCTGGTGCTTGATCGTCATGTCGGTACAATGGCGGAGCACGCCTTCGAGCATTGCCGCCACTTCAGAGGAAGTACAGGATTTTAACTGTGAATAAATGCAGACCGAGCGGCGTTCCACATGCCAGTAGACGAGAACGCCGGGACCGCGATAGCGTGCATGCCATTGGGTCAAGAGATTCTGATCAACCGCATGAAATTTCTTGGAATCGGAGGCACAGGTGGAGGTCGCTTCTCCCCAGATCGATTCCAGCCGAGCGTGGAGCAGGGCGTTGACCACCTGGGCAATCGCGGCTCGCAGGTGCTCTTTGTGCAGATAACGCCGTCGGGTGTAGCGTAAATCCTCTGCGGTGATGTGGGGATCGACCCCTGCCATCCGTTTGAGTCCCATATTGGTTCCCATGCCATAAATACAGAGGAGTAAGCGCTTTTGTAGCAGTTCAGGATCAAGGGCTTCGCGGCTGCCTGTAGGAAACAGTCAAGGCACCCGGTAAGCATCGCCGATTCTTTGAGCATATCAAGTAAGCCAATGACACCCCATCGGCGCAGGATCTCCGTTTTCAAACGAGGGAGATGCTTGGGTTCGGGTTGCTTCGGGAGTGGAGAGAGCGTGATCCAGCCTTTCCCGCGTTTCGTGCCGACGGCCACATCACTCGGCTTTTTCGCTATGAAGCGTTCAAATGACGCGAGCGCCGTGGTCAACTGGGTCTGTAACGAAGCCACAAACTCGTCAGCCGAGAGCGACAGGTTGAGATCCGCGTAATAGGTTGCCCGATGCTGGTCAAAATCACGCGGGAGGTCGTCCTCAGGATTGCGGAATTGGGCCGCCCCAGCTACCCATATTTCCTTGCTTCGCACACGCTCACGTAAGGTTTGCAACACACTCAATTCGTAGGTCAAGCGATTGACCCGCTCCTCTCCAGCGCTATCTTTTTCCGCCACGATGTTTTCCCAGGTGGGAGGGACCACTCCCTCAACGGGAGGACTGACCTCGACCGGATACCAAGACAGTCGGCTGCTCACATACTCGCGAACCACTGTAAGCGCCTCGATCACGGGTTGATAGGCCGTATTGTTGGAATGGAAGTCAAGCACGTCCAGGAGGGCCGGGAGAATCTGGCGATAGTGATTGCGATAGGAGGAACGCATCACCTCCTGCACTTTTTGACGGTAGGCTCCCCCTTGTGCTTTGTACTCAGCCACCAGGTCGCGCAAGGTCTGCTCGTTGGCAACCGGAAAGACCACCTCTCGGACGGGTTCGTCAGGGTGTTCGAGCGCTGCGTCGGCAATCCGATAGAGAATGCGCGTTTTTCCGGCTACCCGTTTGAGATCGTTGAGATACGCGGCTTCAACGCGGCGTTCGGCTCGTTTGCCAATGCGATGGACAATCTGGATCAACAAGGTGACCAGGGCATCGGTGACTTCCTGGGTACGCTGAAACACCAGGGCGGCCAGCAGGGTCATGCGAATGGCCTGGGGATGCTGGCGAATATGGGAAGGAGATTCAGCGGCAACGCGTCGTCGCAAGCGTTCCACCAGCTTGGGTGCATACCCTTGAAACGAATCGGGCGGCAATCCAATGGCCCGCAGGGAGCGCAATTTGGCGATCTCGCTTAGCGCACTCTCGACGCCAACCGGGCCAGGGTCGAGACGCAACAAGTTGAGTGGTAATTCTTCCTCCTCTTCTCCCGACGCCTCGGGCTCGGCCACGAGAAGAGCATCCAGGCGATTCTGCACCTCAGGCGTGAGGCGTGCCACGATGACGGTATAAATCTGTGCTTCGTATGCCACGAGTCCGGTCTCAATCAACGCGGCAATATCTTCTGGAGCTTCGATTCTGCGGGTTCGGCACTCGGCGCGAATTAGCTCACGGAGACGCTCAGGATGGTGTTCATGAGGGAGAATCTCGGCACAGAGCCAGTCAAGCAGTGCTTCTTCATCGGCACGACGGAACTCCCGTATCTTGCTCATCTCACGGATCTGTGCTCGATGCGCTTCGATGGTGCGTCCTTCCCAGGCGTACTGGGCAAAGAGAGCGGCATCAACCCCAACCTGGGTCGCGAGAAACCGCACCACCTCGGGGGCTGCCTCTTGCCTGGAACGCAAGAAACGGCCTTCGTATTGGAAACATTTGAGTAAGACGGTAAACCCAAGGCGCGTGGCCCCAGATTTATTGCCGACCGCTGCTAATTCGTCGGGCAGAAGGGTAAAATGCTCAAGTAACTCCTCTGAGGTCCACGTTCGCTTCATCTGCTCCCCTTTTCGTTGTCTTTGTTCCTCTCGGCTACTCACGAAGCTTTGTTGTCACGCCTCCTCCCGCCAAAACAGGACGCTTCTCGTCTGTAGCTCGGCTTCAGTGTAGCAAGGGAAGAGGCCAAATGACAAGGGAAATAGCCTGAAGAGGTATGGTAACCTGTTTCGACTCTCAACATTTCTACTCAGGGGTTCGCGTAGGAATTGATGCCGGTATCAACGCCAACCCCCAGTTGCTTCACACGCTTGACAGAGACAAAGTTTTCAAGTATTCTATTGAATAAGCGAATATATGAACAGAGGTAGACGGAAGTTGCCAGCCGACACATCCCAACCAGGAGGGCCTGAGCGAACGTGCTGCCCACAGACCCGTGTCGATGCGCAAAGCGCGGGCCTGTGGCCCACACCCCTGATTCACGAGGAGAGGAACGACACTGGATGAAGCAGACCGAGAAACGTGCTTTTAAGGATCAGCTCTACGAACAATTCGCGCGTATTAGCAAAGCGCTGGCGAACCCGCATCGCTTGGAACTGCTCGATGTGCTTGCCCAATGCGAGCGCACCGTAGAAGCTCTGGCAGAAGAAACTGGTCTGACGGTCGCCAACGCCTCGCAGCATTTACAGATCCTGCGGGCGGCACATCTCGTCGAAGCACGCCGCGAGGGGGTGTCGATGTATTACCGCCTGACTGATGACAGCGTGTTCACGATGTGGCAGGCCATACGAACTGTCGGAGAGGCGCAACTTGCGGAAATTGACCGGGTTGTCGAGACCTATCTGCATGACCGCCAGCACTGGCAACCCATGACCGCCCAGGAATTGCTCAGCCGATTGAACGATGAGCAGGTGGTTGTGCTCGACGTTCGCCCGACTGAAGAATATACCGTGAGGCATCTTCCTTATGCGCGTTCCCTGCCGGTGGCGGAGCTGGAAGCACGCCTCGCAGAACTGCCTGTGGACAAAGAGATTGTCGCCTATTGTCGCGGTCCCTACTGTGTGTTTGCCGATGAGGCGGTGGCGCTGTTGCATGCGCGAGGATATCAGGCACGCCGGCTTGCAGAGGGGCTGCCAGACTGGAAAGCGTTGGGGTTCCCCATCGAAGCGTAGAAAGAGAGACTCCCATGGAAACGATTTCCGTTGAGACCTTGCGGACGTGGCTGGAGGAGAGACGCTCTGTCACCATCCTGGATGTTCGACCAGCCGACCAGCGGGCTGAGTGGGCCATTCCTGGCAGCATCCATCTTGATGCCTACCGTGCCCTCAATGAGCACGATCCCCACGCGCTCGACGCAGTAGAGGTAGCCGATGATGCCCCCGTGGTCACGGTTTGTGCTGCTGGCAGAACCAGTCAACTTGCCACTGAGCAGCTTACTGCGCGAGGCGTTCACGCGCTCTCCTTGGAGGGAGGGATGAAGGCGTGGAGCCTGGCCTGGAATACGGCCGAGATCCCTCTCGAAGATCGTTCGGCGCGTGTCATCCAGGTGCGGCGCACTGGCAAGGGGTGCCTCTCCTACCTCATTGGCGCAGGTGAGGAAGCGTTCGTGATCGATGCCTCCCTTGACCCAGAGGTGTATCTGGACCTGGCGATACGTCATGGGTGGCAGATCACCGGCGTCTTTGACACGCATATTCACGCCGATCATCTCTCGCGCTCGCGCCAGCTGGCCGAACGCAGCGGGGCCATGCTGTTTCTGCCGGAGCAGCCTCGCGTGTCGTTTCCCTTTACAGCCATGCGCGATGGCGACACACTCGCCACCCCTCACCTGATGCTGACCGCACTGCGTACGCCGGGGCACACGCCGGAGAGCACCTGTTACCTGCTCAACAATGCCATCCTCTTGACGGGTGATACCCTCTTTCCCACCAGCATCGGGCGTCCTGACCTGCATGCTAACGCCCAGGAAACCCGAGCGCGGTCCTCACAGCTCTACCACAGCCTGCACAAGCTCCTCGCGCTGCCATCGGAGACGCTCGTCCTGCCAGGACACGCGAGTCAGCCCGTGCCATTCGATGGTAAACCGATCGGCGCACGGCTTTCGGAGATCGACGAGCACGTTGGCCTGCTGCATGCGACACGGACGGTGTTTGTCGAAACCCTTTTGCGACATCTCCCCCCGACTCCACCCAACTATGAACGCATCACGAGGCTCAACGAAGCCGGTCTGGTGCCTGATCACGATGTGACCGAGCTAGAAGCAGGAGCGAACCGCTGTGCCATCTCCTGATGTCACATTACTACCTACAATACCTACAAGGAGCTCATACAGTAAGGAGGTCATGATGAGTGACAGTCTACCGACAGAACCGAGTCTTGACCTGGGTCGCTTGCGTCAAGCCATCCAGGAGGAATACACGGCGGTGGCACGAGACCCTGGTCGAGGCTATCACTTCCACACCGGTCGTCCGCTCGCCAGTATGCTTGGCTACCGCGATGACTGGTTGGAAGGTCTTCCCGAAGGCTCGATCGCGTCTTTCGCTGGCACGGGCAATCCCTTTCGCATCGGCCAACTCCAGCCCGGTGAGCGGGTTGTCGATATCGGCAGCGGTGCTGGCATCGATAGTCTGATCGCAGCGAAGATGGTCGCGCCAGACGGACAGGTCATCGGAGTCGATATGACTCCGGCGATGCTTGAAACGGCGAGGAAGAGTGTGAGCCTTGCCGGGGCAGGCCATGCGGAGTTCCGCGAAGGCCTGGCCGAGTCGTTACCCGTCCCTGATGGCTGGGCCGATGTGGTCATCTCCAACGGGGTGCTCAACCTGCTGCCAGACAAACTCGCTGCCTTGCAGGAGATGGCCCGGGTGCTCAAACCCACCGGTCGCCTCCAGATCGGGGATATCCTGGTGCAGCAGGCGGTGCCAGCGGACGCGAAACAGCAGATCGATCTGTGGACGGGCTGAATAGCTGGTGCTCTGCTGGAAGCAGAACTGAAGGCCACGGTCGTGGCTGCAGGATTCGTTGACTTCGAGATCGTCTGGCAAGCGGACGTCTTCAGTGGCGCCCCTCAAGCGAGTAGTGCCGCAGAATTCGGGACACAAGGCATCAACTTCCGCGCACGCAAGGCGGCAGATGAAGAGGAATGGAATGCGGCGAGGGCCTCGCTCGCGTGTGAAGTCCCCATCAAGCCCACTGCACTGCTGGGTGCCGATGTCTTCTATGATGCAGGGGACAAAGGCGAAAGCGAGCCTTGAGATGCTTTTGGGAGTCTACGATGGGAAGGAAACAGTACACAGGAGCAAACCGCTATGCCATCTCCTGACGAGAAGAGACTGCCCCCTCAAACGGCACAATCAGTCGTGCAACTTGGTCTGCGCGCCAACTGGCAGCAGTTCACGCTGCTGGTGATCGTCAACGCGTTCGTTGGCGGGATGGTGGGACTCGAGCGCAGCATCGTGCCGCTGCTCGGGCAGCGCGTCTTCGGTCTGGTTTCCACGACGGCTGTCCTTTCCTTCATCGTGAGCTTCGGCGTCGTCAAAGCGGCTTCCAATCTCTTCGCGGGCCGGCTCAGCGATCGCATCGGGCGCAAAGGGGTGCTGGTGGTTGGCTGGCTGGTCGGGTTGCCGGTGCCGTTCCTCATTATCTTTGCCCCGTCCTGGGGCTGGGTGGTCTTCGCGAACGTGCTGCTGGGCATGAACCAGGGCCTCTGCTGGTCCACCACCGTCATTATGAAGATCGACCTGGTGGGACCCGCACGACGTGGACTTGCCATGGGCATCAATGAAGCGGCTGGCTACATGGCGGTCTCGCTTGCCGCCATCGCGGCTGGCTATCTCGCCGCCACCTATGCGCTGCGGCCCGAGCCGTTCCTGCTCGGCATTGGGTTTGCCCTGGCCGGTCTGCTGCTGTCGCTCGTCTTCGTGCGCGAGTCGCATGGGCATGCGCGCCAGGAAGCGGCCATGCTGGCTGCTGCTACCGAGCACAGAGACGGATCAGCAGAACAGGTCCAGCGCTCAGATCAAAGGTCAGCTATCCCCTCATTCAAGGACATTTTCTGGCTCACCTCCTGGAAGAACCGAACGCTCTTCGGAGTCAGCCAGGCCGGATTGGTGAACAACCTGAATGATGGTTTGGCATGGGGAGTGGTTCCGCTCTTTTTTGCAGCTGGCGGTCTGAGTATCGCGCAGATCGGGCTGCTGGCGGGCATCTATCCGGGCGTGTGGGGAACGACGCAGTTGCTGACAGGGGCGCTCTCCGACCGCATTGGGCGCAAAGGTATGATTGTGGGTGGGATGCTGCTTCAAGGCGTTGCTCTCGGGCTGTTGCCGCTGCTTCACGGGTTTGGGTGGTGGGCACTCTCGATGGTTCTGCTTGGGCTGGGGACGGCTTTGGTCTATCCAACACTCCTCGCGACGATCGCAGATGTCGCCCATCCGGACTGGCGTGCATCAGCAGTGGGCGTCTACCGGCTCTGGCGCGATAGTGGATACGCCATCGGGGCGCTGCTAGCCGGGGTCCTGGCCGACCTGTTCGGGGTCTCCTGGGCCATTGGAGTCATCGGTGGAGTGACCTTCCTCTCAGGGGTCGTCGTCTCCGGGGTGATGCGAGAAACGTTGCCCGCGCGCCGGGAACTCCCTCGTTCCACGCGCCATATCGTCTCATGAGGGGAACGCCACGGGACTCTCTGCACTGTGCCGAAAAGGGGGATTATCGGCAGAGTTTCTTCCCTCGTGTGGTATATTATCGGCAGAGTTGCGGGCGCTATCTCACCAAAAACTGCGCCGATAACGTAACTGTGCCGATAACAAGGAGGAGTTATGTGGAATGAGATTGCTGCTTGGCAGGAGACCTTGAACCTTCGCCCGGATCTGGCGGCCAAAACGATCACCCTCTATACCCAGGATGCCCGCCGCTTTGCCACCTGGTTGCAGCAGGAACATCCTGGTCTCAAAGCAACCGAGGTCACACCAACCGATGCCAAAACCTACCGAGACCACCTGCTCGCCAGACGCTATGCCCCGACGACTATCAATCGAGCGCTGATCAGCCTCATGCTCTTCTTCGATACGATCGACGGCACCAATCCCTTTCGCAATGTGACCATGATTGATATCGTTGAACCAGCTCCCGTCGCCTTATCCAAGACCGAATGGAATGCGGTTCGGCGATGCGCTGAACAGGCCGCTCGGCGAGATCATGGATTAGCCTTTGCGCTGGCTACCCTCTTTCGCTATGCAGGCCCACGCGTCTCAGAAGTCGCTGCCCTTCAGATTCCCGATGTGCAAATCTCCGCACGGCGCGGGTTGCTCATTATTCGTCGAGGCAAGGGACTCAAACATCGCGAGATCCCGCTGGTCCAGGAAGCACGCGATCCGCTCGATGCGTATTTCAACCATCGCGAACAGGTGGCAGAACACTGGCGCGAGCTGGCAAGGGTCCAGGGAGAAGCAGTTGCTGACTGGAGTCGCTGGCCAGATGGGCATCTCTTTCTCGGTCAGCGTGGACCGCTGGCCGTACGCGGCATTCGTGAGATCATTGCCAAGCTTGGTCAGGCAGCAAAACTCTCTTCACCTCTCGGCCCCCACGATCTTCGCCATACATTTGCCAAATCACTCCTTGATCCTGCTGCCTATGGACTGGATCGCCCTCCGATGCCGCTGCCAGCCATTCAGCAATTGTTGGGCCACGCCGATATCACGACCACGACCATCTACACACGGGTTTCTGCTGACGGCCTTGCTCGTATGATGGGCACATCTGAAGGGATCTAAACGAAAACTGTGCCGCACTTATCTACTTTGCGGCTACGTGGCTTCTTCCTGAACGCAGGGCCAACTTGGTTGAGCAAGATCATCGGTTTATCAAACGGCTTGTGAAGCCAGGGATGGGCTTCTTTACCTTCGAGACGGGGTGGCGAACGAGACCCGGCTACGAGATGATGAACATGCTTCGCAAGGGCCAGATGCACGGAGTGGAAAAAGGAGACATTCTGGGGCAAGCAGCGTCTATCGCTCGCCTGTTTGGAGCGGCAGCCTAAGCTGAGCAAGAAAGGTGCCATTACGCTCATCACCACTTTCCCACAGTTTTTGCAACACAGCCCTTTTTAAGAAGGTGGAGTAGGCAAGCTCTGCGGCCGCAGAGCTTTTGTTTTCGTTCTGGTTTTTGGGTAGTGACTCTTGAGAGAAGTGGTACAATACCGATCAGGAGGACTATCATGACAGTCCCATCAGCCCTACCAAACTGTCCCAATCCGCAATGTTCGCAGTCGCACGTCATTGGCAACGGCA